>JAHECB010000318.1 GCA_024641925.1 Betaproteobacteria bacterium
GAACAACCCCAGCAACACCAGCAACGAACTGTCGGGTCGCATCATCAACGCCGATGGCAGCATGTACTACCCGTTTGTGGGTGCTTTCACCGCGGCCGGCCACACCGTGCAGGCGGTGCGCGACTACATCACGCGGTCGCTGCTGAAGGTCATCAAGGAACCGCAGGTCGACGTGTCGGTGCTGCAATACCGGGGCCGCCGCATCTACGTGTCCGGCGAAGTGCGCACACCGGGCGCCGTGCCCGTGACCGACGTACCGCCCGACCTGACCGAGGTCATCGCACGTGCCGGCGGCGTCACTGCCGAGGCCGACCTCAGCGCGGCCACGGTGACACGCGGCATGCAGACGGTCCCGGTTGACCTGCTGGCGCTGTATTACGGCGGCGACATGCGCGCCAACCTGCGTTTGCAGCATGGCGATGTGGTCAACCTGCCCGAGCGGCGCGCTGCGAAAGTGTTTGTCACCGGCGAGGTGATCAAACCCACGGCCCTGTTCATGCCCCGCGGCAGCCTGACATTGGCCGACGCGCTGGCAGAGGCCGGCGGCGTCAACCCACTGTCCGCCAACGCCGGACAGGTTTTTGTGCTGCGCAATGGCAGCGGGCCAAAACCGAAGATCTACCACCTGAACGCGGCTGCGGCCGACGCGCTGCTGCTCGCAGACCGCTTTGTGCTGAAGGCGCGCGATGTAGTCTATGTCGACACGGCGCCCGTGGTGCGCTGGGCGCGTGTGGTCAACAACGTGCTGGGTGCGTCCACCGAACTGCGTGGCATCGTCAATGACACCACGCGGACATTCCCCCGATGAGCACCTACCCGATCGAACGCCGGGCCAACACGCCGGCGCCGCACGAACCCGCACCGGGTGACCTGTTCGGCTTGCGCAGCGCCGTGGACACCGTGCTGCGCCGGGGCGCACTGGCGCTGACGGTGTTTGGCCTGGTCATGGCCGCCGCGGTGAACTACGCCTTCGTGGCGGCGCCTGTCTACAGGGCCGACACCCTGGTGCGCCTGGACTCCCGGGTGCGGGAGTCGATGGCACCCAACCAGGGCGGCGGTGACCGCACCTCGGCCGAACCCGAACGACCCAATACCGCGGGCGAAATCGAGATTCTGAACTCGCGCGAAGTCCTGCTGCCGGTGATTGCACAAACCGGCGCCGACATCGAACTCGACCGCGCACGGCGCTTCCACTTCCTGCCTGTGGGTGCCCGTCATGGCGTCAGGGTGACACGATTCCAGGTCCCCCCCAGCGCCAAGGGCAAGGCCTTCGGGCTCGAAGTGGCGGGAGAACGATGGACCTTGGCCGACAACACTGGTGTCCAGGTGGCGCAGGGCACGGTGGGCGTGGAAACGCCGTTTGAAACCACACGCGGCGGCGGCGTCATACTTGTTCAGGCCAAGCCGGGCCAGCCCGCCATACACCTGCGCCTGCAGCAGTTGCAGCCCTTGAAGGCCCATGAGTCGGTGGTCAATCGCCTGAAGGTGTTGGAGCTGGCGCGCGAGTCCGGGGTGCTGCGCCTGACCTACGAAGACGAAGATCCGCAGCGCGCGGCCGACCTGCTCAACGCCATGGTGAGCGGTTACCTGGCCCACACGATTGCGCGCAAGGCCGACGATGGCACCCGCACCCGCGCCTTCCTGGAAGACCAGCTGCCCGCTGCCCGGGCCAAGGTCGAGGCTGCGGAACGGGCATTGGCCAGCTACCAGCAAACAGCCCATGCTGCACCGTTGAACTCCGAATCCGACGCTTTGTTGCGGCAACGCACCGAGCTGGAACGCCAGGCGGTGGACCTGCAGATCAAGAACGACCAGCTCGCGCAGCACCTGACACCGGCCCACCCTGAGTTGGCTGCGGTAATGCGACAGCAAAGCTCGGTGCGCGCCGCGCTGGCACGGCTGGACCAGCAGGCCGACCGCCTGCCCGAACAAAGCCGCGAAGTGCAACGCCTGCAGCGCGAACTGCAGGCGCAGAACCAGGCCTATGGCGTCTTGCGAACCCAGGTTCAGCAGCTCCGTGTGGCCCAGGCCGGATGGCTGCCCAACGGCCGCCAGCTGGACCGCGCCATGGTGCCGGTTGAACGTGCACGCCCGCGCACCGCCGCGGTGCTGTCGGTGGGCGCGGGACTGGGTCTGGTGCTGGCTTTGCTGGCCACGCTGGCCGCGCAGGCCCTGCAGCCCACCGTCACCGGCGGTCACGACCTGCTGTCGCGCGCCATGCCGCCCACGTTGGCCGTGATTCCCGAAAGTGCCAGTCAAAAACGCCTGATGTCGGGCAGGCTGCCCGACGGCTCGCTGGACGAAATCGGCACCCACCGCCTGCTGGCGCGGGCCGCCCCTGACGAAGCCGCCATCGAAAGCCTGCGCTCGGTGCATTTGTCATTGATGCTGCGTGAACGCCAGCAACCCAACAAGGTGATCCTGATCACTTCGCCCTCGTCGGGCACCGGCAAGACCTTTGTGGCCGCCAACCTGGCCGCGGTGATCGCTGAAAGCGGACGCCGGGTGCTGCTGATCGACGCCGACCTGCAAAAGCCCGGCGTTCACCGCATCGTGGCCATCGATGAACGTGCTGCCGGTCTGACCGACCTGCTCAACGGCACTTCGGGCATTGACCAGGTCATACACACACATCCGTCGGCCGGTTTTGACGTCATGCTGCACGGCAGCCAGTCCAGCAAGCTGGGTTCGGTCCTGCTGTCACCCATGCTGGAAGATGTCATGGTCGAGTTGCGCCAGCGGTACGACCACATCGTCATCAACAGCGCGCCGGTGGCGCCTTCCCGGGACGCCCTGGTTGTCGGGCGCCATGCCGACATGGCGCTGATGGTGCTGCGTGCCGAACAAAGCCGGCTGGCCGAGACCCGGCAGGCACTCCGCCGCCTCGAGCAGGCAGGCATTGCACTGGAAGGCCTGCTCTTCAACGGCGTCAAGCGCAACCGACTGGTTGCGCCCATCGTGAGTTGAATTCGTGACCACCTCGACCGAAACCCTGGCCAAGACCAAGGTCCGAAGCCGGCGTGCGCTGGCGCTTTGGAACATGGCCTGGCTGCTGGGCGACAAGGCTTTTGCGCTGGTCTCGGGCTTGGCCATTGCCGGACTGATCGGCCGCCATTACGGGCCTGCCGGTTCCGGACACTTTGCCTACGCCTCGGCGCTGCTGCAGACGGCACTGGGCCTGAGCATGGTGTGCGCCGGTGTGGCGCTGCTGCCCAGATTCTGTCGCGCCCAGGCTCGGGCCAACCCTGATGGAGGGCAGGCACAGCCTGCAGCGCTGGCGGGCGCCATGGCCAACGTCTTTGTGCTGCGCATGGCAGCCAGCGTGCTGGCCATGCTGGCCGTGATGACCTTCTGCTGGCTGACGGTGGAGGAAGTGCCCCGGCGCAATGCCACGTTGGTCATGCTGCTGGCGGTGCCGCTGATCGAACCTTTTTACGTCTTTGCCACCTACTGGCTCAGCCGCAACAGCAACAAGCCCACTGTCGTGGCACGCGGCAGCGGTCTGGTGCTGCGGCTGGCGGTGGTGCTGCTGGCGCTCTGGCTGGGCGCGCCGCTGTGGGTGCTGGCGATCGCCTGGGTGGTGGAAGCCGCCTTGAACGCCACACTGCAGTATGCGCAGGCCAGGAAGGCCATGCCGGGCTTGTCTTTTCGCCGCTCTGTCCGGCCGGCGCGCATGTCGCGCTACCTGGGCTTTGGCGTGCGTTTCATGGTGGCCCTGTGGATGATGCAGATCTTCCTGCGGCTGGACCGCCTGGTACTGGCCGAGCGCCTGGACGCGCACGACTTCGGCATCTACGCCGCGCCCATGCAACTGGTGGAAGTCTGGGCACAGGTGGCCTACCTGGTGGGCAGTTCGGTGGCCAGCGCCTACCTGTACCACCACCTGGATTCCCGCAAGCGGGGCCGCGCGTTCCTGATGACGGCAGCGGTGATGGTCGGCATTGGCCTGGTCGGCCTGATCGGGGCCTGGAAACTGGGACCCTGGTTGTTGAACCTGGTCTACGGCGCCGAGTTTGTCGACAGCCATCGTTACCTGGTGGCGGGCACCGCATTCGCCGTCCTGCTGTTTGCCGACCAGCCGGTGGACATGATGATCATGGCCAACGACCAGCCGGGGCTGCTGGCCTACAAGTGGAGCATTGCCTTGTCGGTCGCGGCCGTGGTGATGGCCACGGGCTTCGCCTACCTGGGCGCCTTGGTGGGCCCGGTGGGCCTGAGTGCGGGCATCCTCACCGCCTGGTTGGCCGTGCGCTGGCCACCGATGCGTCTGCGACGCAGGCGCCAGCAGCGCGTGGCGGCTCGCCAAGATGGCCCGGAAGATTTTGCGCGCGCCGAACCGCTGCATGCGATGAACAAATGAGCGTCATGCGCCGGCTTGCTGCCACCCGGCCCCAGCAGGCAGCGCGGCCGCCCAAGCCGCTGGCGGCCACGCAGCTGTGGTGGCTGCACCCGTCGCGCATCGTGTTGCTGGTGCTGATGCCGGTTTACCTGAGCATCCTGGCTTACGACTTCAAGCAGCGCGTGCCCCTGGTTTATGTGCCGGGCCTGGACTACTGGTTTGGCGCCCTGCTGCTGCTGGCCCTGGTGACCGGCATGCAGTGGGCACTGGCGACCTGTAGCCCCGAAAGACGCCACGCCGAGCCGCCACGCATCTCGTTGGAGCTGATGATGTTGCTGCTGCTGCCGGCGCTGCTGGCCTATGCGGTGTGGTTTGCGCCGCTGTTGTCGCGCCCGCAGTTGCTGGTGGACATTGCCCTGGGCCGGCGATCCGAACTGCGTGGCGACATCGCGACCGTCAAGGGCGTGACCACCTTCACCCAGTTTGGTGTGGCCTACATCATTGCCTACGCCATCAAGCTGGGCGCGCCCCATTCCCGACTGCGCCGCATCGAGCACATGGGGGCGCTGTTGATCTTTGTGCTGGCGGTGTTCCGTGCTTTCGCCTGGGCTGAGCGTCTGGCAGTCATCGAGCTGGTGGTGTGTTTCACCGTCACGCGCATGGCCTATCTGCAGTTGCGCACACCGCTGACCCGGCGTGTGGCCATCTGGCTGCCCGCCATGGCGCCGTTTGCGCTGTATGGCATCTTCACCGCCAGCGAGTACTTTCGCACCTGGGAGTTCCTGTCCAATCAGTACAGCTCGGTGTGGGCAATGTCGGCAGACCGCCTGATCACCTACTACGCCACGGCGGTCAACAATGGCATCGGTGTGCTGGTTGAAGACCCCGATTGGCCCTACTACAGCGGCGGCTTCAT
>JAHECB010000319.1 GCA_024641925.1 Betaproteobacteria bacterium
TCGGTCGTCAGCGGTTTGCCAGCCAGCATCTGTCCGCTCTTGCGGGTGAAAAACTCGCCGATGTCCAGGAACTCCTTGAAGGTCTTGGCGGGCGCCAGCGGGTAGCCGTACTTCGCCTTGAAGGCGGCCTGTTCCGCCGGGTTCTGCAGCAGGTCCTGCCGAGCCCAGTAGATCATGTTGTAGTTCCAGTTCAGGAAGCCATAGGTCTTGCCCTTGAACACGCCGAAGCTGCGGTTGGCCGGCTCGATCATGTCGCCCAGGTCCAGCGCCGGGTTCATCAGCGCCTTGTCTTTCATGAAGCCGTCGATGGGCTCGATGACATTGGCCGCCAGCATCTGGCCCATCTGCACGCCGTGCAGCATCACGGCGTCGTAGTAGCCGCGGCGCGACAGCATGTCGGCCTGGCCCTTGTTGATGACCTCGAAGTGGTTCAGCAGCTCGTAGTCCACCTGGATACCCGTCAGCGCCACAAACTCGGGCACCAGCGTTTTCATCGTTTCCTGCAGGGGCGTGATCTCGTCGAGCACGCGAATCTTGGTCCCGGCAAACGGCTTGGCTGCTTCTTTGTAATTCCAGCCCTGGCCGTGACCGGAGCCGTGGGCCAGCATCAGCGCAGCAGCGACGGCGAGCAGGACGCGCGGGCGTGGGAGGGACTTCGGTGATTTCATGGTGGTGACCTTAGAAGTTGGACGGGAACGGGACATCAAGAATGGGCGGCGGCAAAAACGGGATACGGCAGACAAAAGGGGTGTGCGGGTTCGCCGGCTCAGGCGCACAACAAACCGGAATCGGGGTCAAAAGACAGGCTGCGCCTGGCGTCGAAGGCCACAGTGACCGGTGTACCCGGCGCCCAGGTCGGCGCACCTGGCAGACGCGCACGTAGCCGCTGACCGCCGACGTCAACCGACACGATGGCGGTCTTGCCCAAGGGCTCGACGGCGTAAACCGAGCCCTGCAGCCGATCCGTCGCCCCCGGCGCCGGTTCAGTGCCGCCGCGCGGCGTGACTTGAAGCTCGGCGGGCCGCAGGCCCAACAGGCCGCGGCCCTGCACGCTGTAACGCCGGTGCAGTTCAATCAATGCCGACGAAGCATCGGCCGACTCGCCTTCACCGACCCGGACCCTGGGGGTATCCGCTGCCAGCCATTGCAGCGCCACCACGTTCATGGCCGGGTCGCCGATCAGGCGCGCAACCTGCACGTTGGCGGGGCGTGAGAACACGGCATCGGGGGTGTCGATCTGCTGAATGCGGCCATCGATCAGCACCACCAGGCGGTCGGCCACGGCCATGGCCTCCAGGCCGTCGGGCGTGAGCCACAACGTGCCCGGTCGCAAGGCACGCTGGCGACGGCGGATGTCGCCGCGCAGGCGGTGGCGCAGCTTGGCGTCCAGGTGGCCGATCGGTTCGTCCAGCACAAAGACCGACGGGTCCTGCACCAGCGCGCGGCACAACGCCACGCGCTGCTTCTGGCCGCCGGACAATTGCGAGGGGTAGCGGTCGCGCAGGTTGGCCATCTCGGTCAGCGCCAGCACGTCGTCGATGCGGCGGTCGACTTCGGCCGCTGAAAAGCGGCCCCGGCTGGCCGGTGCGTGCATCGGCGACGCCACGTTTTCGCGCACCGTTCGGGTGGGGTACAGCGCGAAAGACTCGAACATGTGCGCCACCCGCCGGCCTTGTGGTGCGCAGCCCTGCATGTTCTGGCCGGCCAGATGCAGTTCGCCCCGGGTGGGGGTTTCCAGTCCGCTGATCAGCCGCGCCAGCGTGGACTTGCCGGCGCCGGACGGGCCGGTGACCGACACCAGTTCACCCTCGTCCAGGCGCAGGTGGATGTCCTGCAGCGCCTGCCTGACGCCAAACTCTTTGCACAACCCCGCGGCCAACACGGATGGCGTTGTCATGGCTCGACCGTCCGCGCGCAGAGCGCACGGCCATCGTGCGCGCTGAAGTAATGCAGCGAGTCGTGCGGCAGACAGCACACCAGCGTTTCACCGGCGGCGAAACTGCAGGGTGACGCCACCTCGACGTGCAGCGACCCCGCCGCACTGTGCAAGCGCAACACGTCACGCTCGCCGCTGCACTCGCGGTCCAGAAACGTCGCCGGCAATCGCAAGGCCGGAACGTGCGCCGGCAAGCTGTGCAGCACCACGTCTTCCGGGCGTATGCCCAGCACCAGCGATTCGCCAGGCCTGCCCACACCCCAGGGCGGCTGCAATCCGCCGCCTTGCTGGCCGGGTAGCCGCAGAGTGCCATCCATGTCGAGTGTCGCGTCGAAAAAATTCATCGGCGTGTCCCCGATGAAGCCGGCCACAAACCGGTTGGCCGGCTGCGCATACAGCGCCTGCGGTGAGCCGATCTGCTGCAGCACCCCCTGGTTCATGACCGCGATGCGGTCCGCCATGGCCATGGCTTCGGTCTGGTCGTGTGTCACCAGCATCGAGGTCAGGCCCTGGGTGGACTGCATGCGCCGGATCTCGGTGCGCAGCACCACCTTCTGATCGGCGTCCAGGTGGCTGAGGGGTTCATCAAACATCACCAGCGCCGGTTCCCGCACCAGCGCGCGACCGATGGAAACCCGTTGCTGCGCACCGCCGCTGAGCGCATGCACCGCCGCATCGGCCATCGGCGCGAGGCCCAGCAGGTCCATGGCGTCGCCCACCTTCTTTGAGATGGCGGCCCGCGATGCACCCCGCACACGCAACGGAAAAGCGATGTTTTCGCGCACGCTCATGTGCGGGTACAGCGCGTAGTCCTCAAACACCATGGCGACGTTGCGGCCCGCGCTGTCGCGGCGGGTGACGTCGACACCATCGAACAGGATCTCGCCCGCCGACACGCTTTCGATACCCGCCACCATCTTGAGCGTGGACGATTTGCCGCAACCCGAAGGCCCCAGCAGCGCCAGCATCTCGCCCTGCGGGCAGTGCAGGTCCATGGCCCGAACGGCCATCGTCTGGCCGTCGTAGGTCTTGGACACATGCTGAAGTCGGATATCGGCCATGAGCATCAAGGGGTTTGCAGACCGGATGTTTAGCAAGCGCCATGCCATGCCATTCGCGACCGCAGCCCACCCCTTGACCGCTGACCCGCCGCTGTTGCCGCACGCTTGTGGGCATGGCGGCAGCAACAGGCACCCCAATGGGTCATCGGTCTTCAAATTGGTGCGTCAATCGGTTTATCATTTGGGATCCCAAATGAAAGACAACAGCGGCGCAGGGGCTCCGGCTGACGTTCAGTGACCGCCAAGGTCGACGTCCCGAGGGCCCCGGTTGGTACACCCGCAGCAGCACGCGACACGAAGGAACCGCCGCCTTTCAAACGGGCACGGACCTTGCTGATCACTCACCAGTAGCTTCCAACACGCTGTTCAACGCCCAACGGTTCATGTCCATCATCACCATGCGATCAGCTCCCGCCCTGTCCGCCGATGCGGTGATTCCGACCGTGGAACGGGGCGTGTTGGGCCATGCCGTCTACGAACGGCTGAAGGACGACATCTTCGAATTCCGCATGGCACCGGGTCAGCGCTACTCCGAACAGGAACTGGCGAACCGCCTGGGGGTGTCGCGCACCCCCACACGCTTTGCGCTGCATGTGCTGGCGCGAGAGGGTTACCTGGTGCGGGTGGACGGTCATGCCGGCTGGCAGGTGAAGCCGTTTGAGCTGGCCTACTATGAAGACCTGTACGACTTCCGCATCCAGATCGAACTCATTGCCGTGCGGCGCCTGTGCACCATGGACCCGGCGCCCGATTTGAGCGAACTGTGCAACTTCTGGCGTGCGCCCAAACGCAGCCGCAACCTGGACGGCCGCACGGTAGCCCGCGAAGACGAAAAGCTGCACAGCACCCTGGTCGCACTGGCCGGCAATGTCGAAATGCTGCGCACCCACCGTGACCTGACCGAACGCATGCGCATCATCCGGCGCCTGGACTTCATCGAACCCGCCCGCATCAAGTCCGCCTTTGACGAACACGACAAGATCCTGGCCGCCTTGCTTCAACGCCGCGGCGCTGAAGCCGAGCGGCTGATCCGTGTCCACATCGAGGCCTCGCGGGCCGAGATCCGCCACATCACCTTGCACCGCCTGGCGCTGGCCTCGCAGCGCGACGACCAGCGCGACACCCAGCGCGCACGGGCCTGAAGCCCGCACTCAGGAGACCCCATGGCCGAGACCCTCTCAACCGACTACGACACCGTCCTCTGCGGCGGCCACCTGATCGACCCGGCTCAGGGGCTGGACGGCGCCTGGGACCTGGCCTTGCGAGACGGCCGGGTGGCCGCCGTGCTGGCCTCGGGCACCGCCGTACCGGCGCGCGAGCGCATCGACGTGCGCGGCCAGCTGGTGATACCGGGCATGATCGATTCACACGCCCACGTGTTCCAGCACGTCACCGGCCGCTTCGGTCTCGAGGCCGACCTCTGCGGTGTGCGGTCGGGCGTCACCACCCTGATCGACCAGGGCGGTCCGTCGTGCATGACGCTGCCGGCCTTTCGCGAATTTGTGGTCAAGGCCAAGCAGTCGCGTGTGTTTGCCTACCTGTCGGCCTACCTGGTGGGCGGCATGGAGGGCCACTACTACCCCGCCCTGTACAAGCCCGACTGCCTGGATGTGGACGCCACCGTCAAGGCCGCACTGGCCAACACCGACATCGTCAAGGGGTTCAAGGCCCATGCCGAACTCGGCGGCTTCGCGCGCTGGGGCGCGGAGGTGATGCGGCAGTCGGCCGACATCGCACGCCGCGCCGACATGCCGCTGTACATCCACTTCGGCCAACTGTGGCCGCTGCCGGATGAAGGCGCCAACGGTGTCGACCCCGACACCATCCTCGCCCAGGTGGTGCCGCTGCTGAAGGCGGGCGACATCCTGGCCCACCCCTTCACCCGCCACCCCGGCGGCTTTGTCGACCGCAACGGCCACGTGCACGGCATCGTGCGCGAAGCGCTGGCCATGGGCCTGAAGGTGGACGTGGGCCACGGCTCGCACTTCAGCTACCGCATGGCGCGCATTGCGCTGGACGCCGGCATCATGCCCGACACCCTGGGCGCGGACATGCACGGCTACAACACCGCCGTGCCCGCGCCACCCGGCACGCCCGAGGCCCACAGTGACACCGAGCACATGTTCTTTGGCAAGGTGCGGTTTTCGCTGGCTTCGGCCATGACGGCCATGCTGGCGCTGGGCCTGCCGCTGGAGCAGGTGGTGCGCATGGTCAGCTGCAACGTCGTCGACGTGTTTGGCCTGCCGTCTGAGCTGGG
>JAHECB010000320.1 GCA_024641925.1 Betaproteobacteria bacterium
ACCGTGCCAGGCCATGGGCACGGGAATCGGCACGTTGATGCCCACCATGCCCACCTGCACCTGGCGCGCAAACTCGCGTGCCACACCGCCGTCGCTGGTGAAACAAGCCACGCCGTTGCCGTATTCATGCTCGTTGACCAGCTTCAGGGCGCGGGCCATGTCGGGCACGCGCACGCAGGCCAGCACCGGGCCGAAGATCTCTTCCTTGTAGATGCGCATGCTGGGCTTGACGTGGTCAAACAGCGTGCCGCCCGTGAAAAAGCCACCCTCCAGGCCTGCCACGCGATGCCCGCGGCCGTCAACCACCAGCTTGGCACCTTCAGCCGCGCCTACACCCACATAGGTCTCGATGCGGTCACGGGCTTCTGCGGTGACGATGGGCCCCATCTCGGCGTCCAGCTCCATGCCGTTCTTGATCTTCAGCGCCTTGGTGCGCTCGGCCAGCAGCGGCACGATCTTGTCGGCCACGTCGCCCACCAGCACCGCCACGCTGATGGCCATGCAGCGTTCGCCGGCGCTGCCGTAGGCGCTGCCGATCAGCGCGTCCACGGCCTGCGCGATGTTGGCGTCGGGCATCACCACCATGTGGTTCTTGGCGCCGCCCAAGGCCTGCACCCGCTTGCCATGGTGCGCACCGGTTTCATAGATGTACTGCGCAATGGGTGTGCTGCCCACAAACGACAAGGCCTTCACGTCGGGGTGGGTCAGCAAGGCGTCGACGGCCACCTTGTCGCCCTGCAGCACGTTGAACACACCGTCGGGCAAACCGGCTTTTTTCAGCAATTCGGCCATCAACAGCGCCGGCGACGGGTCTCGCTCGCTGGGCTTCAGGATGAAGGCATTGCCACAGGCCAGCGCCACCGGGTACATCCACATCGGCACCATGCAAGGGAAGTTGAAGGGCGTGATGCCGGCCACCACGCCCAGCGGTTGGCGCAGGGTCCAGTTGTCGATGCCGGTGCTGACCTGGTCGGTGTAGTCGCCCTTCAGCAACTGCGGCACGCCACAGGCAAATTCAACGATGTCGATGCCGCGCGTGACTTCGCCCTGCGCGTCGGTGAAGACCTTGCCGTGTTCAGCGGTGATCATCGCGGCCAGCGTGTCGCGGTGCTGGTTGAGCAGCGCCAGAAAGTTGTTCATGACCCGCGCGCGCCGAATGGGCGGCAGGTTGCCCCAGGCCGGCTGCGCCTTGACCGCGCTGGCCACGGCGGCGTTGGCGTCGGCCACGCTGGCCAGCACCACCTGGCGCGCGGCTTCGCCCGTGGTCGGGTTCCACACCGTCTGGGTGCGCAGGCCGCTCTTGTCGCTGCTGCGGTAAGGCGCGCCGTCGATCCAGTGCACGATGTCGGCGGTTTGTGTGAAGGCTTCGGGTGCGCCCATGGGGGTCTCCTGTTTGGCTGCGATGAACCTGTATTGTGATCACGCGGCGGATCTGGCGACGGGGCGGCGGAAAGCCGCGCCCCAAAAACAACCCGACAGGTCGCATTGCGGCAAGAATCAGCGCTTTCCACTGGTGGCCACAGCACCCGAAGGTCCCGCGCGACATGGTTCCCACATCCAGCCTCACAACGCCCCTGGGCGACGCCGATTTGGCGCGTCTGGAACACCTGCTGTCCAGTCTGCCGGCATCCTTGGAACCCCTGGACCTGTCAGCGCTGGACGGCTACCTATGCGGCGTGCTGTTGCAACCGCAGCGCCTGCCGGTGTCGCGCTGGTGGCCCTTTGTGGTCGACATGCAGGGCCGTGAAGCACCCACCACGGCCGCCATGACCGAGCTGCAGCAACTGGTGCTGCGTCGCCACGCCGAACTGGACCGCGCCATCGGCGACCGCCAATGGTTCGACCCCTGGGTGCTGGCGGGTGACGAAGACGCCGCGCAGGATGACGAGGGACCGCTGGAGTCAGACGGCCACGAAGGTGAAGCCGTTGAAGCCGACGGGGCCAACCCCGCTGAGGGCTTCAACGACGACGAGGCCGCTGAAACCACCACCGCCGTGCTGCCCTGGGTCGCCGGCTTTGCCGCGGCCATGGAGCATTTTCCGCAGCTGATGGACAGCGACGACCCCGAACTGGTCGAGCCGCTGGCCATTCTGTTCATGCACTTCGACCCGGCGGATCTGGAAGATGCCGACGCCTTGCTGGCCATGATCGAGACCCTGGAACCGCCCACCGATCTGGCCACCGCGGTACAGGACATCGTGCGCGCCCTGATGTTGATGGCGGATGTGACGCGGCCCAGGACCACCCCGCCCCGCACGGGCCCCCGCGCGCGCAAACCGGGCGTCGCCCCGCGCGGCGACCGCAGCATTGCGCGCAAGACCAGCCGTCGCTGAGGCAAGGCCCAAAAAAGCCCGCTTCGGAGCGCGAGCAGCGCTTAGATCAGGCACTTAGATCAGGTGCTTGGTGCAGGCGTTTGGTGCAGGCGCTGTAACAAACATTCAGAGCAAGCGCCAGTTGACGCCAGCCTTGGCAAACATGCTTTTCAGCTCGCCACTCTCTCCGAGCTTGTTGAGTCCGGCCTGCAGAGCACGCGCCAGATCCATGGCATCCTTTTTCACCGCCATGCCCACGGCCCAGCCATTGCGCATGCGGGGCATCGGCAAAGGCTCGATGGCAAAGCGCCGGTCATTGGACAACACCGATTCCAGCTCGCTGGCCAGGCCAGCAGCACCCGCCACATCGCCACGGCGCAGGGCCTGGGCCGCAAGGGTACCGTCCTTCCAGGTGGTGACGAGCTGGTCTCGGTACGCGCCGGCGTCCGCGCCGATCATCAACCAGCCGGCCAGGCTTTGACCGGCCACGGCCACCTTCTTGCCCGCAAAAGCTGCCAGCGACTCCATGTGGGGCGTTTGTTCCAGGTTGCGGGCGATCATCACGCGCTCGTGGAAGTAGGGCCCAAAAATCTCCACCCGCGGGTTTTCTTTCATCAGCGGGGCATCAACCGGCACATGCAGCAGCACATCAGCAGGCCCAAAACCCAGGTAATGCCCTTTCCAGACCATGTTGCGCAGGTCGTCGTTCATGTTTTCGTCGGCACTGAACGGCAACAGGCTCAGCTCTAGCGACAAGGAACTGGCCAGCGCACGCGCCAGCTCGACGTCGATGCCCTGGCCCGCCACATGGAAGGGCGGCATGTCGTTGTAAATGCCGACGGTGAGTCGACCGCGGGCGCGAATGCGTTCCAGCGCCGGGCGCTCGGATTGGGCATGCGCCGCGCCGCCGATACACAGTGACGTGGCAGCCAGCAACCAGTTGCGGCGGCTGTGCATCGATGCAGTTCGTGTCATGGAAAAGTGCCTACCTTGTGCGCCGCGTTTCACAATGGCCGCTCGCGACGGGTTTCCAGGTAGGCCTTGATCGACCAGACCGCCTCCTGGTTCAGGATGCCTTCAAAGGGCGGCATGTAAACCGCACCGTTGCGAACCTTGCCGCGGCGCACGCTGCCGCTGTAGTAGACGTCCATTTCTGCCACGCAGGCCGCCTTTTTGGCCGCCTGTTTTTGCAACGAACAATCGTTGTCCAGCTTGCGAAGGTCGGGCGCGATGCCGCCGGATATGGCCTCCAGGCCGTGGCAGCGTGCGCAATTCTGGTTGTAGGCCGAGGCACCGACTTTGACAGCGGCCGCATTGGCGCGATACGGGTTTTCGGACTTCCATTCGCTGCCCAGTTTGGGCAGGCTGGAGGTGTCCACCGCTTGCGGCGTGACGTCACCATGTGCCCAGGCCAAAGAAACACAGGCCGCGCACAGCAGGGCCAAAACAGGATGTCGCACACGGGTGGTGGCTAAAGAAAAAGAACGCTGATTCATAGTGGGTGCCGCTGAAAAAAATGTGGGAAAGGCTTCGAACCGGAACAACTTGAGCGCGATGGTGCCACCGCAGGGTGACCCGCTGCAACGCGGGGTCGGCCCCAGCATGCCCATCGCGACTGCTTCAAATTCGCACGCTTTTGCTGCATTGCACTACTATTCGATGACAAAAGAGACCACATCAGTGGCCCCAGGCAGTCCTGATCCCGTCAGCGCCACTGCATCTGAAGGAGACATCGCATGCAAAATGTTCGCGGCGGTTCTGAAACGCCTTTGATCCCCAGCAAACGACGCTCGCTGGCGCAGCAGCGGCCCATTGCGTCAAGCTTGTCGCTGCCCAACGCCCACGTCGACGCCATCGACTATTCGCACGAACGTTGTGCGGCGCTGGGGCTTTCGCGCATCGAGCGACCCGACTTTGCACCCTTGGGGCGGCCTGACCTGGCCGTGGTGCGCGAGCGCAACCAACGGCTTCACAGTCATGCAGCGCCCATCATGGGCATGCTGTTCGAACAAATCGCCGGCACCGAAAGCCTGGTGGTGCTGTGTGATGCGGCCGGCACCATCATCCATTCGATCGGCGACGATGAATTCTTGTCGCGGGCTTCCAAGGTGGCACTGGCGCCAGGCGTCAACTGGTCCGAGCAGGCCAAAGGCACCAACGCGGTGGGCACGGCCCTGATCGAAGAGGTGCCGACGCTGGTGCACGCTGACGAGCATTTTTTGCATGCCAATCATTTCCTGACCTGCTCGGCTGCGCCCATCCTGGACCCGCGCGGCAATATTCTGGGCGTCCTGGACGTCAGCGGCGACCACCGCAGCTACCACCAGCACACCATGGTCTTGGTGCGCATGTCGGCGCGCATGATCGAGAACCACTGGCTCTCCGACGATTCCAACCGATTGATGCGGCTGCACTTTCACAGCCGCGCCGATGTGCTGGGGACCCTGATGGAAGGCATTCTGGCGGTGTCGCCGGATGGCCAGATCGAGGGCGCCAATCGTGGCGCGCTGGAACAACTGGGCCTGTCTGGCGCCACGCTTCGTGCGCAAAACCTGTTGTCCTTGTTTGGCGTCACCGTCGGCGCCTTGGTCGACCGCTTTCGATCCCCCTTGGCAACACCGATGGTGGTGCAGACGGGCAATGGCCGGCAGTTTCAGTTGCATGCGCGCGTCAATTGGCCCGTCTGGAGCCCCGTGGTGGAAATGGCAGCAGCGGCCAGCGCCAGGGTGCCAACGGTTGTCAACAGCAGCGCGACGGCACCGGGGGCATCGCCGGCCTTGAGCAGACTGCGCACCGGAGACCCGCAGATGCTGAGGGTGCTGGACAAAGTGGGCCTGCTGCGCGACCGTGACATCCCCATCCTGCTGGTGGGTGAAACCGGCACGGGCAAGGCCGTGCTGGCGCGCGCGGT
>JAHECB010000321.1 GCA_024641925.1 Betaproteobacteria bacterium
CCACCCAGCGCCCTGCCCAGGGGCTGATGGCGGCACTCAACAAAAGGGCCATCGACAGTGCGGCGTACACGGTAGCCGGCGCTATGCCCAGGTCAGCCGACATGGGCGCCGCCAGCATGGCCGGCAGGTAAAACGACGATGCCCAAGCCAGCGTCTGCGCCGTGCCCAGGGCCAGCACCACGTGGCGCGTGCGGGTCAGGGTAAACAAGGTCAGGCGCTCATGTCAGGTTGGCGTGGCTCGCAGCGCAGGGGGTTGATTCAGGGCGCACGCGGGCTGCGCGGTCTGGTCGTCGCCCGCCGCCCCGGGCGCTCAGGCCTTTTTGGCCACCAGCGTCAGGATGTCATAACTGGCCACCAGCTCACCGTGCTGGTTGCTGACTTCCACGTCCCAGGCCACCACGCCCTGCCCCACCCCGTCGGGGCCGGCGCGGCGGCGGTCGGTCTTGCGCTTGCAGGTCAGCCGCGCCTGGATGGTGTCGCCGATGCCCACGGGTTTGACAAAACGCAGCGTGTCCAGCCCGTAGTTGGCCAATACGGGGCCGGGTGCCGGCGACACAAACAGTCCGGCCGCCGCCGACAGTACAAAGTAGCCGTGTGCGATGCGCTTGCCAAAGGGCGAAGCCGCTGCCGCCACTTCGTCGAAGTGCATGTAGAAGTAGTCGCCGCTGATGCCGCCAAAGGCCACGATGTCGGCCTCGCCCACGGTGCGGCGGTGGGTCAGCAGGCTCATGCCCACTTGCAGGTCTTCAAAGTGGTAGCGGAAGGGGTGACGTTCGGCGTCGACCACCGGTGCACCGCGCACATGTTCACCCGTGATGGCGGCCAGCATGCGCGGCGAGCCCTGCACCGCCGTGCGCTGCAGGTAGTGCTTGACGGCGCGCACGCCGCCCAGTTCTTCACCGCCGCCAGCGCGACCGGGGCCGCCGTGTTTCAGGCCCGGCAGGGGGGATCCGTGGCCGGTGGATTCCACCGCCGCTTCACGGTCGAGCACCAGCAAGCGGCCGTGCTGCGCCGCCACCTGCGGCACAGCGTGCGCCGCCAACGTCGCGTCACGCGTGACCAGCGTGCCCACCAGGCTGCCGCGGCCCCGGGCCGCCAAAGCCAGCGCTTCGTCAAAGTCGGCATAGGGCATCAGCGTGCTGACCGGGCCGAAGGCTTCTACGTCATGCGCTACGTCTGACGACAGTGGTTGCTCACACAGCAGCAAGGTGGGCGCAAAAAACGCACCTTGATCAACGCCTTCTCCACGCGGCGCAAAACCGTCGTCGGCGCTGAACACCACGCTGTTGCCGGCGCGCAAGAGCGCGACCCGCTCGGCCACATCGGCCCGCTGGGCCAGCGACGCCAGTGCCCCCATGCGCACCGCTTCCAGCGCTGGGTCGCCCACCACCACGCCGGCCAGGCGTTTTTTCAGGCGTTCGGCCACCGCCGACAGGTGCTGGCGCGGCACGATGGCGCGGCGGATGGCGGTGCACTTCTGGCCGGCCTTGCCGGTCATCTCGCGCGCCACTTCCTTGACAAACAAGTCGAACTCTTCGTCGTCGGGGCTGACATCGGGGGCCAGGATGGCGCAGTTCAGCGAGTCGGCTTCGGCGTTGAAAGGTATCGAGCGTTTGACCAGGTTGGGGTGGGTGCGCAGCAGGGCCGCGGTGTCGGCACTGCCGGTGAAGGTGACCAGGTCGCTTTCTTCCAGACGGTCCAGCAGATCGCCGGTGCCCCCAATGACCAGCTGCAGGGCACCGGGCGGCAGCAGGCCGCTGTCCAGCATCAGCCGCACACAGGCGGCCGTCAGGTAACTGGTGGCCGTGGCCGGCTTGGCAATGCAGGGCATGCCGGCCAGAAAGCTGGGCGCAAACTTTTCCAGCAGGCCCCAGACCGGAAAATTGAAGGCGTTGATGTGCACCGCCGCGCCGCGCCGGGGCACCAGGATGTGGGTGCCCGCAAAACCGCCCTTCTTGGACAGCGACAGCACCGGGCCTTCGTGCACCAGATGGCCCGACGGCAGCTCGTTGCCGCCGATGCTGGCGTAGGCCGACAAGGTGCCGATGCCGCCTTCGATGTCTACCCAGCCGTCGTTGCGGGTGGCGCCGGTGTGGGCCGACCAGGCGTACAGCAGTTCCTTGTGTTCAACCAGGTGCTTGGCCAGCGCACGCAGGATGCCGGCACGCTGCTGGAAGTCCAGCTTCAGCAAGGCCGGCAGACCCACGCTTCGGGCGTGGTGCAGTGCTGCGGCGAAGTCGGGGGGTTCTGCATGGGTGACCGCCACGGCGCGGCCGTTGATGGCGCTGTGCAGCGTTTGGGCCGGCGCCTGGCCCAGCCATTGACCAGCCAGAAAACTTTGCAGAACAGGGGTGGCGGTGGTGGTCATGGCAAAGCGTGCGGCGTTCACACGAAATCAGTTGATCGGCAAGTGTGGCATCTCCTGGCCGGCCGGGGCGGCGGGCGGCGCGGGCAAACCGGTTGCCGCGCCCTGCGCCGCACGGACCGCGGTGCCGCCCTACAGGCCCGCACCGCGCCCCTGGCGCTTGGGCCCACGGGCCTGGGAAATGGTGCACATGGCTTTGATTTCCGAGACGGTCGAATCCGAGTCGAACCTGCAAAGGGCGCGCTTCATCGCGGCACCGCCTGCCGACGCCTGGGACCGGGTGCTGCAGGTCGGCATCGTGGTCAGTCTGGCTGTCGTGCTGTGGTTCGCCATGGGCGCGCTGCTGCTCAGCTTTCGCACCCTGATGTGGTTTCGCTACCGGCCGTTTGACGGGGCTTCGATGCAGGAAGCACCCACCATGACGGTGGTCATCCCGGCCTTCAACGAAGGCCCGGTGGTGGCCAAGGCCATCGACTCGGTGGCCGCCGCGCGTTACCCGCACGACCGGCTGGAGATCATCGCCATCGACGACGGCAGCACCGACGACACCTGGCAGCACATCCAGCAGGCGGCAGCGCGGCATGGCGGGCGCGTGAAGACGCTGCAGCAGCCTCAGAACCAGGGCAAGCGGGAGGCGCTGGGTGTGGTTTTTCGTCAAAGCCGCAGTGACGTGCTGGTCACGGTCGACTCCGACAGTGTGGTGGAAGCCGACGCGCTGCTGGCCCTGGCCGGTCCGTTCAGGGACGCGCGTATCGAGGTGGTGGCCGGGCGCGTGCTGGTCTACAACCGTCACGAAGGCCTGATCCCGCGCATGCTGCAGGTTCGGTTTTTGCTGGCCCTCGACTTCTTGCGGGCCTACCAGTCGACCTTCGGCACCGTGCACTGCAGCCCGGGCGCACCCCTACAGCAAGCTGTGCAAGATGTTCCTGCGCTGGGAGCGCAGTTTTTTCCGCGAAGAACTGCGTTTTGCCGTCATCGTGTGGCGCCGGCCCTGGTTTGCTCGGCCGTGTGCGCTGTTCGACATGTGCATCACCAACCTGCGCTACCCGGTGCTGTATGGGTCCATCCTGCTGGTGTTCCTGACGCTGTTCGACGATCCGCTGGTGCTGCCGCGGATGGCCTTGTCGCTGGTATTGATGTCCCTGCTGTATTCGCTGCATTTCCTGCGCAGTGAACGATCCATGCAGTTTGTCTACGGCATCGTGTTTGTGCTGTTTTCGGTTTTCCTGATGTCCTGGATACCGGCCTACGGGCTGGCCACGGTGCGGGCGCGCGGTTGGTTGACACGTTGACACCGCCGGATGCAGCCCATGGTGTAGGCTGCAAGGTCGAAACGAGCGCATATGCAGAGAAACGGCCATCAATCTTGGTCTTGGCCCTTGGCAGCCTCCTGGGGTCTGGGCGAACAGGCCCGAAGCAACAACCTGGCCTTGTGGCAGCAGGAATTTCAGGTCGCCAGCCAACGCCTGGGCCTGCAGTTGACAACCCTGGGCTCACCCCTGGGCCAGGCATTGGTTTTGGCCTCACGACGACCTGCCCCGCGAGCTGCAGCGCCGCGCCGGCTGGTGGCTTGCGGCTTTCATGGTGAAGAACCTGCAGGCCCCTGGGGCCTGCTGCGCTTCCTGCAACGTACGGACCCGCTGGCGCTGGACGCGGTGCACCTGAGTCTGCTGCCGCTGGTCAACCGCACCGGCTTCCTGGCCGGCACCCGCTTCAACGCCGAAGGTGACAACCCCAACCGCGGTTTCCTGGGCGCCGATGCCGGCCCATCGGCCGAAGGGCGCGTGCTGCTGGCACACGCCGACACCTTGCGCGAAGCGGGCCGCGACGGCGTGTTGTCGTGCCACGAAGATGTGCTGGCCGACAAGGCCTACGTTTACGGCCTGGAACACCGCGAGGCGCCCGGCCCTTTCACGCAGCACCTGCTGCAGACCAACCTGCGGTACTTTGAGCAGCATGCCGACGGCAAGATCGACAACTGCCCGGTGAAAGACGGGGTGATCTTCAACCAGTTCGATGGCAGCTTCGAGCACTGGATGTTCACTTTGGGCGTGCACGCCGCGGCCTGCGTCGAAACGCCGGCACTGCAGCCCTTTGAGCAGCGCGTGGCGGCGCAGGCCGAGATGATCGAGACGTTCCTGTTGGGACGAGACTGATCGCGCCGTCCGCGCGCATCGTCGTCGGCGATCGTCGGCAAACTGGATGACGCGATGCAAACGTACGCCTTGTCCACGCGACGCAGTTGGTCATGCTGTCCGCCCGAGTTGCAGCAGGCTTGAACACGGCGATCGCGACTGCGTGCCGCTTCGTTCACAAAACGCCATACCCCTTTGTCACTGGCAACCGCAAAATTCAGTAATATCCGAACGACATGGGCGGAACAAATAGATGAGCGAAATCTGTCTGAAAAAGGTGTTGATTGTCGGTGGGGGCACATCCGGCTGGATGTGCGCCGCTGTGCTGTTGCATTCACTGGGCAAGAATTACAAGATCCAGCTTGTTGAATCTGACGAGATCTCGACGGTCGGGGTGGGTGAAGCCACGATTCCATCGATCATGAAATTCAATTCCTTGATTGGCATCGATGAAAATGAATTCATGCAGAAGACCCAGGCGACCTTCAAGCTTGGAATCCAGTTCAAGAACTGGGGCGCTCAGGGGGATTCCTACATTCACGGTTTTGGAAGCATGGGCATCAAGACCGGCTTGGTGGACTTCCATCACTACTGGTTGAAAGCACATCAGGCTGGCAGGGCAAGCCGCCTGGACGATTATTCAATCAACCTGCTCGCCTGCGAGAAGAACAAATTCAGCCGCGCCAACATGGCGGTCCCGAATTCTCCGCTGGCCGATGTG
>JAHECB010000056.1:0-6765 GCA_024641925.1 Betaproteobacteria bacterium
ACAACGGCACGTACGTGCGATTCAACGACGGCGAAATCGTCAGCCTGCGCCGCGGCAGCTGCACGCTGCACGGCAGCGGCACCATCGGCCTGGGCGGCACGCCCACCGACCCCGGCTCAGCCTGCGTCAGCTTTGATGTGCTGCGTTTTGCCGACACGCAGCCTCAGGTCCCGCTGGATTTGCGTTGAAGCCCGAACCGCCCTACTCACACGGTCAACGTGACCGCACGGCCGTGCTGCTGGTCAATCTGGGGACGCCGGATGCTGCCACCGCCCCTGCCCTGCGCCGCTACCTGGCCGAGTTCCTGAGTGACCCGCGGGTTGTCGAAATTCCACGCGCGGCCTGGCTGCCCATCCTGCACGGCATCATCCTGCGCACGCGGCCGGCCAAGTCGGCCGCCAAGTACGCCAGCATCTGGCTGCCTGAAGGTTCGCCTCTGGCCGTATGGACACAACGCCAGGAAACGGCTTTGGCCAACCATCTGCGAGCAGCGGGTCATGACGTGCTGGTGCGCCATGCCATGCGTTACGGCAACCCGTCGATTGCCAGTGCCATGGATGCGTTGCGCAGCGAAGGTGCCACGCGTGTTCTGGTGCTGCCGCTGTACCCACAGTATGCGGCGGCCACCACGGCCAGCATCGTCGACAAGGTGGGTGAATGGACGCGGGCTGCCCGCCGGGTGCCCGAAATGCGGTTTGTCGGCGAATACCACGATGACCCTGGCTACATCAGCGCGCTGGCGGCCAGTGTCAGGGCCTATTGGCAGGTGCATGGCCGCGGCGACCGACTGGTCTTGAGTTTTCACGGCGTACCCGAGCGGTCGCTGCACCTGGGCGACCCCTACCATTGCCAGTGTCACAAGACGGCGCGCCTGCTGGCGCGGTCGCTTGAATTGCCTGACGACGCTGTGATGGTCACTTTCCAGAGCCGATTCGGCCGGGCCAAGTGGCTTCAGCCCTACACCGAGCCCACGCTGTGCACGCTGGCCGCCCAGGGCGTGAAGCGCGTGGACGTGATGTGCCCGGGCTTTGTGGCCGACTGCCTTGAAACGCTGGAAGAAATATCGCAGGAAGCGCGTGAAGCCTTCCTGGCCGCCGGTGGCCAGACATTCCACTATCTGCCGTGCATGAATGACGCCCCCGACTGGATCAGTGCCTTGAGCGCACTGGCTTGCCGGCACCTGCAGGGCTGGCCTACCGGCCCGCTGGGTTTGCCGGCCGGCCCGGCGGATACAGGGCCGGCCGGGGCGGAAGATGAAGGCCCCTTGCAGCGCACCCTGGCGCTGGCGATGGGCGCCAGCAACTGAACTGGGGCTGTCCGGTCAGCGCTGATCGGGTGCGGGCGCGCTGGGATCTCCGGGCATGGCGCCTGCCGGTACCGCCGGCCCGATCTTGAAGACTCCGCTGCAACGCAGCGCCATCACACCGCCACTGGTCGCCGTGCCTTGCACAAAGGCCATGCGGCGGGTGACTTTCAGCACCTGCGCCTGACCTTCCACCCAGTCACCCAGCGCGGCTGGCGACAGGTAATCGATCTGCAGGCTCACGGTCGGCAAAAAACGGTCGCGCAATTCGGGAGCCATGCGGTGCGCTACCAGCGGCAACAGCATGTCGGCAAAGGTGGCCAACATGCCGCCGTGGCACATGCCCATCGGATTGCAATGGCGGTCCTCGACCCGAAAGCCGATCTTCACGACATCGGCTGCATGGTGCAGATATAGCGGGCCGTTGCTGGTGGTGAACGGGCCGCCGGCGCGGATGACCCGGAAGCCCGGCGGCACATCCGGCGGCGTGCTCATGGAACCTCCTTTTCGGCGTCGGCCTGGAAATCGGCTGCACCAAAACTGTTGGACCCACCGCCGCCCACCTGTGCCTGCTGCATCAGTCCCGGGTACAGCGCGGCAAAGTCCCGCACCATCCGCGCCAGGGGCATGTCGTTGAAAGCGCCGCGTTGGCGCACGTACTCCATGTGGCGGTTGCCCGATCGGTCGTAGGGGTGGTAGATCGAATCCTCTCGACCATCAAACGCCAACGGCAACAACCCGAAGCGCTCGCACAATTCGATGTTGAAGGCCGGCGTGGCCTTGACCCAGCGGCCTTCGAGCCAGATGTCGCTGTAGCCGTGCCAGATGAACAAGTCGGTCTGCATGGTCTGGCGCAGGCGCTCGGTGCTGAGGTGGTTTCGCACGTCGGCATAACCCACGCGGGCCGGTATGCCCGCGGCTCGGCAAGCCGCCGTCAGCAGCGCCGCCTTGGGCACACACCAGCCGTGGCCGTTGGCCAGCACGCTGCTGGCACGCATGCCCGGCACGGTCATGTCGATGCGGTAGGGGTCGTAGCGAAAACCGTCGCGGGTGGCCAGGAACAGCGAAACTGCCCGTTCGCGATCGGTTCGGCCTTGGGCGTGCGCCTGGGTAAAGGCCGTGACCAGGGGGTGATTGCTGTCGATCAGGGCCGTGGCGGCCAGTGTGGTGTCGTTCATGAGCCCTATCGTGCCACCAGCGTGCCCTCGGTGACATCGCGTGGGCGACACCCGGCGAGCGGCGCCCACAAGCGATATGTTGAAATGCTCGACACGGGCGCTGGCCTGCTCGGGCCCCATGCCTGAATGCGTGAAAGTGGAAAGTTGCCGCACCTGCTCGCCAAAGAACCTCGGACCATGACTTCATGACTGAAAAGGAAACCCGTGTTCGCCTGGACAAATGGCTCTGGGCGGCGCGCTTTTTCAAGACGCGAGGGCTGGCGGCCGAAGAAATCAGCCGCGGCCGCGTCAGCATCAACGGGCAACCCGCCAAGGCCTCACGCGAGCCCAAACCGGGTGAATTGGTGGCCTTTCGTCAGGGCACGGTGCCTCGCGTCGTGAAGGTGCTGGCCTTGTCGAGCGCTCGCGGGCCGGCACCACAGGCCCAACTCCTGTACGAAGAAACGGCCGAGAGTCTGTCCCACCGGGCGAAGTTGGCCGATCTGCGACGCCAGGGCACCGAACCTGCCCAGACCATAGAGCTGGGTCGGCCGACCAAACGCGACCGGCGGCAGCTGGCCGACTGGCAGCGCTGGAGCGCCAGCGCCGAATCGCTGGACCGCGACTGAAAACAGCTTCGGCCACGCACCTGCGGAGGCCGCAAAACACGGCAGAAAGCCCTCTTGAAAGGCTGGGCATCGCCCCCAAGTGCCCAACTGTTGCCGTTCAACCGCTTTGAAGCCGACATTTCATGGACCCTCACAACGAATCCCAAGCACCCCGCGCAGATGACTTGCAGACGCCGCCAGGCGGCTCAGCTCTTGATACCGGCCCTGCCAAAGCGCCGCCCTCACTGGAGGAGCAGTTCGCAACGCTGCAGGCCAGTCATACCGAACTGAATGACGCCTTTTTGCGTGCCAAGGCCGAAGCGGAGAACAGCCGCCGGCGCGGTGAAGAAGAAGCCTCGAAAGCGCGGAAATTCGCCATCGAGGGCTTTGCTGACAGCCTGCTGCCGGTGAAAGACAGCCTGGAAGCGGCCATCGCCATCGAAAGCGCCACGCCAGAGCAGTTGCTGGAGGGTGTGCATGCCACGCTGCGCCAGTTGAATCAGGCGCTGGAGCGCAACAAGGTGCTGGCCATCAACCCGCCCGTCGGCACCCGCTTCGACCCCCATCAGCACCAGGCCATCAGCGTGGTGCCGGTCCAGCAGGAAGCCAATACGGTGGTCAGCGTGCTGCAAAAGGGTTACCTGATCGCCGACCGCGTGCTGCGCCCGGCGCTGGTGACCGTGGCGGGCGCGAACTGATCCATTTGCATCAAATAGGGCTTGTGGCGGCCATGTCGGGTCTTGAAACCGGCACTTTATCCACAACCTGAAACACATCGAATTTCAATTTATCCCGGAGAACAAGACATGGGCAAGATCATCGGTATCGACCTGGGCACGACCAATTCCTGCGTGTCGGTCATGGAAGGCAACACCACCAAGGTGATTGAAAACAGCGAGGGTGCACGCACCACGCCATCCATCATTGCCTACCAGGAAGACGGCGAAATCCTGGTCGGCGCCAGCGCCAAGCGCCAGAGCGTGACCAACCCGCGCAACACGCTGTACGCCGTGAAGCGCCTGATCGGCCGCAAGTTCACCGAAAAAGAAGTGCAGAAGGACATCGACCTGATGCCCTACAAGATCACGGCGGCCGACAACGGCGACGCCTGGGTCGAAGTGCGCGGCAAGAAGATGGCGCCCCCGCAGGTGTCGGCCGAAGTGCTGCGCAAGATGAAAAAGACGGCCGAAGACTACCTGGGTGAAGAAGTCACCGAGGCCGTCATCACCGTGCCTGCCTATTTCAACGACAGTCAGCGCCAGGCCACCAAGGACGCGGGCCGCATTGCCGGTCTGGACGTCAAGCGCATCATCAATGAGCCCACCGCGGCCGCGCTGGCCTTTGGCCTGGACAAACACGGCAAGGGTGATCGCAAGATTGCGGTGTACGACCTGGGCGGTGGCACTTTCGACGTGTCCATCATCGAGATTGCCGACGTCGACGGCGAAAAGCAGTTCGAAGTACTGTCCACCAACGGCGACACCTTCCTGGGCGGCGAAGATTTCGACCAGCGCATCATCGACTACATCGTGGCCGAGTTCCGCAAGGAACAGGGTGTGGACCTGACCAAGGACGTGCTGGCCCTGCAGCGCCTGAAAGAGGCCGCTGAAAAGGCCAAGATCGAGCTGAGCAACAGCACGCAGACCGACGTCAACCTGCCCTACATCACGGCTGACGCCTCGGGCCCCAAGCACCTGAACATCAAGCTCACCCGCGCCAAGCTGGAAAGCCTGGTCGACGAGTTGATCTCCCGCACCATCGAGCCTTGCAAGATCGCGGTGAAAGACGCTGGCGTGAAGCTGTCGGACATCGACGACATCATCCTGGTCGGCGGCATGACCCGCATGCCCAAGGTGCAGGAAAAGGTCAAGGAGTTCTTCGGCAAAGAGCCGCGCAAGGACGTCAACCCTGACGAGGCCGTGGCCGTGGGCGCGGCCATCCAGGGCCAGGTGTTGGGCGGCGACCGCAAGGACGTGCTGCTGCTGGACGTGACGCCATTGAGCCTGGGCATCGAGACCCTGGGCGGTGTCATGACCAAGATGATCAAGAAAAATACCACCATTCCGACCAAGTTTGCACAGACCTTCAGCACCGCCGACGACAACCAGCCGGCCGTGACCATCAAGGTGTTCCAGGGCGAGCGCGAACTGGCGGGCGGCAACAAGAGCCTGGGCGAGTTCAACCTGGAAGGCATTCCGCCGGCCCCGCGCGGCCTGCCGCAGATCGAGGTGACGTTCGACATCGACGCCAACGGCATCCTGCACGTCAGCGCCAAGGACAAGGGCACGGGCAAGGAAAACAAGATCACCATCAAGGCCAACTCCGGCCTGTCTGAAGAAGAAATTCAGAACATGGTGAAAGACGCCGAGCTCAACGCCACCGAAGACGCCAAGAAGGTGGAACTGGTGCAGGCCCGCAACCAGGCCGACGCCATGCTGCACAGCGTGAAAAAGAGCGTGGCCGAGCACGGCGACAAGCTCGAAGGCGCCGAGAAGGAGGCTATCGAAGCAGCGCTGAAAGACGTTGAAGAAGCGCTGAAGGACGACAACGTCGACAAGGCTACGCTGGAAGCCAAAACCGAAGCCTTGATGACGGCCAGCCAGAAACTGGGCGAGAAGATGTACGCTGACGCCCAGGCAGCCCAAGCTGCAGCGGGTGCTGCGGCGGGCGGTGGTGGTGCCGACGCTTCGGCCGAAACCGCCAAGGCCGGGCCGGCCGACGACAACGTCGTTGACGCCGACTTCAAGGAAGTGAAGAAGTGACGTTCACGCCGGCCCTGGCAGCCACGGCAGCCAGGGCCCGCGTGAATCTCGTTGCGCCGCGACGGGTTTGTCAGGTCTGAAGACCTGACACCCACCGCGGCGAACCTGTTTGTGAAGATGCCAAGGACCCTTCATGGCCAAGCGTGACTATTACGACATTCTGGGCGTGCCCAAGAATGCCACCGACGAAGACATCAAGAAGTCGTATCGCAAACTGGCGATGAAATTCCACCCGGACCGCAACCAGGGTGAAGGCGGCAAGGCTGCGGAAGAGAAGTTCAAAGAGGTCAAAGAGGCCTACGAGATGCTGTCCGAGCCGCAAAAGCGCGCGGCCTACGACCAGTACGGGCACGCTGGCGTTGACCCTAACATGGCAGGCCGTGGCGGCCCTGGCGGCGAAGGCTTTGGTGGTTTTGCAGAGGCCTTTGGTGACATCTTCGGCGATATCTTTGGTGGTGCCGCAGCCGGTGGCGCTGGCCGTCGTGGCGCCGGTGGCCAGCAGGTCTACCGCGGCAGCGACCTGAGCTACGCCATGGAAATCACGCTGGAAGAAGCGGCCTTTGGCAAGGACACGCAGATCCGCGTACCCACCTGGGAAAACTGCGAGCCCTGCAAGGGCACAGGCGCCAAACCCGGCACCAGCCCCAAGACCTGCACCACCTGCAATGGCTCGGGCAACGTGCACCTGCGGCAAGGCTTTTTCAGCATCCAGCAGACCTGCCCACACTGCCGCGGCACCGGCAAGATCATCCCCGAACCCTGCGCCACCTGCAGTGGCGCGGGCAAGATCAAGAAGCAGAAGACGCTGGAGGTCAAGATTCCGGCCGGCATCAACGAAGGCATGCGCATCCGCTCGGCCGGTAACGGTGAACCGGGCACCAATGGCGGACCGGCCGGCGACCTGTACATCGAAATCCGCGTCAAGCAGCACACGG
>JAHECB010000056.1:6775-20185 GCA_024641925.1 Betaproteobacteria bacterium
GGGCAACAAGGCCGAGATCGAATTGCCGGAGGGTACCCAGCACGGCAAGACCTTCAGGCTGCGCGGCAAGGGCATCAAGGGCCTGCGGTCAAGCTACCCGGGCGACCTGTACTGCCATGTGTCGGTGGAAACGCCGGTGAAGCTGACCGAGCACCAGCGCAAGCTGCTGAAGGAACTGGATGAGTCCTTTCGCAAGGGCGGCGACAAACACTCACCCAATAGCAAGGGCTGGACGGATCGGGTGAAGGACCTGTTCAAGTAAGCTGACCTCGGCAGGGGCTGAGGCTGGCCAGCGAATTCAAGCCCCATGTCGAATGCGGAGGTTCAACTTCAGAACAATTCGCCTTGCCCCGGTTCCTGCCCCGGACGTCTGAACCGGGACAAGTCCAGCGGCGACTTCTCGCGGTTCAGCCCCAGCCGGGCGCAGGCCTTCTGAAAACGCTGCCGCAGCAACTGCCCCCAGACGCCCTGCCCGGTCATGCGGCTGCCGAACTGGCTGTTGTTGTCCTTTCCGCCGCGCATATCGCGCACGCGCGCCATGATGCGTGCGGCCTTGTCGGGCAGATGCGTCTTCAGCCAGTCCTGGAACAGTGGGTTCACTTCCCAGGGCAGCCGCAGCACGATGCTGAAGGCTGACGTCGCGCCAGCGTCGCGGGCGGCTTCCAAGATGTGTTCAAGCTCCGGCTCGTTCAAGAACGGGATCACCGGCGACACACTCACCCCCACGGGAATGCCGGCTGCAGCCAGCCTGCGGATGGTTTGAAGTCGCCGGTGAGGCGCTGCCGCCCGCGGCTCCAGGATGCGCGCCAGCGCGGGGTCCAGTGTGGTGATGGACACGTAAACCGCTGCCATCTTCTGCAAGGCCATCGGCGCAATGAGGTCGATGTCGCGTTCCACCAGGCTGGACTTGGTGATGATGGAAAAGGCGTGCTGGGTTTCGCTGAGCACTTCAATCACCGACCGCGTGATGCCCAGCCGCCGTTCAGCGGGCTGGTAGGCGTCGGTCACCGACCCGATGTTCAGTGTCTTCGGCTTGTAGTGCCTTGAAAGCAATTCAGCCCGCAACAACTGCGCCGCGTTGGACTTGGCGACGATGCGGGTTTCAAAGTCGACGCCCGGAGACAGGTCCATGTAGCTGTGTGTCGGCCGCGCGTAGCAGTAGATGCATCCGTGCTCACACCCCCTGTAAGGGTTGATGGACAGGTCAAAGCCGATGTCCGGCGATTGGTTGCTGGACAGGATGCTGCGCGCGGGGACCTCCAACACCTGGGTCGCGGGCATTGGCTGCGTCTGTTGCACCTGGTTCTGCAACGTGTCCCAGCCATCGTCGTAAGCGTCACGGTCTTGCGTGTTGAAGCGATGCGCCATCGCCCAGGCCGTACCGCGACCCTTGATGGCCAGCACCGGCACCAACAAAGGGGCGGCATGCTCTACATCGGGGGCATCTTCGGCGCGGGGGTCCGCGGTCTGGGGCGACGTCATGTCGGCACTGCACATGCGCAGTTAACTGTATAAAACTACAGTATTCCGCAGATTCACAGCCTTGGCAAGTGCCGCCCGCTCACAGCGCGGGCTGGCGGTTCAATACTCGCTGCTGCTGCCCGGTGCCAGGTTGTCGAACTTGGTCAGCGGTTTCAGGAAGGTCAGTTTCACCGTGTCCACCGGGCCGTTACGCTGCTTGGCGATGATGATCTCGGCCACGCCGGGTTCCTTGCAGGCGTCCTTGGTGTAGTACTCATCGCGGTAGATGAACATGATGATGTCGGCGTCCTGCTCGATGGCGCCGGATTCGCGCAGGTCGCTCATCATGGGGCGCTTGTCGGTGCGCGACTCGACGCTGCGGTTCAGCTGCGACAAAGCAATGACGGGGCACTGCAGCTCCTTGGCCAGCGCCTTCAGGCCTCGGGAGATTTCGCCCAGTTCAGTGGCTCGGTTTTCTTCGTTGCCACCGCTGCCGCTCATCAGCTGCAGGTAGTCGATGACGATCAGGCCCAGCGTGCCCCCAAACTGCCGCGCCATGCGGCGTGCACGCGCGCGCAACTCGGCCACATTCAAGCCCGCGGTTTCGTCAATGAACATCTGCACTTTGCCCAGGCGTTCTACCGCCTCGGCCAGGCGGCCCCATTCGTCGTCAGCCAGCTTGCCCGTGCGCAGGTGCTGCTGGTTGATGCGGCCCAGCGAGCCCACCAGACGCAAGGCCAGCTGTGAAGCGCCCATTTCCATGGAAAACACCACCACCGGCAGTTCTTCCTTTACCGCCACGTGTTCGGCGATGTTCAGCGCAAAAGCCGTCTTGCCCATGGACGGCCGCGCCGCCAGCACGATCAGGTCGCCCTTTTGCAGACCGGCCGTGAGCTTGTCCAGGTCGTAGTAACCGGTGCGCACACCAGTCACGTCTTCGGCGCCGCTTTCAGCCAGCTCGTTGACACGGTCCAGCAACTCCACCACCAGCTTGTCGATGGGCAGCAACCCCTGGCGCTGGCGTGAGCCCTCTTCGCCGATCTTCAGGATCTTGCTTTCCGCCTCGTCCAGAATCTGCGGCACGGCACGGCCTTCGCGGTTGAAGGCCGAGGTGGCGATCTCGTCGCTGGCAGCGATCAATTTGCGCAAGATGGCCCGCTCGCGCACGATTTCCGCATAGCGCCGCATGTTGGCCGCGCTGGGCACACTCTGCGCCAAGGCGTTCAGGTAGGCCAGCCCTCCGCAATCGTCGGCCTTGCCCTGGCCTTGCAATTGCTCGTACACCGTGATCACGTCGGCCGGCTTGCTGTGCGGCACCAGCGCGGCAACGGCACCGAAGATCAGCCGGTGTTCGTAGCGGTAGAAGTCACTTTCGGTCAACAGTTCTGCCGCGCGGTCCCAGGCCAGGTTGTCCAGCAGCAGACCACCCAGCACGCTTTGTTCGGCTTCAACGGAATGCGGCGGCACACGCAGGCGCGCCACTTCGTCGTCGCGCAACGGGATGCTGCTGTTTTCACGGGGATTGCTGAGGGTGCTCATGCGGTGCTCTGTCAGGGGTTGGGCGCGACCGTTGTGGCCATGGAACGGCGCGCCAGGCAAGGCGGGTGAACGTCAAAGGCAGGTGGTGCAATGACGCGTCATCATGCCCTGCTTTGCGCGCACTTCAAGGGGCAATGAGGTGCAAGCTGTGGGCAAACCTGTGGACGACACGGGGGCTTTCTGTGCAGTGTTGTGCGCGCCAAAAACAAAGGCCGGCGATAGCCGGCCTTTGGAAGGGCAGGTCGGCCAAGGCCGACGTGCCTGCAGCAGTATCCGCTGTCTCAGTCGACCAGCGGCACAACGTGCACCGTGACTTCGACTACCACGTCGGTGTGCGGTGACACCGACACGGGATGCTCACCCACGGTCTTCAATGGACCGTTGGGCAGGCGAACCTGCGCCTTGACCACGACCGAACCCATCTTGGTCAGCGCCTCGGCCACGTCGGCGTTGGTGACCGAGCCAAACAGGCGACCGTCTACGCCGGCCTTCTGCGCGATGCGCACGGTCTTGCCGGCCATCTGCTCGCCGAGGGCCTGCGCAGCGGAGAGCTTGGCTTCGGCTGCTTTTTCAAGCTCGGCGCGACGGTCCTCGAACTCCTTGATGGCCGACGGCGTGGCGCGGCGCGCCATCTTGCCGGGGATCAGGAAGTTGCGGGCGTAACCCTGCTTGACGTTGACCACGTCACCCAGGTTGCCCAGCTTGCCGACTTTTTCCAGAAGAATGATTTGCATGTGGTGCTCCTCAGACCTTGTGCTGATCAGAGTACGGCAGCAGCGCCAGGAAGCGCGCCCGCTTGATCGCGGTGGTCAGCTTGCGCTGGAAAAACGCGCGGGTACCGGTCAGACGAGCCGGCGTGATCTTGCCGTTTTCGCTGATGAAATCGCGCAGGGTGTCGATTTCCTTGTAGTCGATTTCCGTGACACCGGCGACGGTGAAACGGCAGAAACGCTTGCGACGGAACAACAGCGACTGGTTGTTGCGCTTGGGCCGTTTGTCCTTGGAAAAACGACCTTTACCACGTGGTGGGGGCATGGTGAGCTCCTACTTGAATTGGATGCGATCCGAACCGGATCAATAGAACAGCATCGGTTGAACTACAGGGCCTCGGGCGTCGCCGGCACAGCGGCATCGGCGTCGAACGAGGTGATGTGAAACAGCAAGCCTCGGCCATTGCGCGTGCTGGTCAGGAAACCTGCAAACAGGCCCCCTGCGCCCAGCGCCAGCGGTGTCAGCAGCTGAGTGATCTCCCCGATCGCCACCGCTTTCATCTCCATCGAGACTTTGCGCGGTTTGTGGTCTTCGCTGACCTCGGACTCGTGCTTCAGGCTCAAGTCCAGGGCCGGCAAGCCAGCGGGGGTGTAACGCAGCGCTGCACGCTCAACCAGGGTGGCAGCCAGCACAAAGCGGTTCACGATTCTGACCCGCTCAAGCTGGGCCGCTGGGCCCTGTCGCGCTCAGCCACCAATCAGGCCGAAGCCTCCTGGCGCTCCTTGCGAGCCTCTTCGCGTTCGACGGCCTTCATCATGATGGAAGGTGTGGTCTCGGCCTTGGCCTTGGCCACCGTCATGTGGCGCAGCACGGCGTCGTTGAAACGGAAGCCGGTTTCCAGCTCGCCCAGGGTTTCCGAGCTGCACTCGATGTTCAGGCACAGGTAATGCGCCTTCACGAGCTTCTGGATCATGTAGGCCAGCTGACGCCGGCCCCAATCTTCAACCCGGTGCACGGTGCCGCCGGCAGCCGTGACCAGGCCCTTGTAGCGTTCCAGCATGGCCGGAACCTGTTCGCTTTGATCCGGGTGGATCAGCAGCACGATCTCATAGTGACGCATGAAGTCTCCTTGTGGATTCCGGGCCCGAGGCAGGATGCCCAAGACCACGGGTGTGGAAGCCGCCCCGATGCGTCAACATGACGGGTGCAGCAAGGAAAGCCCACGAGTATAACAAGGCTGGGGCCGAACAACCCCAGCCGGGAAACACCGGGCTTCGCCGGCGGCGCCGGGCCAGCAGCAGGCGAGGTTCAGCGCTTGGCCAGGCGCTGCCAGGTCTCCACCACCGTGTCCGGGTTCAGGGACATCGACACGATGCCCTCTTCGGCCAGCCAGTCGGCAAAATCGGGATAGTCGCTGGGGCCCTGGCCGCAGATGCCCACGTACTTGCCGGTGGCGCGGCAGGCATTGATGGCGCGCGAAATCAGCGAGCGCACGGCCGGGTCGCGCTCGTCGAAGTCCTGCGCCAGCTGCTCGATGCCGGAATCGCGGTCCAGGCCCAGCGTCAGCTGGGTCAGGTCGTTGGAGCCGATGGACATGCCGTCGTAATGCTCCAGGAACTGGTCGGCCAGGATGGCGTTGCTGGGCACCTCGCACATCATGATCAGGCGCAGGCCGTTTTCACCACGCTTCAGACCCCGTTCGGCCAGCATCACGTTGACGGCTGCGGCCTGGCGCACGGTGCGCACAAAGGGCACCATGATCTCCACGTTGGTCAGGCCCATGTCTTCGCGCACACGGCGAATCGCTTCGCACTCCATGGCAAAGGCGTCGCTGAAGTCGCCGCTGATGTAGCGGCTGGCACCGCGGAAGCCCAGCATCGGGTTTTCTTCATCGGGCTCGTAACGGGTACCGCCGATGAGCTTGCGGTATTCATTGCTCTTGAAGTCCGACAGGCGAACGATCACCGACTTGGGCCAGAAGGCCGCTGCGATGGTTGCAATGCCCTCGATCAGCTTGTCGACGTAGAAAGCCCGGGGTGATGCGTGGCCGCGGGCCACTGACTCCACCGCCTTTTTCAGGTCCGGATCCACATTCGGGTAGTCGAGGATGGCCTTGGGGTGCACGCCGATGTTGTTGTTGATGATGAATTCCAGCCGGGCCAGACCCACGCCGGCGTTGGGCATCTGGCAGAAGTCAAAAGCCAGCGTCGGGTTGCCGACGTTCATCATGATCTTGATTGGGCAATAAGGCATCTCGCCCCGGACCACGTCGCTGACATCGGTTTCCAGCAGACCGTCGTAGATGTAGCCGGTGTCGCCCTCGGCGCAGGACACCGTGACCAGGGCGCCTTCGTGCAGTTTGTCGGTGGCGTCGCCACAACCCACAACGGCCGGTATGCCCAGCTCGCGCGCGATGATGGCGGCGTGGCAGGTACGGCCGCCGCGGTTGGTGACGATGGCCGCCGCGCGCTTCATCACCGGCTCCCAGTTGGGGTCGGTCATCTCGGTGACCAGCACATCGCCAGGCTGCACACGTTCCATTTCAGCGGTGGTTCGAACCAGCCGTACCGGGCCAGTGCCGATCTTCTGGCCGATGGCACGCCCTTCAGCGAGCACCGTGTTTTTGCTGGAGTCGCCACGCAGCTTGTAGCGCTGCTCAACCCGGCCGCCTTCTGCCGCCTGGCTTTTCACGGTCTCAGGGCGCGCCTGCAGGATGTAAAGCTTGCCATCGACACCGTCCTTGCCCCACTCGATATCCATCGGCCGGCCATAGTGCTTTTCGATGATCACGGCGTAGCGCGCCAGTTCAATCACGTCGGCATCGGTCAACGAGTAGCGGTTGCGCTGCTCGGGCGGCGTGTCCAGGATGGTCACCAGCTTGCCGGTCTTGGCCTTGTCCTCGGCGGACGCAAATTCCATGCGCTGCAACTTGCTGCCCAGACTGCGCCGGATGATGGGCAGCTTGCCGGCAGCCAGCATGGGCTTGTGCACGTAGAACTCGTCGGGGTTGACAGAGCCCTGCACCACGGTTTCGCCCAGGCCGTAGCTGGAGGTGATGAACACCACGTCCTTGAAGCCGGACTCGGTGTCGATGGTGAACATCACGCCGGCGCTGGCCAGGTCCGAACGCACCATGCGCTGCACACCCGCCGACAGGGCCACATCGGCATCGGCGTAACCCTTGTGCACGCGGTAGCTGATGGCGCGGTCGTTGTAGAGCGACGCAAACACCTCGCGCATGCGGTGCAACACGTCGTCGATGCCGGTGACGTTCAGAAAGGTTTCCTGCTGGCCCGCAAACGAGGCATCGGGCAGGTCTTCGGCTGTGGCCGACGAACGCACGGCAAAGCTGGCCTGCGGGTTCCCCGCGCTCAATCGGGCAAATTGCTCGCGCACCGCCGCTTCCAGCGGCGCCGGCAACGGCGCCTGCATGATCCACTGGCGAATCTGTGCGCCGGCCTCAGCCAGCGCACGAACGTCTTCGGTGTCCAGCGTCGACAGTTTGTCCTGGATGCGCTGGTCAAGGCCGCCCTGTTTCAGGAATTCCCGAAACGCGGCAGCCGTGGTTGCAAAACCGCCGGGTACACGCACCCCGCTGGCGGCCAGCTGGCTGATCATTTCGCCCAGAGAGGCATTTTTGCCGCCGACTTGGTCGACGTCAGACATTCTGAGTTGCTCAAACGGCGCTACAAGTGCGCCCTCCAAGGTGGCCACAGGGGCAGATTGCAAGGACATGGGGAAGCTCCAGACATTGAAAAACGGGTGCGCTGCACAGACGACCCCGGCCGGCGCGCGATGCGGCGCCAGAGATGTGCACGGGGGCGGAACGAGGCCATGAGCTAGTTTTGGCGCGTCTGTGGCTGACGAATGTCGACTGGCGGAACGTTGGGCCGTTGAGAGGCCAGCCCGGATAGAAGCAGATTCTAGGGAGATATTGCCTATGATGGGCCGTTCCAGTCCCCCGCACACCAGTTCCAGCGAGCCCACATGCCCAATCGCACCGTCTTCTTTGTCTCAGATGGCACCGGCATCACCGCAGAAACCTTCGGCAACTCGATCCTGGCGCAGTTTCCGGCACGGCCGCGCCATGTGCGGCGGCCCTTTGTGGACACCGTGGAAAAGGCGCAGGAGCTGGTGCACGAAATCAACGCCACCGGCGAACAAGAGGGGCACCGGCCGGTGGTGTTCATCACCTTGGTCAACGACGAAATCCGCGCCATCGTCACCGATGCCCGCTGCCAGGCCCTGGTGCTGGACATGTTCCGCACCTTTGTCGAGCCGCTGGAGATCGAATTCGGCGTCAAGAGCAACCACCGCATCGGCCGCTTTTCCGACGCCAGCCAAAGCCAGGAATACGACGACCGCATCGAAGCCATCAATTTTTCGCTGGCACACGACGACGGCCAGAGTTCACGCAACCTGGACGTTGCCGATGTCATCTTGCTGGGCGTCAGCCGCAGCGGCAAAACGCCCACCTCGCTGTACCTGGCGATGCAGCATGGCATCAAGGCGGCCAACTACCCGCTGATCCCGGAAGACTTCGAGCGAGGGCGCATGCCGTCGTCGCTGGCGCCCTTCAAGCGCAAGTGTTTTGGCCTGACCATCGACCCGGCACGGCTGGCGCAGATCCGCAACGAGCGCCGCCCGGGCAGCAAGTACGCGGCCCTCGAGAACTGCCGCTACGAAGTCAACGAGGCCGAATCCATGATGCGGCGTGAGGGCATTTCCTGGCTGTCGTCCACGCACAAGTCGATCGAAGAGATCGCCACCACCATCCTGCGCGACTTGCGACCCGACCGCCTGATCTACTGAGTGGCAGCCGCGCGTCGTCAGCCGCAGCCGTCATGGCGCCAACCGCTGCCTCGCTGACTCGTACAGGCACACGGCCGCGGCAGCAGCCACATTCAGCGATTCTTCGCCCCCGGGCTGCGGAATGGCCAGGCGCATCGTCGCGCGCTGCAGCAGCTTGTCGCCAAGGCCCTGCCCTTCATGGCCCAGCAACCAGCCGCAGGGCCATGGCAGCGCGGCACGTGTCAGATCGCCGCCACCATGGGAGCTGGTGGCCAGCAGCGGTAGCGCCAATTGGTCCAGATCACCTGCATCGCCCCCTTCAACCAGGCGGAGTGCGAAGTGCGCACCCATGCCTGCACGCAATACCTTGGGCGACCACAGGGCGGCCGTGCCTTTGAGCGCCAGCACCTGTACAAAACCAAACGCCGCGGCGCTGCGCAGGATGCTGCCCACGTTGCCGGCGTCTTGCAGGCGGTCCAGCACCACTGTGGCCTGACCGGCCTGCAGCCCGCTGGACAGATCGGCATGGTCGATCAGAAAACCCAGTTCGGCAGCGCTGGCCAGCCCGCTGATGCCTGCAAACAAGGCGTCAGGCACCACCACGATGCGCTCTGCCGTCTGCGCGAGATCGTGCACGGCGTCGTCCTGCCAACCACGGGCACTGACCACGGCCTGCGCAGGCACCCCGCCGCGGGCCACAAAGGCGCGGCACAGGTGGTCACCTTCCAGCCACAGCAGACCGTCCTTGCGGTAGGCCGAGCCGTCCTTGGCCAGGCGGCGAACCCGCACCAGCAGCGGGTTGTCGCGTGCGCTGATGTGGACCGGCGCCTTCATGGCGGAAGCGCGCGCGTCAGCAAGGCTTCGCGCACCGGTGCAAAGCTGCGCCGGTGTTCTGCGCAAGGCCCCAGGCGCGCCAATGCCGCCAGGTGGGCGGGTGTCGGATAGCCTTTGTGCCCGTCAAAACCATAGTCCGGAAAACGCTCGTGCAGGCCCTGGCACCATTGATCGCGGGCGGTCTTGGCCAGGATCGAAGCGGCCGATATGGCCTTGATCTTGCTGTCGCCCTTGACCACGGCAGCCACCGGGCAGTCCAGCACCGGCAGACGGTTGCCGTCCACCACCACGCGGTGCGGCAGCAAGCGCAGGCCCAGCACCGCGCGGCGCATGGCCAGCATCGTGGCCTGCAGGATGTTGAGCTGGTCAATCTCTTCGACGCTGGCGCTGGCCACGCTGACACACAGCGCCAACGCGCGGATCTCGTCAGCCAGGGCTTCACGGCGGCGAGCCGACAACTGCTTGGAATCCTTCAGTCCGGCAATGGGGCGGTGGTCGTCCAGGATCACGGCCGCTGCCATCACGGGGCCGGCCAATGGGCCGCGCCCGGCTTCGTCCACGCCGGCAATCAAGCCGGGCCGTGCCCAGTCCAGACCCAGTTGTTCAAAGTTGAAGGATTTGCGCGAGGGCATCGGTGGCTCGCCGCGCGGTGTCACAGCGCAACTGGTGGTGAAGATCTTCGAAGCGGCGCTGGACGGCGTCACACGCCGCCGCGTCATCCAGCCAGCGCAGCGCGGCCTGCGCCAGCGGCGCTGCCCGACATTGTTCCTGAATCAGCTCGGGGACCACAAATTCCTGACACAGGATGTTGGGCAAACCCACCCAGGGTTGGTAGCGCATGCGCTTCATCAACTGCCAGCTCAAGGGGTGCATGTTGTAGCCGATGACCATGGGCCGCTTGAACAGTGCAGCTTCCAGTGTGGCCGTGCCGCTGGCAATCAGCGTCAAGTCGCAGGCCGCGAGGGCCGTGTGCGACTGTCCGTCCAGCCACTGCAGGGGCACGCCGGGGGCATGTGCTGCTGCCAGGGGCTCCAGCAAGGCACGCAGCCCAGGCGCCACGGGCAATACAAATTTCAAGGCCGGGCGCTGTTGATGCAACAACGCCGCTGCCTGCAGAAAGTGGGGTGCGATGTAGCTGATCTCGGACCGGCGGCTGCCCGGCAACAGGGCCACGACCTGATTGTCATCGGCCAGGGACAAGTCACGCCGGCTGGCGGGCCGGGGCGGCGTCATGGGGATCGCGTCGGCCAGCGGATGGCCGACATAGGTCGCACTGACGCCGTGCGCCTGTAGCAACGCGGGCTCAAACGGGAACAGGCACAGCACATGGTCGACACTTTGCGACAGATGCTTGCCCCGCCCACCACGCCAGGCCCAGATGGATGGGCAGATGAAGTGCACGGTCTTGATGCCGGCCCGCTTCAGCCGCTTTTCCAGGCCCAGGTTGAAGTCCGGCGCGTCCACGCCGATGAAGGCCTGCGGTGGGTCGTCCAGCAGCCGGGTGGCCAGCGCATCCCGTATGGCCGCAATGCCGCGGTAGTGCCGCAGCACCTCCACATACCCACGCACGGCCAGGCGGTCACTGGGCCACCAGGCGTCAAAAGCCTGCGCAGCCATCAGCGGGCCGCCAATGCCAAAACTTTGCAAGCTGGGCCAGCGCTGGCGCAGCGCTGACAGCAGGTGCGAAGCCAACAGATCCCCAGAGGCTTCGCCGGCCACGAGCCCGAGCCGCATGACCGACGGCCTAGCGCGCGATGCCGCGCGTGGAGGCTGCCATGAACTCCAGCATCAGCTGCAGGTCGGTGTCGCCGCCCTCAGGCGCCTGACTGGACAGCGCGGCAATGGCCTTTTTGGCGGCATCCAGCGTCAGCCCGTCGCGGTACAGCAGCCGGTGCATCCGCTTGACCTGGGCAATGCGATCGCGCGAAAAACCACGGCGCCGCAGACCTTCCACATTGAAGCCCGTGACCGACAGCGGGTGCCCGTGAACCATCATGAACGGCGGCACGTCCTGGTTCACATGGCTCTGGAAACCGGTCATGGCATGGGCACCGATGCGGCAGAACTGGTGCACGCCCGTCAACCCGCCCACCAGCACCCAGTCGCCAATGTGCACGTGGCCTGCGAGTGTGGCGTTGTTGGCCAGGATGGTGCGGTTGCCCACCTGCACATCGTGCGCGATGTGCACATAGGCCATGATCCAGTTGTCGTCACCCACGCGCGTGACGCCGGTGTCCTGCACGGTGCCGCGGTTGAAGGTGCAGAACTCGCGGATGGTGTTGCGGTCGCCGATGACCAGTTCGGTGGGCTCACCCTTGTATTTCATGTCCTGCGGCGCACCGCCCAGGCAGGCGTGGGCATGGACGGTGTTGTCGCGGCCGATGCTGCAAGGGCCGTCGATGACACAGTGCGCACCAATGCGAGTGCCTTCGGCGATCCGCACCGATGCGCCGATGACCGCATACGGCCCGACCTGCACCGTGCTGGCCAACTCGGCGCCGGCATCAACCAGCGCGGTGGGATGAATCTGTGCCACGACCCTCACTCGACCTTGCGCATGGTGCACATCAGGTCGGCTTCCACTACCGTATGGCCCTCAACCGAAGCGCGGGTCTTGTAGCGGTAGATGCCAGCCTTGGCGCGGTCCACACTGGCCTCCAGGATCAGCTGGTCGCCAGGGCCCACCGGCCGCTTGAAGCGGGCGTTGTCGATGCCCACAAAATACACCACGGTGTCTTCTCCAGGCTCGGTACCCAGCGATTCAAAAGACAGCAGCGCTGCCGTCTGCGCCAGGGCCTCCAACATCAGCACACCGGGCATCACCGGGCGTGCCGGAAAATGCCCCGGAAAAAACGGCTCGTTGATGGTGACGTTTTTCAGCGCCTTGATGCGCACATTCAGCTCGATCTCCAGAACCCGGTCAACCAGCAGGAAGGGGAAACGGTGCGGCAGCTTGCGCAGAATGTATTGGATGTCTCGTTGACCCGGGTCGGTCATGTTTTTTTCTCCAGTGCCCGCAGTCTGTCGCGCAAGGCATGCAATTGCCGCAGGGTGGCAGCGTTCTTTTCCCAGGACGCATTGTCATCGAAGGGAAAGGCGCCGCTGTATTGGCCCGGTTTGTGAATCGAGCGCGTGATGACCGTGGCCGCCGTGATGTGCACGTGGTCCACGATCTCCAGATGACCCAGGATGATGGCGCCGCCGCCCGCCGTGCAGTGTTTGCCAATACGGGCGCTGCCGGCCACACCCACACAGCCGGCAAAGGCCGTGTGGGCGCCGACGACCACGTTGTGCCCGATCTGCACCAGGTTGTCGAGCTTCACGCCGTCTTCCAGCACGGTGTCGTCCAGCGCGCCGCGGTCGATGCAGGTGTTGGCACCGATTTCAACGTCGTCACCCACACGCACCGTGCCCAGCTGTTCGATCTTTTCCCAGCGGCCCTGGTGGGGTGCAAAACCAAAACCATCGGCGCCGATGACCGCACCGCCATGCACGATGCAGCGCTGGCCCACTGCACAGCCCTCACCCAGCACGGCCTGCGGTCGCAGGCTGCTGTGGGCGCCCAGGCTTGCATAAGCGCCGACATGGGCCTGCGCACCCACCACGGCACCCGCGCCGACGCGGGCGCCAGCGCCGACATAGGCCAAGGGTCCAATGCTGGCCGCGGCATCGATGAACGCGCCAGGCTCGACGACAGCTCGGGCGTGTACACCCGCCGCCGGCACCGCCCTCACGCGGCGGGCCCACCATTGGGTCAACCTGGCAAAGGCCAGGTACGGGTCATCGCAGACCAGGGTTGCAGGTGGCTCAGCACCAGCATGTCGCTCTTCGGCCCGCTGCCGATGTTGCGGCCCGACAATGACACAAGCCGCCTTCGTGGTGTCCAGTTGAACCGCGTAACGGTTGTTGGACAGGAAGCTGATGGAGTGCCCGTCAGCGCCTTCCAGCGTTGCAACGCGTGACACGAGGCGCTGCGCATCGCCGACCAGGTCACCGCCCAGCAGTCGGGCCAGTTCGCCCAGGGATACCGGTGTCTGCACAGCCCCGCTGATTCCCAGGCAGCCCGCCCGGACT
>JAHECB010000057.1:0-12563 GCA_024641925.1 Betaproteobacteria bacterium
ATGGTGGGAACGGAAAGGCAAGTCTAGTGTCCCGGCACACGAGCCTGTGTGGGCACCGAACAGGTCGGGCGCCGTGAGCGCACAGTGCAACGCACTGCGACGCACGAGGGCTCGCGGTGAATGGCCACGTCGCGCCGGGGGTGCCAGACCGTTCGAACGCTGCAGGAACGGTGTAACCATGCACCGGTGTGTGGCAGCGCGTCCTCCTGGTCCTGGCAAGGGTGGGGACAAGCCACGCCGGGCCCATCATGGCCACCAGCACCTGTCCAGCGGCCGGTGGCGGCAACTCAAGGGGCATGGCGCGTATCACGTCCTGAGGCACTGGACCGCGGCGGTCGTATTGGGCCTTGAGCATGTTCATCGGGCGTCCTTCGTCGAAGCGAGGGGGATGGGCCATTCAGGCAGTAATGCCAGGTGGCAAAGCATAGCCAGCAGAATGAGAGTTTTCGGCACGATCCGCGCTGCCCCGGTCCCGTGACGGTGATCTGACCGTCGACTTCACGGATCGGCGGCACAATCGGGCATACGGCGAGTTTCCTGCACGCCATGCCCCGGAATCGGTGTCCGAGCTTCCTGGCCCGGCCATTCAATCGCAATGGAGTGAGCGTGAAACAAAAGCTGATCTGGCTCGTGCTCGCCCTGGCGACCGCGATACAGGTTGCCACGGCGGATTCGGAGGTTTTTTACCCTCCGCCGCTCAAACCGGAGATGCAGGAGGCCAAGGCTGCCCGTCTGGCCGCGGAAGTCCTGTCGCGCTACCACTACAAGCCCGTTGCGCTCGACGATGCCTTGTCAACCGAGACGTTCGACCGGTATCTGAAAGCGCTCGATCCGGAGAAGCTGTACTTCCTGCAGTCCGACATCGATCAGCTCGGGGTCGACCGCACGCGGCTCGACGATGCCATCCTGACCGAGGATTTGCGCGCACCGTTTGACATCTTCAACCTGTACGAACGCCGCCTGACCGAGCGGATGACGTATTCCCGCAGCCTGCTGCGGTCAGGGTTCGATTTCAAGCGCGACGAAACACTGCAGATCGACCGCAAGGATCAGCACTGGCCTGCAACCGAGGCGCAGTTGCACGAGCTCTGGCGCAAGACCGTCAAGAACGACTGGCTGCGGCTCAAGCTCGCGGGCCGGGATGACCCGCAGATCTTGAAGGTCCTCGACAAGCGATACGACAGTGCCTCGAAGCGCATCCGCAAGATCAACAGCGGTGATGCTTTCCAGGCCTTCATGAATGCCTACACGACGGCGATCGACCCCCACACCAACTACCTGGGACCACGCGCCGCGGAGAACTTCGACATCGCCATGCGGCTGTCTCTGGTCGGCATCGGCGCGGTCTTGTCCGACATCGACGGCTACGCCACCATCCGGGAACTGGTGGCGGGCGGGCCGGCAAGCCTGTCCGGTCAGCTGAAGGTGGGTGACCGCATCGTGGGCGTCGCGCAAGGTGCGACCGGTGCGATCGAAGATGTCGTCGGCTGGCGCCTGGACGACACGGTGGCCCTGATACGGGGTGCGGTGGATTCGACGGTTCGGCTCGACATCCTGCCGGTCGAGAACGGGCCCGATGCCACGAACAAGACCGTGATCCTGATCCGCAACACCATCACGATGCAGGACCGCGCGGCGAAAGCGAAGGTCTATTCGGTGACGCAGGGCGGGAGCAAACGCCTCATTGGCGTGATCACCTTGCCCTCGTTCTACGAGGACGTCGATGCGGCGCGAAAGGGCGACAAGGACTACCGCAGCGCCACCCGAGACCTGGCAGGGCTGCTGGTCACGCTGAAGGCACAGAAGGTGGATGGCCTGCTGGTGGACCTGCGCAACAACGGGGGGGGCTCGCTGCGAGAAGCGGTGACGCTGACGGGTCTGTTTGTCGGCAAGGTCCCGGTGGTCCAGACACGCAATGCCAAAGGCGACGTCACCGTGGGTAGAAACGTCGATACCGGCGTGGCTTGGGACGGTCCACTTGGGGTGCTGATCAACCGGGCTTCTGCCTCGGCATCCGAAATTTTCGCGGCCGCGATTCAGGATTATGGCCGCGGCCTGATCATCGGTGAGCCGAGTTTCGGCAAGGGCACCGTCCAGACCTTGGCCAATCTGGATCAGCTGGCCCGCAATCCCAAGCCGAGCTACGGCGAACTGAAGATGACCATTGCGCAGTTTTTCCGGGTGAACGGAGGAACGACCCAGCTGCGCGGCGTGACGCCGGACATCGGGTTCCCGCCAACCCCTGACGACGCACAATTCGGCGAGTCAAGCTTCGGCAACGCCTTGCCCTGGTCCCGCATCGAGCCGGCCAGCTTCGCGCCCGTTGGCGACCTGAATGCTCAACTGACCGTCCTGCTGGCGTTGCACAAACGTCGCGTTCAGCGTGATCCCGACTTCCAGAGCCTGCTGGAAGACCTCGCGAGGGTGCAGGAACTGCGCAAGAAAAACGTGATTTCACTGAACGAAGTCGTCCGGCGCCAGGAACGCGCCGCGCAGGCGAAGCGCCTGACCGCCAGGCTGGCTGCCGACGGCGCGACCGCAGCCGAGGCCAGGACCAACGCACTGGCAGACGATGGCTTGCAGTTCAACGAACGCAAGCTCGGCCCGGACCTCGCCGCGGAAAAGGCCAGGGCCGCCGTCAAGGACGTCATCCTGAACGAGGCGGTCAGCATCCTGTCCGACAGCGTAGCGCTGAAACAGGGGAACACCGGCGTGGAGGCGAGTGGCTCGTCGACTGCGCCCGTGGTGGTCATGGCATTGCCGGCGAGTTCACCCGGGCCATAGGGCCTGATCGGCCGGCGGCCTGCCGCCGTCGGAACCGCACGCGCCTTGGTTCAGCGTCGCCGTCTGGCCACTTGTGAGCAGCCCGGCCTTCGGATGTGGATCGGTACCGTGAGTTCGCGGGGCGAGTAAGCTTCGATGGTTCGCATCCGGGGTGGTGCTGATGCCGCAGGGCCCGAATGCGTGGCAACCTTCGCGGCGCGCGGGCGCCGTTGTCGAAACCCGGCGCCCCTCCCCCACCCTGGCCCTTCGCAAGGAAACACCATGAAGTTCGGACTTTGGCTGGCGCTTGGCGCTGGCGTGCTGTACTCGTTCTCGGCCGCCGCCCAGGACGTGACGCTGACGCGGATGGAATGTGGCAGCGGGTCGAATGACCCGCGACGCTTCAGCGACACCTTTGCCTACACCGAGACCACAAAGCCGTTCACGTTCAGCTGTTACGTCGTCAGGCACGGCGCCGACGTCATGGTTTGGGACACGGGCTACCTGCCGGGTTCGGTGCCCAACGCGACCAACAAGCCGCTGGCCGATCTGCTGAAGCAGATGGACGTGAACCCTGACGACGTCAAGTACGTCGGCATCAGCCATTTTCACGCCGACCACACGGGTCAGCTCGTATCGCTGAAAAATGCGACCTTGCTGATCGGCAAGGGCGATTGGGACGGCATCACCGCCAGCCCGCCCATGGGCGGCGCAAATGTGAAGGGCTTCGCGGAATGGATCGCTGAAAAGCGCAAGGTCGAGACCCTGAGTGCAGACAAGGACGTTTTTGGCGACGGCAAGGTGATGGTGTTGCGCGCGCCCGGCCACACGCCGGGTCACAGCATCTTGCTGGTCCGCCTGAAGGAGATGGGGCCGGTGCTGCTCAGCGGCGACGCAGTGCACTTTCTTGAGAACTACGACTACGAAGGGGTGCCGGGGTTCAACTTCGACCGCGCGCAGACCATCGCGTCGATACAGCGCATCAAGCAGATGCAGAAGAATCTGAAGGCCACGCTCATCATCCAGCACGACCCGCGCGACATCGGCAAGTTGCCGGTGTTCCCGGTGGCCGCGAAGTGACTTGTCCTGGCCCGGCCCAGGCGGCATCTTGACGGGCCAGGGTCGGGCGCCGTCATAGCGCGAAGCGCCCTGCTGAAAGTGGCTGCGCGGACGTCACTGGGGCGCAGTCGTGCAGCAACATCAAAACCCTTCACCTGCCCCTTGCCGGGATCGCATCCATGACTGCATTCACTGCCGCCCCAAACCCCAGCCGCCCCGGTCGACTGGCCGGTCGCCGTGTCCTGATCACCGGCGCCAGCCGCGGCATCGGCCAGGCCATTGCCTTGCGTTATGCGGAAGAAGGCGCCAGCCTGTGCCTGGCCGCCACAACGCGGGCCGGCCTGGAGGAAACACAGACAGAGGCCCAGGTACGCGGCGCCCAGGTGCTGGTGCACGCGGTGGACGTGGCCGACCGCGCGGCCGTCCAGGGCCTGGTGGATGCGGCGGTGGCGGGGCTGGGCGGCATCGACGTGCTGGTCAACAACGCCGGCGTTTACCACGCTGCGAGCCTGCTGGACACGGCACCCGAGGACTTCGACCGCGTGATGCAGGTCAACCTGTACGGTGCCTTCCACGTGATGCAGCTGTGCCTGCGGCAGATGCGCGCCCAAGGTGCCGGCAAGGTGGTCAACATCGCCAGCACGGCCGGCAAGGGCGGCTCGATGAACCAGAGCGCCTACAACGCAAGCAAACACGCGCTGGTGGGGCTGACCCGCTGTGCTGCGCAGGAACTGGGGCCGCTGGGCATCTGCATCAACGCCATCTGCCCGGGTTTTGTCGAGACCGACATGCTGCAGTCGTTCAGCGCACATGCGGCCATCACCGGCCTGAGCTTTGAGCAGATCATGGCCAACGGCAAAGCCCGGGTGCCACTGCGGCGGTTTCTGCAGCCGCTGGAGATTGCGCACCTGGCCGTCTACCTGGGCTCGGCCGAGAGTGACGGCATGACCGGTCAATCTCTTTTGCTGGACGGCGGCATGCTGATGGTGTGAATCTGCACCATGGCCCGGCCTGCAAGCGCGAGAATCCGGTTGCAGCCGAACCGCCTTGCCCATGAAGCTCTTCCTCTCCTATCCGTCCGGCCAGCGTCCGCTGGCCGAAAGGCTGACCTTGGCGCTGGAGGCTGAGGGACACGAGGTCTTCATCGACCGCAGTGAACTGAAGGCCGGCGAGTCGTTCCACCAGCGCTTGCGCGAATCGATTCAGGGCGCCGATGCCCTGGTGTTCCTGGTCACACCCGATTCGGTGCGCGCCGGCAGCTATGCGCTGGCGGAACTGAACATCGCACAGCAACACTGGCGGCGGCCAAGCGGCCACGTGTTGCCGGTCATCGTGTCGCCCACGCCGATGGCTGCCTTGCCACCTTATCTGACGGCCGTGACGGTGCTGGAGCCCCGCGGCGATGCCGTCGCCGAGACCGTGGCTGCGGTGGCCCGGTTGCGCCCGTCTTCGCGTGCATGGCGTCATGGCTTGGCAGGGGGTGCTGCGGCACTGGTCATGGCGGTGATCGGCATTTGGCTGTTCGCCCGTCAGGCCGAACAGTCTGCCGCTGAAGCGACGCGGCGTGCGGCGGCACAGCGCGACCTGGCGCAGGCCCAGTCGGCGCGCGAGCTGTGTTTCACGGGCGGACACACCGTGGCGTTGGCACAGCTCAACGCATTGGCTGCCCACACACCCGTGCAGGACGCGGTGCTGGACGCGCGCGAAGACTGTGTGATGCGCTGGCTGCGCGACTTGCGCGCCGTGGTGGGAAAACAGACCTTCAGCGAGCAGGTTGAGCAGGCGCAACCGGTGCTGTTGCAGGGCCTGTCGCGTGACGTGGCCCTTCCCAGAAAAGCCAACCTGCGCGCGCACATCGGCTGGGGCGAATACCTGCGCAGCCGCGATGGCATCGCCGGTGTCGACCCCGTGTCGCATTGGAAACGTGCGCTGGCCGAGGATTCTGGCAATACCTACGCGCACGCGATGTGGGCGCGCCAGTTGCTGGACAGGCCAGGCCGCTTCGGCGACGTAGAAACGCACTTTGCAGCGGCGTTGGCCGGCGGCCAAAACCGGCCCTTTGTGCGTGCGCTGCAATTCAATACGCTATCGCCGGGGCCCAATGAAAACCTGCCCTACGCCCTTGTTGCAGCCAACGAGATGCGACGCCGCAAAGAAACCATCCGGCCCGATCACGTCAACCGCTTCTGGAACAACGTGTTCGGCTCACGGATGCTCGATGCCGACACGCGCGCCGCGGTATGGGCTTCATTGCCACCGGCCGACTTGCTGGCGACATTCCTCTGGCTGTTTCCGGACGCCGAGGTGGGTACAGAACGACGCCCACTGTGGCGTTTCAACCTGGCAAGCCTGCAGGCTCACAAAGGCGACATGGGGGCCGCACGCAAGACCTTCCAGTCGCTGGTTGGTGAATTGCAGGCCAAAGGCCAGGTCGGGCGCCTGCTCGACGAGGCCGAGCGTGGTCTCGCGCAGCTGGGGCCCGCCCCAGCGGCAAAATCGCAAGGAGCTACAAAGGCAGCACCTTGAGCCGCCGGTTGGTCCGCCGGTTGGTCCGCCGGTTGAGCGGCCATCACGTTGCGCCGATGATTGACTTGTGGGCGGCGATGACCGCAGCGGCGGGGCGTTGGGCTGACGCTCGCAACATCGTCCTCGACCGAACAACAACCGACAAGCTGCGGCGCAGTACACCGTGGCCTCCATCCTCACCAACCGCGACAGGGTATGCCGCTCAGCCGATCACCTTCGGCAAAGCGGTGCCGCGGGCCATCACGGCCTGCGCTGGCTGGGGTCCCGTGCCGCAGCTTTGGCGCGCCGTGCCGCTTCAGCGGTTTCGCCCTGGGCACGCCACAGGGCAAATTCTTCAGGCGTTTCCAGCGTGATGCGGCCCCACGCGCTGCTGCGGAAATCGTGGATCACCACCTCGGCCGCTTTTTGCAGATTCACCACGCCGCCGGGCATCAGCCCCCCGCGCTTGCGACCGACCTCGGTGAGCAGGGCCTCATCACTCAGCGCAGCCAAGTCGGGCAACGAGGCGAGCTTGTAGCGGTCCACCAACCTTTGCGGGTAGCGCTGGCGCACCCGTTCCAGCAGCGCCAGCGCAACCTCGGGGTCATCGTAGGCATTGCGGCCAACCGCACCGCTGGCCGCCAGGTGGTAACCACTTTGTTCCACCGTGATGCGCGGCCACAGCATGCCCGGGGTGTCGAACAGGTCGAAGTCGCTGGCCAGGCTGATGCGCTGCTCCAGCTTGGTGATGCCGGCTTCGTCACCGGTTTTGGTCTTGCGCTGGCCCACCAGGGTGTTGATGAGCGTGGACTTGCCCACGTTGGGGATGCCGCAGATCAGCACCCGCACCGGCTTGACCATGCCGCCACGCAAGGGCACCAGCGCGCGACAGGCCGGCACCAGCACACGTGCCGGTGCCGTGGCGTTGGCGTCCAGCGCCAGCGCATGGGTGCCCGGCTGGGCTTGCAGGTGCTGCAACCACAGCGCTGTGGCTTCGGGGTCGGCCAGGTCCTGCTTGTTCAGCACCTTCAGCGCCGGCTTGCCCTGCGCCAGTTCGGCCAGCAAGGGGTTGGCGCTGGAGCCGGGCAGGCGTGCGTCCAGCAATTCGATGACCACGTCGATGTCGGGCAGCCGCTTGATCAGCGCCTTCTTGGTCACGTTCATGTGGCCGGGAAACCATTGAATGGCCATGGGTGTCTGTGCTCGAATTCCTGTGATCGGGTTGAAACGTTTCAGCCCGCGTACCGATCTGGTGGCGGCGTGAAATACGGAACTTGGCAGTCAAGACCGACAGCGCCTTGAGCGCTGCGATGCGGGGCACCCAGCGCCGCCCTCATGTTTGCAGACGTCGGCCCAGGCTGTTGCCAAATTATCCAGGCACAACGGTTCAGCCGTTGCCACGCGCGCCAGGCAGGCGCACGGGCTGCGCCACGTCGTCCAGGCTCAGCCCCTGCTGGCGCAGCAGCGCTTCCAGGGCCGGGCGCAGGGCACCCAGGCGCTCATCGATGGCGTCGCGCACGGTGTCGACAAACACCTGCGTCGAACGCTCGATCTCGATGTTCACCCTGTCGCCCACCTGCTGGCGGCCAAAGGTGGTCATGCGCAGTGTTTCCGGAATCAGCCACACCTCAAACCAGCCGCTGCCATCGGTGTTGCGCTGGGCCTCGGCCACCGTCAGGCTGGCGCCGTTGACGGCGATGTAGCCCTTCGCAAACACGTAGCGCATCCAGGGTGCGGGCACCTCGAAGCGCAGCACGCGGTTGTTTTCAGGCTCGCGCAGGGCCACCAGGGTGGCCTGCAGGTCGACATGGCCCGACAGCGGGTGGCCGCCGATCTCGGCGCCGTCCTTGGCCGCCCGTTCAACGTTCACCGCATGGCCTTGCGCCAGGCCGGCCAGTGTGGTCAAGGCCAGGCTTTGCTGCATGACGTCGAAGCGCGCGGCGTCTGACCCCTGCAGTTCAGTGACGGTCAGGCACACCCCGTCCACCGCCACACTGGCACCCAAGGCCAGGTCTTTTGCAAAACCGGGTGGAAACTGCAGCAGAAAACTGCGCAGACCAGGCCGGTCCACCAGTTCTGCCACCCGAGCCATGCCTTGAACGATGCCTGTAAACATGCTGGGCATTGTGCCGGGTCCTGCTGCCGCGCGGGGTCAGTCGCCACGGGCGGCCCTGAACCGCCAGCCCGATAGACTCAGGCCCACCATGCCTGACCACACCTTGCGCGATGCGGCACCCGATGGGCTGCCCGGTTTCAGCCTGGCAACACCGCCCGCCGGCTTCATCGACGACCCCTATCCTTTTTACGACAGACTGCGCCAGCACGCGCCGCTGCATCCGCTGGGCCCTGACAGCGTGCTGCTGACGCGCCACGCCGACGTGCTGGCGGTGTACCGCTGCCCCAACGCCAGCTCTGACAAGCAGCAGGAATTTGCCGGCCGCCTGCACGCACCGTCACCCATCTACGAACACCACACCACCAGCCTGGTGTTCAGCGATCCGCCGCTGCACACCCGCGTGCGGCGCATCCTGATGGGCGCCCTGAGCCAACGCGCCGTGACCCACATGGAGCCAGGCCTGGTGGCTTTGGTGTCAAAGCTGCTGGACGGGCTGGCTGCCAACCCCGCGGCCGACCTGATCGACGACTTTGCAGCACAGATTCCGGTGGACGTGATCGGCAGCCTGCTGGCCATTCCCGTGGCCGAACGCGAGCCGCTGCGCGACTGGTCGCTGGCCATCCTGTCGGCGCTGGAGCCCGCCCCTGACACGGCGCTGCTGGCGCGCGCCAACACCGCCGTCAGCGATTTCACGCACTACCTTCGCGACCTGGTGGCCCGCCGCCAAGCCCGGCCCGGCGACCCGCAGACCGACATGCTGACGCGACTGCTGCAAGGCGACAGCGAAGGCCAGCTCAGCGAAACCGAGTTGCTGCACAACTGCATCTTCTTGCTGAACGCTGGCCACGAAACCACCACCAACCTCATCGGCAACGGCTTGCATGCCCTGCTGCGCTGGCCCGACCAGCTGCAGCGCCTGCTGCAACAGCCCGAACTGATCGGCACCGCCGTTGAAGAACTGCTGCGTTTTGAAAGCCCGCTGCAGCTGAACAACCGGCGCCTGACGGCCGACCTGGCACTGCCCAGCGGGACGTTGCGGGCAGGCACCTTCGTGACGCTGGGTGTTGGCGCTGCCAACCGCGACCCGGCCGTGTTTGACGCACCCAACCAACTGGACCTGGCGCGCAAGCCCAACAATCACTTTGCGTTTGGGCAAGGCGCCCACGCCTGCTCGGGCATGAGCGTGGCGCGGCTGGAGGCTCGCGTGGCCATCCTGGGGCTGCTGCAGCGCTTTCCCCAGCTGCAGTTGTCCGGCAGCCCGCAGCGCGACCGACGGGTGCGTTTTCGCGGCCTGAGACACCTGCCCGTACGGCTGGCCTGACCGCAGGCCGCGGCATCACGGATCCCTGCCCATGCAACCGTTCAAGAACCTGTTGAGCCCTGCCGTGGTGCGGGCTGCAGCGCAGCAGTTGCAACGTGTCCATCCTGCATTCGACGCCCGTCGCTTTGCAAGACAGGCCAGCGCCGGCCTGGACGACCTGGAACTGAAAGCGCGGGCCTTGCACATCTGCCAGGCGCTGACCGACACCTTGCCCCGCAACTTTGACGAAGCGGCCGATATCATCGAACGGGCGCTGGCGCCACCGGAACCCGTCGAGGCCATGGCAGGCCTGCACGGCCTGAACCAGGGCCTGCGCGGGTGGGTGTTGTGGCCCGTGGGCGAATTTGTGGCGCAGCGGGGTCTGGCCCAACCCGAACGCGCCTTGCGGGCGCTGCACGCGCTGACGCAGCGCTTCACGGCCGAGTGGGCCATCCGCCCCTTCATCGTGGCGCACCCCGAAAAGGTCTTCCGGATCCTGGCCACCTGGTGCCAGGACCCCAGCGCCCACGTGCGAAGGCTGGTCAGCGAAGGCAGCCGACCGCGCCTGCCCTGGGGCCTGCGGCTGCAGGCGCTGGTGCAGGACCCGAGCCCGACACTGCCCTTGCTGCAAGCCCTGCAGGACGACAGCAGCGACTATGTGCGCAAGAGTGTGGCCAACCACCTCAACGACATTGCCAAGGACCACCCTGAGCTGGTGTCCAGTTGGGTGACGACCCACCTCCCCGGGGCCGCAGCGCCGCGCGTGGCCCTGCTGCGCCACGCCAGCCGCACGCTGATCAAGAGCGGCCACCCGCCCACGATGAAGGCCTGGGGCCTGGGCTCGGCCTTCAAGGGCACCGCCGTCCTGACCGTGGCGCCAGCGCAGATTCAGCTGGGCGAATCGGTGACGCTGAGCCTGCGGCTCCAGTCCACCAGCCCCCGGCCACAGCCCCTGGTGCTGGACTACGCCGTGCACCACGTCAAGGCCAACGGCAGCACCAGCGCCAAGGTCTTCAAGGGTTGGAAGCTGGACCTGGCCGCAGGCGCCACCGTGGACCTGCAAAAACGCCACGCGATGAAGCCCATCACCACCCGCAGCTACCACCCGGGTTGGCACCGGGTACAGGTGCAGGCCAACGGCCAGGTGGTGGCGGACAGCGGCTTGACGCTGCTGCAGCAACCGTCGGTTGCATGATCGAAGCGGCTGCATGAACAAACGCCGCGAGCGGCCCGCTGCCCGTGACAAACGGCTTGCCCAAGGCGGTCGGTCAACATCCGGCACACGCCCCTTGCTGGTGGCGCTGGCGGTGGCCGCCGCCGTACTGGTGCTGGCATGGCTGCTGGCCCCGGCAGCCCGAGCCTGGGGCACCCGCAACCCGATCCTCCTGGCCTACCTGGGTTTGAGCGCCACGACCTTTGTCGCCTACGCCCTGGACAAGCGCGCCGCGATGACCGGCCAGTGGCGCATTTCAGAAAACACGCTTCACCTGCTGGCGCTGGCCGGCGGCTGGCCCGGTGCGATGCTGGGCCAGCGGCTGCTGCGCCACAAAACCAGCAAACGGTCGTTCCTGCGTGTGTACTGGCTGACGGTGTTGCTGAACCTGGCGCTGCTGGCCGCCTGGCAAGCGGGTTGGTTGCCCTGACGGCGGCAACGGGCGCTGGTTGAGGTGGCGCCGGGACGCTGCGCACTTCAGCCGGGTGTTGATCAGACCACCAAAAACATCCCGTCAACGACGCCGGCGCCTTCGGGCTTCAAACTGGCGCACGTTCTATCAGCGCTGGCAAGCCGACCGTGATGCGGCCATCCGGCCACTGCACCACGGGGCGCTTGATGACGCTGGCGTTGGCCAGGGCCAAGGCCCGCGCGCTGGCATCGTCCACCACGGCAGCCTGATCGTGCTCGGGCAGTTTGCGCCAGGTGGTGCCCTTGCGGTTGATCACCGCCTGCCAACCGGCAACGCGCAGCCAGATGTCCAGTTCGGCGGCGGGCACACCTTGTTTCTTGAAGTCGTGAAACTCCACCTCGACGCCCTGCTCGGCCAGCCAGGCCCGACCTTTCTTGACGCTGTCGCAGTTGGGGATGCCATAAAGCTTGACGGTGGTCATGTTGTCTTTCGCCACGGGCTGAACGCGATCGGATCAGAGGCTGTTGTCTTCAACGTCACAAATCGGATCGGGCAGGAACGCGCCGCTGCTGGCGATGCCGTCATCCCCCACCGACACCTGAAACCACAAGCACTGGTACGTGAGATACCGCCACGACCAGACCTGACCGCCCGGCCAGCCGCCGTGGCGCCGGTCGCCCGGCGTGCCCAGTTGTTGCAGCAGTTCCTTGGCGGGCATCGGCAGTGCGGCTTGCACACGGGACAGTTCGTCTTCTGTCAGCACCTGCTGGGCGCGCGTGACTTCACCGCCGGGCCCCAGGTCCAGCATCCAGGTGATCCGACCCATGGGGCCGCTGGCGTACTCAAGCCGCTTGACGCCCGATGCCAGAACATGGCGCGCCGTCGGGGTACCCCACTGGGCCAGCGCGGCCTGCTCGGTGGCAGGCGGCGGCGCCATTGCGCACCCGACCAGAACGGCGGCACTGGCCGCAACCAGGCATGAAGCAGTCAACGACAGACCTTGCATGGCAGACCTCGCACAAAAGCGTTTGATGGGTTTCAATCGCCTCGTCATTGTCACGATTTTGAAATTTTCGCGCTCGCCGCCGCCGCATCACCATGCACAACTTCGCCCAGACGCCTCGCCGTCGTCGAACCCTGCCTCCCGTGAGCCGCTTGCACCGGCCCAGCAGCACCCAGCTTGAAGGCCTGGCCG
>JAHECB010000057.1:12663-20166 GCA_024641925.1 Betaproteobacteria bacterium
AGCGCGCCCTGCTGGTGGCCGAAGACCACACCGGCGTGGTCGGTACCGTCCAGTTGGTGCTGGACCAACCTGAAAACCAGCCCCACCGCGCCGACCTGGGCAAGATGCTGTTGTTGCGGCGTGCCCGCCAACAGGGCCTGGGTGCCGCATTGATGGCCGCGGCTGAACAAACGGCGCGTGAATGCGGCAAAACCCTGCTGGTGCTGGACACCGCCAGTGACAGCGCCGAACGGCTGTACGCCCGCATGGGCTGGCAGCGCTGCGGTGAAATCCCGGGCTACGCGCTGCTGCCGCAGGGCGGTTTGTGCGCCACCGTGCTGTTCTACAAGACGCTGTCGCGCGGCAAAAGAGCGACCCAAACGGCGCTGCTCAAGCCAGGGCCAGTGCCTCGCGCGCCTGCGGGTTCACCAGGCCAGGGACCCAGCGCTGCACCTGGGACTTGCCCTGGTTCTTGCCTTGGTACAGCGCAGCATCGGCGGCCTCGAGCAGGGTGCGCAGGCCGGAACCGTTTTCGGGCGACAGCGCATAACCCACGGTCACGCCCACCTCGCAGACTTGGCCGCGGATGTAAAAAGCCTTGGTCAGCTCCTTCAGGATGCGCTCCGCCAGGGCCTGCGCCTCATCGTGACGAAACAGATGGCTGACGACGATGACAAATTCGTCACCACCCAGGCGTGCCACGCAGTTGCCGTCACCCACGCAAGCACGCAGCCGGCCTGCCACACCCACCAGCAGCTCGTCACCCACGTCGTGACCATAGGTATCGTTGATGGGCTTGAAGTTGTCCAGGTCCAGCATCAGCAAGGCGGCCATGCTGCGCCGCGACGACTGCGCCACGATGCGTTCGCCGTGTTGCTCCAGGCCGCGTCGGTTGGCCAATCCGGTCAACGGGTCGGTCAGTGCCAGAGAGGCCATCTGCGCACGTTCAACTTCGGCCTGCTGCCGCTGCTGCTCGGCCTCACGACCCGCCAGCTGTTCGCGTTTGGTGTGCACCGACAGTACCCCCAGCCAGGCCAGCATCTGCACCATGGACCCAAGCTGCGCGGCATACATGGCCCCGCTCGAAAACGGAATCACGCCGCGCACCAGCAGTGCAAAGGTCACGGTACCGGCGCCAAAGACCAGCCAACCCACGACCATGTAAACCGCAGCGGTATCGCGCCGCCTGGCCAGTCGCAGCGCCGGTGGCAGGGCCACGGCCATGGGTACACCGCTGATCAGGCTGAGCAACCAGTGTGCTTGCCCGTAGCTGAGGATGTCCGCCACAAAACAGGCCAAGGCCAGGGCACAGACGGCCGACAGCGATCGGCACACCAGCGACAGCCTGGCGCATTGCCGCGCCATGTCCAGGGCGCGCTCGGCAAACAGCAGGCTGAAGGCCAGCGTCACGAAGCCGCAGATGACGCCTGCATTGTTGATCAACCAAGGGTCGCCGGGCCACAGGTGTTGCGCGCCAAGACCATGAGCAGCCAGCGCAAAGCCTGTGGCCGCCGCCGTTGAACCGGCGAAGTACACATACATCGCGTTTCGGGAGCCCAACCATTGCATGAGGCTGTAGGCCACCAGAAAGATGCCCAGACCGGCCGCCACACCCTGCAAGAGCTGAATGCGCGCCTCGTTGGCGTAGTAAGGGGTCGGCCGCACAAAGTGAGCCGGCACCAGCATCGCGCCACTGTTGCGCAGGCGCACCAGCAGTTCATAGGGCGCACCGTGCTCCAGGCGCAGCGGTACACCCATGGTCCGCAACGGCAATGGCCGCTGGGACACGGGTACAAGCTTGCCGGTGAACTGGTTGGCAACCACCCGCCCGTCCTTGACCAGGTACACCGACATTTCGTCCATCAAGGCGACGTCAAGGTTGAAAAGCCAGTCGGCGGGCGCGGTCGGCGCCAGCAGGAAGGGCAGTCGCACCCAGACGGTGTCGTCGGTCACCCCCAGGTTCTCGCGTGGGGTCTGCGGCCTGGTGAAGCGATCCGGGTCGCCGATCAGCGTCCGGACATCAACTGCATCGCCGGCCGTCTCGTGCCAGATGCGAAGATGGGACCAGACGTTGATGGGCTCGGCTTGCCCGGACAGCACCAGGGGCGACGGGCCGCCTGCCTTTGTGGTGGCCGGGTCGGCGATTGCCCCGTCCGACGCCCAAAGCAAGCCCGTGTTCAGGACGACGAACAGGCTCAACAGCACGCCACGTCCAGCACGCAGGCTGGGGCCCAGCTTGCGCAGACGTTGTATCGCGGGCAGGATTCGGCTGAAGTTCAAGGTGGTGGGGTCAAGGGGGTTGGCAACGGGGCCGATCGGCAGGCAGGCTGCACATTGCGGTTGCCTCCAAAAGGCATTTCGGCCCTGCAGCCGTGGCCTTGAGCCCACCAACGGCCCGGCGACCGACCGACCGGCGCCACAATAGGCAGCCCTTGCCAAATGCGGCACATGCCGGCGACCACGCTCGCTGGCGCAGCCCTTGGTGGCAGCCTCGCCCAGCCCAACCGTACAACTTGAAGGTCGATCAACCATGAACACCACCACCGCCGAGCGCAGCCCCGCCGCTGCCACCCTGTCCTATCCCAACGTCCAGCTTCACATCGCCGGCCAATGGCGCGATGGCGCCGAAGGCCAGAGCCTGGCGGTGCTCAACCCCGCCAGCGGGGTGGAAATCGGCCGCGTCGCCGTGGCCCAGCGCCGCGACCTGGACGAAGCGCTGGCCGCGGCGGCATCGGGCTTCGAAGTCTGGCGCCGCACCGCGGCCGTGGAGCGTTCGCGCCTGATGCGCGAAGCCGCACGCCTGATGCGCGAGCGCGCCGACGACACCGCCCGGCTGCTGACCCTGGAACAGGGCAAACCGCTGGCCGAAGCCAAGGTCGAGGTGATGTTTGCCGCCGACGTGATCGAGTGGTTTGCCGAAGAAGGCCGCCGCGTCTATGGCCGCATCATCGCGCCGCGTGCGCCAGGCGCCTCGCAGCATGTCTACAAGGAACCCGTGGGCCCGGTGGCGGCCTTCACGCCCTGGAACTTCCCCATCAACCAGGTGGTGCGCAAGATGAGCGCGGCACTGGCCACGGGCTGCTCCATCATCGTCAAAGCGGCGGAAGAAACACCGGCCTCGCCGGCTGCACTGGTCAAGGCCTTTGTCGACGCCGGCCTGCCGCCGGGCGTGGTGGGGCTGGTCTACGGCAACCCGGCCGAGATCAGCGAATACCTGATTCCGCACCCGGTGATCCGCAAGATCACCTTCACCGGCAGCACGCCGGTGGGCAAACAGCTGGCCGCCATGGCCGGCTTGCACATGAAACGCGCCACCATGGAGCTGGGCGGCCACGCGCCGGTGATCGTGGCCGAAGACTGCGACGTGGCCCAGGCGGCCAAGATCGCCGTCGGCGCCAAGTTCCGCAATGCCGGCCAGGTGTGCATTTCGCCAACCCGTTTTCTGGTGGCCAACAAGGTGCGTGAAGCCTTTGTCGACGCCATGGTGGCGGCCACCAAGGGCCTGAAGGTCGGCGCCGGCACCGAAGCCGGCACCACCATGGGCCCGCTGGCCAACCCGCGCCGACTGGCCGCCATGCAACGCCTGACGGCCGATGCCGTGCAGCGGGGCGCCACGGTCGCCGCCGGCGGTGAACGGCTTGGCGACGCCGGCAATTTCTTTGCCCCCACGGTGCTGACCAATGTGTCGGGCGACAGCCTGGTGTTCAACGAAGAGCCCTTTGGCCCCATGGCCGCGGTGCGCGGCTTCGACACCATCGAAGAAGCCATCCAGGAAGCCAATCGGCTGCCCTTCGGGCTGGCCGGCTACGCCTTCACGAATTCCATGCGCAACGTGCGGCTGCTGACCGAAAACCTGCAGGTCGGCATGCTGTGGATCAACCAGCCCGCTGCGGCCTGGCCGGAAATGCCGTTTGGCGGCGTCAAGGATTCGGGCTATGGCAGCGAAGGCGGCCCCGAGGCGCTGGAGGCCTACCTGAACACCAAATCGGTGGCCACACTCAGCCTTTGAGGCGCGAGCCCGACGCTGCCCTGCGCTGACACGGCCAGCAGCCCCACGCCGTGAGCAATGCGGTCAACGCTCTGGTGGGCCTGCTGAAGTGGCCCATGGCGCTAGTCATGCTGGTGTTGCTGGCCCCGGCGTTGCTGACGCTGGGCCGTGTGGGCTGGCAAATGCTGGCCAGTCCCTCGCCCTGGTGGCCGCTATGGGCCGGCACAGCGGTCTTTGCACTGCTGTGGGCGCTGTGGCTGCGCAAGACAAAAACGACCAACCTGCTGTATACGCTGGAACACGAATTGACCCATGCGCTGTTTGCCGTGCTGACGTTCAACCGGGTGACCGACCTGAACGCGCGGCGCGGCACCGGGCACATGGCCTATGAAGGCCGGGGCAACTGGCTGGTCAGCCTGGCGCCTTATTTTTTCCCGACCTTCTGCCTGCCGCCCTTGCTGGCCCTGCAGTTTGCGGTGGCGGCCGTGCAGTCCTGGCTGCTGGCCATGCTGGGCTTTGCCCTGGCGATGCATGTGCATGCCACCTGGCACGAGACACACAGCCACCAGCCCGACTTGCTGCGCCACGGCAGGCTGGCCAGTTGGTGCATCCTGCCCGGCGCCATGACCGCCGCACTGGTGCTGGTGCTGGCGGCCGTGCCCGGGCAGTCAACACGGGTCTGGCAGACCTTTTCACACACGCTGGATCAGACGCGCCGCTTTGTTGCCCATGAACTGGCGCCAACGGGCCTGTGGGCCAAGGACAAGATCGTGCGCCTGGCGCGTTGAGGATTGCCACGCAGGCGCACGTTTTGGCGTCAGGTCGCCGGACTGTGCGCTACTGACCGTGATCTATTTCTTGGGCGTCGAATGGCCGTTGGCCTGCGTCGGCAGGGGCATCTGGTCCGACTTCTGCACATTGCTCATGGTCTGCCCGCCGGGCGGCGGGGTCGAAGGCCGTGAATCGGCTGTCGATTGGGTGGGCTGGGCAAACACCTGGCTGGCTGGCGGCACGGACGGATCCGGGGTGGCGACGGCGGCAGATTGGGCAATCGCCTTGGCATCCTTTTCCATCCGACTCGCTTCGGTGCTGGCATTGGGGTAGCTGGTTCCGGCGGCGCGCTGATCACAGGCCGCGAGGCCGCCCCTCATCAGCACGGCAAACAGGCCGGTGACGGCCAACGGACGAAAATTCTCGACGCGGGCGCTGATGCGTGTGTTCTGACTCATGGCCATGCTCCTGTTGGGCGCCAGGTCAAGTGGCTCGGCCTTGATGACGCCATCAACCGAGTCTGCCCACGGCCGGGCCCACACGCATCCAGACACCGGCACGCCATGCCGTAGTCCTGGTCTGACGCATGCCCATACCTGCGGCACCGTCGGGGACAAATCAGCGACCCGCGCAGCCCGGCCTTCAGGGCCTGGGTATGCTCAAAGCGCAAGAGGCCAGCCTGGCCGATGGAGCGCGCCATGAACCGCAACAAACATCGACCCACCCTCAACGTGCGGCAGGCCAGGCGGCGTGCGCTGTGGCTGGCCTTCAGCGCGTTGATGAGCCCTTGGGCCGTTTCTGCAGCCGTGCTGCCTGAAACGCAGGCCGAAGCCGTCCGCCGCGTGGTGTCCGGACAGCTCAAGGCATTGGCTGCTGGCGATGCCGACCGCGCATATGCCTATGCGACGGCTGCCATCCAGGCCCAGTTTGGCAACGCCCGGAACTTCATGGCCATGGTGCAGGGCAGCTATGGCATGCTGATCCGCCCCAGCGGGGTGTCTTTTTTCCAGGCACAACGGCTAGACGGCGCAGTGACCCAGGTGGTGCAGGTCCGCGACCTCAGCGGTCGCCTCTGGCGCGCCACCTACACGCTGGAAGCGCAGCCGGATCTGGCCTGGCGCATCGGCGGCTGCAGCGTCGCGCCCGACGACGGCAAGTCGTCGACCTGAATCCCGTCACCACAGCACGGCCACCCGCATCAGCCCACAGCCACGCGTTGCCGTTCCCCGGCACCGCTGACCCCAGACCCCAGGAGCCCAGACCATGTTCGACCGCAACACCCGCGCCGTGATGGCAGCCTGCGCCAGCGCAGTGCTGTGCCTGGCCACACCGGCGCAAGCGCAATCGACAGCCACCCCAGGGGCCAGCCCGGCAACCGCCTGCCCCAGCCTGCTCAAGCACAGCTTTCCGCGCCTGCAGGACAGCAAGCCGCAGGACCTGTGCCAATACGCCGGCAAGGTGCTGCTGGTGGTCAACACCGCCAGCTATTGCAGCTTCACACCGCAGTACAAAGGCCTGGAGGCCTTGTACGCCCAGTACGGCCCGCGCGGCCTGGTGGTGCTGGGCTTTCCCAGCAACGACTTTGGCCAGCAAGAGCCCGACAGCGGCAAGAAGATTGCCGACTTCTGCTTCAACACCTACGGCGTGCGTTTCCCGATGTTTGAAAAGAGTGTCGTCAAGGGCGCTGGCGCCAACCCGGTCTTTGCAGCGCTGACCCAAAGCACCGGCAAGGCGCCGGGCTGGAACTTCCACAAGTACCTGGTCAACCGCCAGGGCCAGGCGGTGGCCAGTTTCAACAGCGATATGTCGCCCACCAGCCCGGCCTTGGTGGCCGCGCTGGAAAAGGCCCTGGGCGCGCGCTGAAACGGCGTTTGGAGTCGCCCCACGTCGCCGCCCGGGACGGCGCGCGCGCGACTGGCAGCGTGGTGCGGCCGCGATTTGCACCCGTCAATCCACCGATGCTCCGCTGGCCTTGACCACCGGCGTCCACTTGGCCAGATCGTCGCGAATCACTTTTTCAAACGCGGCCGGTGAATTGGGCGGTGCCAGATCAAAACCTTGCGCCGCCAGCTTGTCGCGCACCGGCGGGTCGCTCAGGATAGCGCTGATGGCGGCATTGAGCTTGGCCACGATGGCCGGCGGCGTGCCGGCTGGCGCCACAAAACCGAACCAGGTGTTGACCTCATAGCCCGGCACGCCGGCGCTGTCCAGCGTGGGCAATTCGGGCAACAGTGGTGACGGCGACTTGCTGGTGACTGCCAGCGCCTTGAGCTTGCCACCGCGGATCTGCGAGATCACCGTGGGCGTGTTGAACCAGCCGGCCTGCACCTCGCCATTCATCACCGCCAGCACGCCCTGGGGCGCACCCTTGTAGGGAATGTGCTGCCACTGGGTCTGTGTCAGCTGCCCGAACAGCACACCCGACAGGTGGTGGCTGGTGCCGTTGCCGCCCGACGCAAAATTCATCGCACCGGGTTTGGCCTTGGCCTGCGATATGACGTCGGCCACGGACTGGGCCGTACTGGTCGGCGGCACGATCATCACGTTGGACACCCCACCCGTCAGCACGATGGGCGCAAAGTCCTTCAAGGAGTCGTAGCCGGGCTTCTTGTACAGGGCCTGGTTGAACACCAGCGTGCCTTGCGAGGCAAAGCTGATGGTGTAGCCGTCAGGGGCTGAGCGCGCCACGTCGGCCATGGCGATGGTGCCGCCCGCGCCGGTCTTGTTGTCCACCACCACCGACTGGCCCAGGCGCACGGCCAACT
>JAHECB010000322.1 GCA_024641925.1 Betaproteobacteria bacterium
GAATCAGCAGGCCCAGCGTGCCCGCACCGGCCAGCGAACCGACGCTGATGCCGTCGGGGTAGCCGCGCTTCTTCAGCTCGGGCAGGCTCATCTTGCCGATGGTGGCGCAGGTGGCGGCACTGCTGCCGGATACCGCGGCGAAGATGGCGCAGCCCACCACGTTGGCGTGCAGCAGCCGACCGGGCAGGCTTTGCATCCAGGGCGCCAGGCCGCGGAACATGTCCTGGCTCAAGCGGGTGCGGAACAGGATTTCTCCCATCCACACAAACAGCGGCAGCGCGGTCAATGTCCAGCTGCTGCTGCTGCCCCAGATGGTGACGGCCATGGCGTCGCCGGCCGGACGGGTGCTGAACAGTTGCATGCCGATCCATGCCACACCCGACAAGGTCAGTCCGATCCAAACGCCGCTGCCCAGGATGGCAAACAGCGACAGGATCAGCAAAGCGGTGACGGCAATCTCGTTCATTCGTTTCGTGCTGCGTTGTCGATCGTCACGCGCTGGCCGCGCAGTTCCAGCACCAGTTCGTCCACCAGGGCCACCAGCAGGATCAAAGTGCCTGCGGCCATGGCCAGCTGCGGAATCCACAGCCGCGTGGCGTCGTTGCCGGTGGAAATGTCGTTGAACACGTGCGACTGCCACACCAGGCGGCAGCTGAAGTACGCGCTCAGGCCCGCCAAAGCCGAGCCGGCCGCCAGTGCCCAGATTTCCAGCGCGCGCCGCGCGCTGCCCTTCAGCGACGTGATGAGCAGCGTCACGCGGATGTGTTCGCCCCTTTTCAGCGTATGAGCCAGTGCCAGAAAACCGGCACCGGCCATCAGGTAGCCGGCGTAGGCGTCGGTGCCGGGCACGTGAAAGTGCAGCAGGCGGCTGGCGATGCCCAGCAGCACCATCACCAGCAGCCCGACCATGAACAGCGCCGCCAACCAGGCGGCACCGTCATACAGGGCGTTCAGCGCACGGCGCATCAAAAAAGGGTCAAGCTCATTTGCGGTAGGCGTCGATCAGGGCCTGGCCTTCGGGGCCGGCCTTGTCCAACCATTCTGTCAGCAGCGTGTTGCCCACCTGGGCCATGTCGGCCTTGAGTTGTGGGCTGGGCGGCAGGATGTTCATGCCCGCGGCCTTCAGCTTGTCCAGCGTCTCGCCGTTGCCCTTGCGTGCGGCTGCGAAACCACGCACTTCGGCGTCAGCACCGGCCTTGAGCACGGCCGCCTGGGTGGCGGCGTCCAGGGCCTTGAAGGCCGCAACGTTGACCAGGATCACGTTCTTGGGCAACCAGGCCTGCGTGTCGTACCAGTACTTCACATGTTCGTAGAGCTTGCTGTCCCAGCCGGTGGAGCCGCTGCTGATCATGCTTTCGGCCACGCCCGTGGCAAAAGCCTGGCTGACTTCGGCAGCCTGGATGGTGATGGGCTGCGCGCCCACCAGTTGGGCAATGCGGCTGGTGGCCGGGTTGTAGGCGCGGAACTTCATGCCCTTCATGTCTGCAGCACTGGCCAGCGGCTTTTTGCTGTAGACACCCTGCGGCGGCCAGGGTACGGCATACAAGGCCATCAGGCCCTGTTCGGCCAGTTTCTTGTCAAAGAAAGGGCGCTGTGCCTTCCAGAGTTTTTCAGCCTGTTCCCAGCTGTCGGCCAGGAAAGGAATGGCGTCGGCGCCAAAAAGCGCCCACTCGTTGGCGAAGTTGCTGATCAGCACTTCACCAATCTGCGCCTGGCCGCCTTGCACGGCGCGCTTGATCTCGGGCGCCTTGAACAAGCTGGCGCCGGCGTGCACGGTGATCTTCAGCTTGCCGCCGGTGGCCTTGTCCACGTCGTCGGCAAACGCCATCAGGTTGACGCTGTGGAAGTTGGTGGCGGGGTAGGCAGCGGGCAGATCCCACTTGGTCTGGGCCCAGGCGCTGCCCGACAGGCCGATGGCCAGGGCGGCACCCAGAAGGGGGCGGAAGAATTTCATGCGGGCTCCTGAGTCGTGTTTGTTGAATGTGGGGCGCCAAGCTGTGGCGGCCAAGGTCTAGCATAGGGCGTGCCAAGGCCTTGTTGGCCCGGTGCTTCCCCGAACAGCGCGAGGCTCGAGCCATGCTGGGTGTCTTGATGTTGCAGACCCGGTTTCCCCGCCCGCCGGGCGACATCGGCCATGCGCAGACTTTTGACTTTGAGGTGCGTCGGCGCGTGGTGGCCGGTGCGACGCCCGAGCGCGTGGTGCGCTGCAAGGCCGGCACCGCCGACCCTGCGCTGCTGCAGCCCTTCATCCAGACGGCATTGCAACTGGTGGACGAGGGCTGCACCGCCATCAGCACCAGCTGTGGTTTTCTGGCGCTGTGGCAGCGTGAACTGCAGGCGGCGCTGCCGGTGCCGGTATGGACGTCCAGCCTGTTGCAAGTGCCCCCGCCACCCCTGCAAGCCAACGCCGGTTGGCCGCCAGTGGGCGTGATCACCATCGAGGCCGCTTCGCTGACGGCGGCCCACTTCCTGGCCGTGGGTGCCGACCCGGCAACCCCGGTGCAGGGCATTCAACCCGGGTCGCCGCTGCACCAGACCTTGATGCGGGACCTGCCAACGCTGGACGAAGCCGATGCCCGTGCCCAGGTGCTGAACGCCGCGCGCCAGCTGTGCCAACGCCACCCCAGCATCCGCACCCTGGTGCTGGAGTGCACCAACCTGCCGCCCTATGCACCGGCGGTGCGCACCGCGCTGGGCGTGACCGTGCTGGACGTGGTGACGCTGCTGAACCAGCGCATGGCTGCGCTGGGCAGACAGGCCGGCGGACCCTAAGGCCGCCCCAGGAACAGATAAACCCCCACATCGCCGCGCGGCGCATAGGCCAGCGCAAAGTACACCGGTCCCAGCGCGGTGGCGGAGCCCACAAACACCGTCATGCCCGTGCGCAGGCTGGCCAGGCGCACATCACCGCGCTGGTTCCAGGCGTTGCCGGCTTCCAAAGTGCCACCCAGAAACAGGCCGCGTGACAGCACCGGCGGGTTGTCCAGGCGCTGGTAGTAGGTCAGGCGGCCAAACAGCAGGTAGTTGCCCCCGATCTGCCCCGGGCGGTAACCCGATAGCTCGTGAAACCCGCCCAGCGTGTAGCGGCCCAGCGCCGGTGTGCTGCTTTCGCCGGAATAGTTGTAGCGCAGGTGGGCGCTGAGGGTGTGCGCGCCCAGCGAGCCCACCGCCGTGCCCTGCAGTTCAAAACGTGTGAACGACTCGCGGACCACGCCGCTGCGCTGGCCCACCACCGCTTCGCTGGTGAGCCGATAACCGTGCTGCGGAAAACTCGGAAAGTCCAGCTGGTCGATGACGGCGCCCAGGCGCAGACCCGTTTCGCGCAGCCTGAAGCTGTCGCTGGGGCCGGTGAAGTTGCCGGACACAAAATCGGGGTCGGCCTTCAACAGCACCTGCGTCACCCCCAGACGCACCTCGCCCCATTCACCCCAGGGCTGGCCCAGGTCCACCCCAAAACGCACCTGGCCGCGATTGAAGCGGGCCAGCGCCACGCCGGAGTCGGTGTCGTAGCTGGTGATCAGCCGGCGTTCAACTTCGGCATAACCTGCGGCAAACCAGTCGGTGGTGCCGCCCAGTTGCAGCCGCATGGGCCGGTACAACTCGGTGGACCAGCGCGGCACGGCGCCGATCTGCACGGCGTTGCGCCATTCCGTGCCTTGCGGGTCCAGCCAGCGCCGGGTGTGGCGGATCTTGATGTTGAAGGCGCTGTTGCCGGCAAAGTCGGTGCTCAGGTCCAGGCCCACACCAAAGTAGTTGGGGCCCCAGGACTTGTCTTCCAGCTCAAAGACCAGGCCGTCGCCTTCGGGAGTGCGCACCAGTTTGTAGTCGGCACGCTGGTAGTCGCCCGTGGCGGCCAGGCGCCGCGCGTCGCGTTCCGCGCTGGCCGCGTCAAAGGGCTGGCCCACCGTGCTTTCCAGACTGCCGGCCAGGCGCTGCGGCTGCGTGATCTGGCTGCCATCAAACTTCACAAAAGCCAGCTTGGCCTGGGGCACGGCACCGTGTGGGTGTTCGGCGCGCCACTGCGCATAGGCCTGGGGGCTCAAGGACAGTGCCGCCAATTGCGGCAACATGGCGCTGGCGCCTTGTTCACCCAAGGCCACCAGTTCGGCGGCGCGCGCAAAGCTGCCGGAGTCCAGCGTGCCCAGCGCGGGGGTGATCAGCACATCATGGGGTCGCATCAGGGCCAGGTTGCGGCGCACGTTCTGCTCGGTCAGGATGTTGATCATCTGCGCTGTCATGCCCGCAGCAGTGCCCAGGGTGTCGCGTGCGGCCAGGGGCGTGCCCACATTGACGACGATGACCCGGTCCACGCCCATGGCTCGTGCCACGTCGATGGGCACGTTGTTGACCAGGCCGCCGTCGCCCAGGATGCGGCCGTTCCATTCGGTGGGCGCAAACACGCCGGGCACACTCATGCTGGAGCGCAGCGCCAGCGCCAGGTCACCGGCGGCCAGCACGGCGGGCATGCCACTTTCCATGTCGGTGCAGACGGCCCGAAACGGAATGGCCAAACGGTCAAAGTCGGTCACGTCAGCGGCCGGCAAGGTCAGCCGCCGCAGCAGCGTTTCCAGGCCGCGGCCCGACAGCGCACTCAGCGGCAGTCGCAATTCGCCGTCGCGCATGCCGAACTCCAGCACCGGCGAGATCTCGAAGTCGTCTTCTTTCAGGCGCTGCGACAGTTCCCGGCGTTGCACACGCGGCTGGAACAGCGTGCCCCAATTGACTTTCAGCAGTTCAGCCTGCAGCGTGTCGGCCGTCATGCCCGTGGCATACAGGCCGCCGATGATGGCACCCATGGAGGTACCCACCACCACGTCCACCGGCACACGGGCCTCTTCCAGCACCTTCAGCACACCCACGTGCGCCAAGCCCCGCGCGCCGCCACCGGACAGCACCAGGCCGATGCGCGGCCGCTGTTGCGACGAGGCCGCGGCCTCGGTGTCGGGGGAGGCATGGGTGGGGCCGGCACCGAGAGCGGCCATCACCAGAACTGCCGTCGCGGTCAGGGTTCGCCGCCGGGCATCGCCGTTCAGAAACATCAGCATGCTTAGATTCTGAGGCGTTGGAAGAAACCGCACGTGCTGATGCAGGCGGTGGGCCATTGGCAGGTGGACAACGCCGCCCGTGACGACTGCGGGTCCTCAGGCACGAAGTCAGGGCATCACGGCATAACATCCCAACCGAATGCCGCCCGTCGTCGCCATCTGCC
>JAHECB010000323.1 GCA_024641925.1 Betaproteobacteria bacterium
ATTCGGCGCTGATGGCATTGGCAAAGTCGCTGAAGGTCGCCGTGCCCTTGTCGGCCGCCACCACCAGGTAAGGGTCGTCGCCGTCGATGCGGCGCACCTGCGGCGGCGGCACGATGGTGTCGCCCACGCGGTTGTCGGTCAGGTCCAGCAGGCCACGCAGGTAATCCTGGTAACAGGCGATGCCTTCTTTCATCAAGGCCTCGCGGTCGCCGGCCGGTGGCGCCATCTTCAGCACAAAACCACCCTTGCTGCCCACGGGCACGATGACGGTGTTTTTCACGATCTGGGCCTTCACCAGACCCAGCACCTCGGTGCGGAAGTCCTCCGGCCGGTCGGACCAGCGCAAGCCGCCGCGCGCGACCTTGCCGCCCCGCAGGTGGATGCCTTCAAAGCGCGGCGAGTAGACAAAAATCTCCAGCAGCGGCCGCGGGTCCGGCAAGCCGGGCATGGCACGTGAATCGAACTTCAGGCTCAGATAGGGCCGACGCGGGCCGGCGTCGCCACTGTGGCCCACACCCGTGCGCCAGTAGTTGGTGCGCAGCGTGGCCTGCACCATGCCCAGATACTGCCGCAGGACACGGTCCTCGCTGAGGTTGGCCACCTTCTCCAGTGCCTGCGAGATGACATCCACCTGGCGGTTGAAGGCAGCGTCGTCCGCCGTTTCCGGGTCAAAGCGCAACTTGAACAACTGCACCAGCATGCGCGAGATCTGCGGGTGCGACGCCAATGTCTGCTTGATGAAACCCTGCGACAGCGCAAAGCCGATCTGCCGAAGGTACTTGGCATAAGCGCGCAGCACCACCACGTCGTCGGCGGCCAGCCCGGCGGTCAGCACCAGGCGGTTGAATTCGTCGTTTTCGATACGGCCCGCAAACACTTCGGCAAAGGCCTGCTCAAACAGCGGCGCCAAGCTGTCCAGGTCGCTGTCGTCAGCACCGATGACCTGCATCTCGATGTCGTGCATCCAGATCGGCAAGCCGCCTTCCGGCGTGATGCGATAGGGGTTTTCGGTCATCACCCGCGCGCCCATGCGTTCCAGCATGGTCAGGGAGTCCGACAGCACCACCGACCCGCCCACGTGGTACAGCTTGAAGCCCAGCCTGCCGTTGGGCGATTCGGGGGCGCGGTACAGCTTCAGCGCGATCTGGCCTGCCGTGGCCAGCGTCTGCATCTTGCGCACGTCGGGCACCGCCGCGCGCGCAGCCACCTGCTCGCGGTAAGACGCCGGAAAGGCATTGGCAAACCGCTTGGCCAGTTGCAGGCCTTCGGCTTCGCCCGCTTCGTCGACCAGGGCGTCGCGAAGGCCGTCTTCCCAGCGCCGTGCCGCGGCTGCCAGACGCGACTCGACCTCGGCGCGCTCGTACGCCGGAATGGTGTCGGGCGTGGTGCGCACCGTGATGTGGATGCGCGCCAGCACGGTGTCCGACAGCAGCACGTCAAAGTCGGCACCGGTGCCGTTGAAACTGCGCGTCAGGATGTCGATGAAGCGGTAGCGCATCTCGGTGCTGTAGTTGTCACGCGGCACAAAGATCAGGCACGAAATGAAGCGCTCGAAGGGGTCTGGCCGCAAGAACAGCCGCAAGCGCTGGCGCTCGCCCAGGTGCAGGATGCCCAACGCCGTTTCGTGCAGCGCCGGCACGTCGATCTGGAACAGTTCGTCCCGCGGGTAGGACTCCAGCACATGCACCAGCGCCTTGCCCAGGTGGCTGCTGGGCACCAGCCCGGCACGGGCGATGACGGCCGCCATCTTGCCGCGCACCAGCGGGGTATCGGCCGCTCGCTCGGCATAGGCTGCGGATGTCAACATGCCCAGAAAGCGGTCTTCGCCCACCACCGCACCATCGGCGTTGTAGCGCTTGACCCCGATGTAGTCGATGTAGCCCGAGCGGTGCACCGTCGAGCGTGCATTGCCCTTGGTGACGATGGCCACCGGCATCGGACTCTTGGCCATGGCGCGTGCCTGTGCGGGCAAGGCGGCAAAGCTGCCCGAGGCGGCGGGGCCGTCACCGCCGGCTTCGGCCGCAATCTCGCGCAAAATGCCCAGGCCGCTGCCGGCCTCGGGCAGCAGCACCGCGTCGCCGCCGTCTTCAACCAACAAGTACTGGCGCGAGCCCAGCAGCAACAGGCGCTCGTCGGCCAGCCATTCCACAAAGGCCACGGCTTCATGGGCATCGGCGGCCGGCACGGTCTCGGGCAGGTGCTCCAAGGCCCGAATCACCTCGCGCAAACGCTTCAACATGGCAGGCCAGTCTTCCACCGCGGCGCGAACATCGCTCAGCACGCGCTCCAGTCCTTCCGCCAGGGCGTTGCGGGCGGCGGCGTCCACCAGGCGATCCACCTCAATGTGCATGATGGACTCCAGCCGCGCCGGCGAGTCCTTGCCCGCAGTGTCGCGCGCCGCCACCTGCATTGCCACGCCGTTGGCGTCGCGCGTGACGGCCATCACCGGGTGCACGATGAGGTGCAGCTTCAGGCCCTGGCGGTTGATCTCCATGGCCGATGAGTCGACCAGAAACGGCATGTCGTCGTTGACGATCTCGATCACCGTGTGGCGCGACGCCCAGCCGTGTTCGGCCACCGTGGGGCTGATCACCCGCACCCGGGTCGCACCAGAAGGACGCTTGCTGGCCCAGCGCCACAGCGACAGCGCGGCGCCGTACAGGTCGTCAGCGCTGCGCTGCAACACATCGTCGGGGTCAACCTGCTCAAACAGCAAAGGCACAAAACCCGCTACAGCGTCGCGCTCGGCAGCCGCCACCTTGCTGCGCACCAGGGCTACGACGGCGTCCAGCCTTTCCTGCTTTGGGGTCTGAGCGGTATCGGGCATGGGGGTCTCCAGTCTTGTTGTGGGCCGCATCGGGCGGGCTGCCCGGCGGGGCCAGAGGATCGCGAACGGCACGGGCAGCCAGCGTCTGGCCATGGACCAGTATGCCCTTGCTGATTGCACAGGGCCATGTCTTAGACTTCAGGCATGAACCAGGCAGTACAAAAATCCGCGTCGACAGCGCCTGAAGCGACGGCTGCGGCGCCCGACCAGAAGCCCGGGGCCCAGCGCGCCCGCAAGCGGTCCGACAAGCCGGAGTCGCGCACCAACGACCCCGCCCGCACCATGGCCGACATCATCGCCGTGGCCACGCGCGAGTTCAGCGAAAAGGGGCTGGCCGGGGCGCGCATCGACGTCATCGCCGAAGCCATGCGCACCAGCAAGCGCATGATCTATTACTACTTCGGCAGCAAGGAACGGCTGTACGTGGCTGTGCTGGAACACGCTTACGGTCGCATCCGGCAGATCGAGACCGAACTGCACCTGGAAGACCTGCCACCCGAAGACGCGTTGCGCAAGCTGGTGGGCTTTACGGTGGACTACCAGCTGGCCAACCCGGACTTCGTGCGCCTGGTCGCCACCGAAAACATCCACCGCGGGCAATACCTGAAGCAGAGCACGGCGATACGGCAGCTCAACGTGCCGGCCATCGAAGGGCTGCGCAGGCTCTACGAACGGGGCGTGAAAGCCGGCGTTTTCCGCACCGGCCTGGACATGGTAGACCTGCACATGTCCATCAGCGCCCTGAGCGTGTTCAACGTGGCCAACCGCCACAGCTTTTCGCTGATCTTTCAGCGCGACCTGGAGTCATCAGCCGCGCTGATAACGCGGCGCGACAGCATCATCGAGATGGTGGTGCGCTTCGTGCGACGGTGAATCGTTGACGCCGCGGCCGGCACCAGAACCAGCAAGGCGTTCAGCGAACCACAAACACCTGGATCAGCACGCCGCTACCCTGACGCCCCAGCACGGCGACAAAGACGTGGTCCGACAGCCAGGCGTGCGGCCCGTCAGGTGCATCGAAAACCGGCGTCGACCGGAAATACACCTCGTGCGCCGCCACCGGTGCGCCGCTGCGCAAACGTTGCAACACCTCTTCGCTGGATACCCGCAGACCGCGGTTGTGCACATAAATCAGGCTGCCGTCTTCGGCCTGCACGGTGTAGTGCGCGTCGACGATGGTCGAGCCATCGTCGCGCAGCAGCGCCCAATCCGAACCGCCGGGCAGCACAACACCGTTCAGCAAGGGCCCGGTGACGGTGCCCCCGGTGATGACGATGTGCTGGCGTTCACCCAGCCGGCCGCGCCCGGCCCGCAAGGGCGCACCGATGTTGGCCTGAATCTCGAAAGCAAATTCAAGCGCCGGCGGATGGCTGTTCATGGCGCTGGCAGGTGTCGGGATCAACAGCAGTTCATCAAGCGCAGGCCTTGCGCAACCAGATTCCCATGCGTTCAAAAGACTCGCGCGACGCGGTGCAATAGGCTTTGGCGCGCAGGTAGCCGTGAATCAGCCCAGGGCCGCGGTCCATCAGCACGTCCACGCCAGCCGCGGCCAGCGCCTCGGCGTACTCGATGCCTTCGTCGCGCAGCGGGTCATGCTCGGCCACGGCCACCAGGGCCGGCGGCAGCTCAGCGTGGCTCAATGCGCGAAGTGGCGCGGCCAAGGGATTCTGCAGGTCCTGGGGATTGGTGCAGTACATGGCGTTGACGGCCGGCATCGACGCGACGGTAATGACCGGGCCGTCAGCGTTTTCGCGATGCGAGGCGCGGTCCAGTCGAAAGTCAACGGCTGGATAAACCAGCAGCTGCGCACAGGGCGCCTGCGGTGTGCCGCGGAAGATCAATGTCAGCACCGCCGCCAGGTTGGCACCCGCACTGTCGCCACCCACCGCGATGCGGTCTGCCCGCAGGCCCAGGTCTTGGGCGTTTGCAAAGGCCCAGGCCAGCACCGCCTTGCAGTCGTGCACCGCTGCAGGAAACGGGCGTTCGGGTGCCAGCGCGTAGTCCACACTGATGACCACCACGTTGCTGGCCGCGGCCAGGCCCGCGGTGATGTCGGCATGGGTTTCAGGGCTGCCCTGCATCCAGGCGCCGCCATGCATGTAAACCAGCGCCCCGTGCGGCCCGGGCGTGCCGGGCCTGAAAACGCGCACACGCACAGAGCCGCCACTTTCCGGCACCTTGATGTGGTGCTGTTCGTCGGCCTTGACACCGTCGGGTGCCGGTTCACGCATGCGCTGCGCCGCCACTTCAAAGTGCGCCCGCCGGGTGGCAGGTGTGGCAGGCTGGGTTTGGTCTTGCCAATGCCGCGCCCAGTCGGCCAGGAAAGCGTGCAGCTCGGGGTC
>JAHECB010000324.1 GCA_024641925.1 Betaproteobacteria bacterium
CGTCACCGCACAGTTGGACAGCCGTAACGATGTTTTTGGCGCCTTCATCGCGTGGATGGACGACCAGCGTTTTGGCCAGCGCAGCCGACTGTTCACGGTGATCCAGGCGCCGCATGCCCTGGCCGAAGCGCCCGACGCCAGCGACGAAACCCCGCGCCTGCAATACAGCCCGGCGCCGGGCTTTCACCTGTTTTTCTACCGCGGCCGGCTGATGTGGATGTGGCGTGACATCAGCATGAACCTGCAGGTCATCGAGACCATCCGCCTGGGCGCCCTGTTTGCCAGCCGCCAGCTGATGCAGGCCCTGCTGGAAGACGCCATGCGCCACGCCAGCCTGCAACGCGCCAACCGCCTGACGCTGTACACCGTGGACCGTTGGGGTGACGAATGGCGCCAGGCCGACAGCAAACCCCGGCGCAGCCTGGATTCGGTGGTGCTGGACGAAGGTGTGGCGCGATTTCTGCACGACGACATCCACGGCTTTTTTGCGCGCCAGCAGTGGTACGCGCAGATGGGTATTCCCTGGCGGCGTGGCTACCTGTTTTTTGGCCCGCCCGGCACCGGCAAGACCAGCGTGGCCTACGCGCTGGCGGGCGAGTTGCGGTTGAAGCTGTGTGCGCTGTCGCTGACCAACCCCAAGCTCACCGACAACGTGATGGCCGACCTGCTGCAGCGCACACCGCCGCGCTCGCTGATCCTGATCGAGGACATCGACGCTTTTTTTGTCGCGCGCGACAAGCAGGACGCCCGCATCCAGATCAGCTTTTCCGGGCTGCTGAATGCGATCGACGGCGCGGGCGCGCAGGAAGGCCGCATCGTGGTGCTGACCACCAACCACCGCGACCGACTGGACCCGGCGCTCATTCGGCCCGGCCGCATCGACGTTGAAGTCGAGTTGGGCAACGCCACCGGCGCGCAGCTGCGCGACTGGTTGCTGCGCTTTTTCCCGGACGCCCAGGTACAGGCGCAGCGCCTGGTGGACGACTATCCCGACAAGAGCCTGTCGCCAGCGCAGGTGCAGCAGACCCTGATCGCCGCCAAAACGGTTGACGAAGCCGAAGCGGCCTTGCGCAAGGCCTTTGCCGGCGCGAAGGCCTTGCTACAGCAGCGCGTCGCCTGAGTCCGACCCGGGTTTGCGGATGCGCACGGCGGCAGGCCGCGGTGCGGCGGCTTGGGCGGCCGGGTGTTCAGCTACCGCAGCTTCGACAAAAGCCGCTGTTGCATCGGGCTGCGCTGCCGCTGTTGGGGCATCAGATGATTCACCTGCCGCGTTCTTGATGACCCGCGTGTACGGCGCCAGCATCTGCACCAGCTGGCCGTAGACCTTGGGGTTGCCGGCCACCACTTCGCGCTGGTACAAGAAGTCAGACTCGCCGGTGAAGTTGCCGATCAGGCCACCGGCTTCGGTGATCATCAGCGAGCCCGCTGCGGCGTCCCAGGGGCTCAGGCCGGTTTCAAAAAAGCCGTCCAGGTAACCCGCGGCGACATAACAAAGGTCCAGCGCAGCAGCGCCAGGGCGGCGCAGGCCGGCACAGTTTTGCATCACCTCTTCAAACATCTTCACGTAGCGTTTGAAGTTGTCGCCCTTGCGGAACGGAAAGCCGGTGCCGATCAACGAGTCACTCAGGCGCAGCCGCTTGGACACCCGCAACCGGCGGTCATTCAGGAAGGCGCCACGGCCCTTGCTGGCAAAAAACAGGTCGTTGCGTGTGGGGTCGTAGACCACGGCCTGCTGCACCTGGCCCCGGTAGGCCAGTGCGATGGACACGGCATACACCGGGAAGCCGTGCAGGAAGTTGGTGGTGCCGTCCAGCGGGTCGATGATCCAGACGTAGTCGCTGTCCTTGGCGCCATGTTCGCGCCCCGACTCTTCGGCCAGGATGCCGTGGCCCGGGTAGGCCTCCAGCAGCGTCTGGATGATGATGTTTTCGGCCGCCTGGTCCACTTCGGACACAAAGTCGTTGGGCCCCTTGCGGCCCACCTTCAGCACGTCCAGGTCCAGCGCGGCGCGGTTGATGATGGAACCTGCCGAACGGGCCGCCTTGATGGCGATGTTGAGCATGGGGTGAAGCGCTTGCGACATGAGCGGGCCTGGGTGCGTTGAAGGTGACAAAGAGCGGCTCGGAGGACAATGCCCCCGGCAGGTGATGCCGCATTTTACGTTTGCGCCGTTGTGCTGCCGCGATATCTTCAAATGACCGACTCCACACGTTTTGTGCTTGTCCACACCAGCCACGGCGGCAACGTGGGCGCCGCAGCGCGCGCCATGAAAGTGATGGGATTTGACGACCTGGTGCTGGTCAGGCCCCGCTTTGCCGACGTGCTGCAGCGCGAAGACACCCTGGCGCTGGCCAGCGGCGCCACCGACGTGCTGGACAAGGCCCGCGTGGTGGACACGCTGGACGAGGCACTGCAGGGCACCACCTGGGCCTGCGCCACGGCCATGACGCCCCGGGACTTCGGCCCGCCCACCCACAGCCCGCGTGAACACTTTGCAACGCTGGCGACCAGCGGCCACCGCGTGGCCCTGGTGTTTGGCCCCGAGCGCACGGGGATGAGCAACGAAGACGTCTACCGCTGCCATGCCTGCCTGAGTGTGCCCACCAACCCGGCCTACGGCTCGCTGAACCTGGCCCAGGCGGTGCAGATCCTGGCTTACGACTGGCGCCAGGCGCTTGGCGGTTTTGGCGTCACGCCCGCCACCGCAGCGCCGGTCTGGGCCGACGCGGCGGCGGTGCAGGGCGCGTTGCAGCACTGGCAACAGACGCTGGTCGAGATCGGTTATCTGGACCCGCAGGTGCCGAAGAAGCTGATGCCCCGCCTGCAGCAGTTGCTGAACCGGGCGCAGCTGACCGATGACGAGGTTCACATCCTGCGCGGCATTGCGCGGGCCGCGACTTCGGCGCGACGCCAGCGGGGTTGATGGCCGCTGTACCGGCGCTTTCAGGTCATGCTGGCTACACTGTGATGCCGAATACCTGGGTTCAGCCATGTTCAGCCGCCTTCGTGAAGACATCCATTGCATCCTGGAGCGCGACCCCGCCGCGCGCTCGGCGTGGGAGGTTCTCACCTGTTATCCGGGCCTGCATGCGCTGACACTGCACCGTGCGGCACACCATTTCTGGGGTCGGGGCTGGCACTGGATGGCGCGGTTCACGTCGCACATCGGGCGTTTCCTGACCGGTATCGAAATCCACCCCGGTGCCACCATCGGTCGCCACGTGTTCATCGACCACGGCATGGGCGTGGTCATCGGCGAGACCGCCGAAGTGGGCGACGGCTGCACCATCTACCACGGGGTCACGCTGGGCGGCACGTCGCTGACCAAAGGTGCCAAGCGCCATCCCACGCTGGGCAAGGGCGTCATCGTGGGCGCCAACTCGCAGGTGCTGGGCGGCTTCACGGTGGGTGACGGGGCGCGCATCGGCAGCAGCGCGGTGGTCGTCAAGCCGGTGCCGCCGGGCGCCACGGCGGTGGGCAATCCGGCCCGCATCATCCAGGCCCAGGCCGAAGCCGACCGCGAGGCCGCGGCGGCCAAGATGGGGTTTTCAGCTTACGGGCTGACGCAAGGTGACGACCCGTTATCACAGGCCATGAAGGGCTTGATCGACAGCGCCGGCTCGCAGGACCACCAGATCGCACTGCTGTGGCAAGCCATCGAAAAACTCGCCGGCAGCGCCCGCGAATTGCCGGGACAGCCTTGTGTACCGCAGGACGCCCAGCGCACCGATTGTTTCGACGCGGAAGGGCTGAACCGTCTGGTGAAGTAGTCGCACCCCGGCCAGCCGGCGGCTGGCCGATTTCAGGCCGTCAGCGCTGCGGCCGAATAGCCGATTTGGGCCGAAAGACCTTGCACACCGCGTCATCACACTCGATGTAGGCGCCGCCGATCAGGTCCACGCAGTACGGCACGGCGGCGAAGATGCCGTGCACCGGCGGCTGCTGTGTCGGCAGGCCCTGCAAGGTTTCGGCAATGGCCTTGGGTTGGCCCGGCAGGTTGATGATCAGCGTCCTGCCACGAACGACCGCCACCTGCCGCGACAGGATCGCGGTGGGCACGAAGCTCAGGCTGATCTGGCGCATCTGTTCACCAAAACCGGGCATGACCTTGTGGGCCACGGCCAGTGTCGCTTCGGGCGTCACATCGCGGGGCGCCGGGCCGGTGCCGCCAGTGGTCAACACCAGGTCACAGGACTGGATGTCGGCCAGCTCCGTCAACGCAACGCTGATGCCGTCCTGCTCGTCGGGTATCAGCCGCTCGTGCCATTCGATCGGGTTGCGTACCGCGCCGGACAGCCAGGCTTTCAACGCCGGCAGTCCCTGGTCCTGGTAGACGCCCGCCGAAGCACGGTCGCTGATGGAGACGATGCCGATGCGCACCGGGTCAAAGTTACTCATGGTTTGTCGACCTCCAGAGTTGCCAGGCTGGGTTTGATGAACTGAAACAGGTCCCGGTAGCTCTTGGGTTGCCGTGAGTCCTGACCGGGCAGCAGGGGTTTGGCCGCGTCGCGTCGCGCCGCGCGCACCAGGCTGCGCAGTTGCTGTACGTCGGTGTCGGGGTGGTTGTGAATCCAGCGCGTCAGCGCGTCGTCGTCGGCGATCAGTTCGGCGCGCCAGCGCTCGGCTTCGTGCAGCGCCAGGGTGTCGCGCGCGCTGCCCAGCTCGGCTTCGGCGACGGCCTCGCGCAACGCGGCCTCGTCGGCGCTGCGCATCAGCTTGCCCACCAGCTGCATCTGCCGCCGGCGGCCTTCATGCCCCTTGGTGCGGCGGAACTGCTCGATGGCGTCGCGCAGGGCATCGGGCATGTCCAGTGCGGCCAGCCGGTCTGCGGACAGCTCTGCCACAGCCATGCCCAGGGTTTGAAGGTCCTGGGCCTGTTGTTTCAGGCGCGTCTTGCTGGGCCGTGTGGGCAGGCCATCTTCGTCAAATGCCAAAGGCTCGCCGTAGTGAACGTCGATGCCGCGGTGCGGTGCTGCGCGTCGGGCCATGCGGGTTGTGGGGGTCAAGGCCATCAAGAGAGGGGGCCAGTATCATAAGAGCCCCCGCCCACAACGGCGCCAACCGGCGACTTGCCCCCACCGCTCCATGCCCAACACGCCCCCACAGTCCAACGACAACAACCACGGTTTTGCCCACAGCCGGGCGCAGTTTCAGCAATTGGTCGAAGAC
>JAHECB010000058.1 GCA_024641925.1 Betaproteobacteria bacterium
TACCGTGCCAGCAAGGCCGCGTCGAGCATGCCATCGGCCAGGCTCTGCAGCGCCAAGGCTTGCCAGCGTGCGGCGCCATCGCGCGGAAACAAGCTGCCGGCGAATTGGCTGTCCAGCCATTCGCAGATCACGCGGCTGTCGAACAGCGCCTGGCCTTCATCGGTGACCAAAGTCGGCACTTTGCCCAAGGGGTTGACGGCCACCAGGGTGGCGTCGCGGTTGACCGGGTGCGCGTTGCTGGACAGCAGCGTGATGCGGTCGGCCACGCCCAGCTCATGGGCCGTGACCATGCATTTGCGAACGTAGGGTGATGTGGGCGAAAAGTGAAGTTTCATGGTGGTGTGGTTGGTCGTGCCGGGGGTTGAAGAGCGTGCAGGTGCCGTCAGTATCCACGCAGTCGGTCGACCTGGTTGAGCAAGGGCTGGCCGGCGCGCAGGCGGCGCAGGTTGTGGGCGAACTGTGCAGCGACCGTATCGTTGCTGGGCTGGGCGGCGATGTGCGGCGTGATCGTGATGCCCGGCACGTTCCACAGCGGGTCATCGTGCGGCAGTGGTTCATGTCGTTGAACGTCCAACGCAGCACCGCGGAGCTGACCCGATCGCACGGCAGCGATCAGGTCCGCTTCGACCACATGGCCGCCGCGTGCCACGTTGACCAGGTAAGCCCCGCGCTGCATGTCCGCAAACACCTGGGCATTCAGCAGGCCTTGGGTCTGCGGTGTCAGGGGCAGGGCGTTGACGACCACATCGGCGTCGTGCACCGCATCGGCCAACGGGGTGCCGTCGCGGTGCCAGCCACGCACCACAAGTCCCAAGGCCTGCAGCACACGGCCGATTTCCCGGCCCACTTCGCCCCAACCCAGCACCGTGACATTCGCGCGGCTGGCCGCGATCGGGTGGCGTGTCCAGTCCCGTTGCTGCTGCTGCAGGTCGTAGCGTGCCATGTCGCGAACCTGGCGCAACACCTGGGCGGCGGTGTACTGCGCCATGCCCAGCGCCTGGTCGGGGTCGACAACACGGGTGATGGGCACGCGGGTGTCGAGTTCGGGCACGAGCAATTTTTCGACCCCGGCGGCCATGGAGCAAACCCAGCGCAGGCCGGTCAGCCGCGCTGCCGCGCCGCGTGGAAAACGCCAGCCCAGGACGATGGGCACGGCGGCCAGCGTGGTGTCGTCGTGGGCGTCGAAGCCGGACAGGCAATTCAGCCCGGGCTCATGACGCGAGATGGCCGCGACCAGGGCAGGCACCTGAGCCGGGACGCCGGGAAACAGCAAGACAGTGTTCATGGGATCAGAGTATTCGCGAAATGCACCGGATGTTCACAAGCTGCCGCGTGCTGGACACCTGGCCAAAACAAGCAGCAGCAGAGGCTGACGCCCTGCAAGTCGGGTTGGCCACGGCCGATGCCAACAACCAGGCCCCCGTATCAGCCCGGCGCATGGGCACATCGTGTGCCATCGGCCGGCAGCACCAGCGCGGCTTCTGTCAGGACGCTGTCATGGTCACTGCGGAACCGGGCGTTGAAGGCATGGTCTGCGCCTGCGCAATGGCGATGATGCTGTCCTTCACCGCCACGAAATCAGGCTGGTCCAGCGAAGCGGCCCGGCACCACAGGTACAGGTCACGCGGGCGCGGCGTCACGTCCACGTCCAGTTCCACCAGCGGAAACCAGGGTTGGAGCATGCGCACCGGGTAGCGGGGCAGCACGGCCAGGTGCTGGCCTTGCGACAGCAGGCGCAGCAACAGCATGGTGTCGCCCACCGCGGCAATCTGCGTGCGCGCCAACGCCACACCGGCGTCAGCCAGCATGTCCAGAATCTCCTGCGCAAAAAGTGAACTGGTGACATGGCTGATCCACTGCTGACCCCGCGCTTCACCAAACGCCAGCCGCCCCTTGTTGGCCAGCGCATGGTGCTGGGCGCAAAACACCCCCAGGGTGTCGGCGATCAGCAGGTAACGCTCGACGCCTGCCGGTGGCCGATCCAGCCAGGCAGGCCCCAGCACCAGGTCGTGCTGGCCATCGATCAACTGGTCCACCAGCAGGTGCGGCCGGTCGCTGTGCACCGTCACCGCCAGACCCGGGTGCCGGTCGACCAGCCCGGTGACCACTGCCGGCAGGAGCGCCGAGCCCACCAGCGGGCCGCTGCCGATGCGCACGCTGCCGCGCAGCCCCAGCTTGTGGCGTGCGCTGACCTCCTGCGCGTCTTTCAGCCCGCGCGCGATGGCGCGGCCTTCGCGCGCCAGTTGTTCACCCAGCGCGGTGCTGCGCACACCCAGCCGGCTGCGTTCAAACAGGCGCCCGCCGACCTGCATTTCCAGCGTCTGCATGTTGTGCGTCAGCGTGGGCTGGGTCAGGTTCAGGTGCTGGCTGGCGCGCATCAGCGTGCCCTTTTCAAGAATTGTGGCCAGCTGGACCAGGTGTCTTGGATCCATCGGAAAACTTAAAGTGTCAGCATGAAGCTTCGATTTTACAGATGTAGGTGCGCGCGTTAACCTGCCTCAGCCGCGACATAGACGGCCTCAACCCGACGAGGTGGCCTCGTGCCAACCCAGCAAGGAGACAAGATGTGCAATCCCTTTCAACGTGCCGGCAGGTGCCTGGTGTTCAGCGCCGCCGCCCTGACCCTGTTCGGCGCGCAGGCCGCCAAGATCTCGATGGAGTCCACCGCGCCCACCAGCGTCGTGGGCATGGTGCCGCAGGCGCTGGCGCCCAAGTGGGCGGCTGCAGGTGTGGACGTTGAACTGGCGCTCGGCCAGACGCTGACCAAGTCGCTGCTGAAGATCGGCCAGGGCAGCCTGGATTCGGCCATCATTCCGCTGCCGGCCTACAACCTGCTGGTCGCGGGCAAGGGCCCCTACGCCCAGCTGGGCGCCGAAAAAGGCAAGGCCATGGCCGACAACGTGCGGTCGCTGTTTGCCTTCACGGCCAGCACCTTCCACCCCATTGTCTGGGCTGACTCGGGCATCAACACCTGGGCCGACGTCAAAGGCAAACGCATCTTCATCGGCCCGCCAGCCGGTGCGGCGAACGCCCAGATCATGGGCCTGATCAAAACCGCATCGGGTTTTGTGGAAGGCAAGGACTACACGGGGGTGAAGGCACCCTGGGGTGTGGCAGCCGACGGCTTCAAGGACGGCCAGTACGACGTCTACGTCGGCGCTTACGGTGTGGGTTCGCAGGCGCTGGCCGAGATCTCGCTGACGCGCAAGATCCGCATCCTGTCGCTGCCCAATCGCGACGAACCGCCGGCCCCGCTGGGCCTGGCCGTGGGCAGGATTCCCGCTGGCACCTACCCGGGCATGGTCAACACCGATGCCGTGAACGCCTGGAACACGCTGATGATGATGGGCGTGCACAAGGACCTGTCGGACGACACCGCCTACAAGCTGACCAAGACCTACTTCGACAGCATGGCCGCGCTGAAGGCCGGCAACGCCGGTCTGGCGGTGCTGGACGCCGACGACGCCTTCAGTGGCCTGGTGGCGCCGCTGCACCCTGGCGCGCTGAAGTACTACAAGGACGCGAAGCGCGCCGTGCCGGCCAAGCTGACGACGCCTTGAAGCGCCGTTGAAGACCCCGCGCAACGCGCCATAGCGGCAGCGTTGCGCCCCCGCCCTCTGCGCCCACGGGAGTTGACCGCATGACGAAGACCTCGCCATGGACCTGGCGCGACGCCGTCGTGACCACGTTGGCACTGGCCGTGACGGTGTACGGCATGGGCAACGTGATGCCCGCCATCGGCAGCTTCCGCCTGGGCCCGTTCCCAATGGAGATGTTTCGCGCCACGTTCATGACCCTGTGCGCCTGGGTTGTGGCGCTGGGTTTGAAGGACGCCAAGGGCCAACCGGCCCGCGGCATGCTCTGGCTGGCCGGCCAGGTGGGCGCCGTGGTGTTGAGCGTTGCGTCCTGGTACTACTACCGCGTGGCGATCACCATGGACGACGCCATGATGCTGTTCGGCCCGCGCGAAATGCTCATCGCCGTGGTTGCGGCGCTGGCCGCCTTGTTTTTCTGCTGGCGCATCTGGGGCGCGCCGGTGGCGCTGCTGGGCGCGCTGGGCATCGTGTACCTGGTCACCGGCCCGTATTGGCCGGGCTTCCTGCAGACGGTGGGTGGCGACCTGAACGAACTGCTGGCGCAGAACCTGTGGTTCAGCCTGGACACCGGCATTCTGGGCGGCACCTTTGCCATCGTCATCACCACGGTGTTCCCGTTCATCGTGCTGGGCGCGCTGCTGGAGGGCGCCGGTGCGGGCGAATCGATGATCCGCATCGCCTTTTCCTGGATGCGCCACACCGCCGGCGGCCCGGCGCATGCCGCGGTGCTGTCGTCGGCGCTGTTTGGCGCGGTGTCGGGCAGCGCGGTGGCCAACGTGGTGGGCACCGGCGTGGTGACCATCCCGATGATCAGGAAGCGCGGTTTCACGGCCAACTTTGCCGGCGGTGTGGAAGCGGCAGCGTCGTCGGGCGGCCAGATCATGCCGCCCATCATGGGTGCCGCTGCGCTGGTGATGGCCGACTATGTGGGCGTGAGCTACCTGACGGTAGTGGTCGCCGTTCTGCTGCCGGTGATGGCCTATTACGCCAGCCTGTTTGCCATGATCCTGTTCGAATCGCGCCGCCTGGGCATCCGGGCCGATGCCTCGGCGGCCAGCGTCGAGCCGCCGACCCGGCAGGACTACTTGAACATGCTGCTGGTGTTTGGCCCGCTGGCCATCATCGTGCTGTTGCTGGTGCAGGGCCTGTCAGCCGCCGGGGCTTCGATGGCGGCCATCGGCATCCTGCTGCCGCTGAGCTTCATCAACCCGGCGGTGCGCCGTCAGCCGGGGCTGCTGATCAAGAGCCTGGCCAACGGCGGCGCCACGTTTGCCGGCCTGCTGATGGCCATTGCGGCGGTAGGCATCGTGATTTCCACGTTGGCAGCCACCGGTGTGCCGGTGAAGTTCGGGGTGCTGCTGACGCAGGCGCTGGGGCAGTCGTTGCTGGTGGCGCTGCTGCTGGTGGCCGGTGCCTGCATCGTGCTGGGCATGGGCATGCCCACGCTGCCCGCGTATGTGACGGTGGCGGCGATTGCACTGCCGTCGATGAAGGCCTTCGGGCTGGAGCCGTTGACGGCGCACATGTTTGTGTTTTTCATCGCCGTGGCCTCGGCCATCACACCGCCAGTGGCCATTGCGGCCTATGCCGCTGCGGCCATTTCGGGCGGCAAGCCTATCGGCACCGCGGTCGAGGCGTCGCGCATCGGCATCATGATTTTCATCATCCCGTTTGCCTTTGCCTACAACCCGCTGATCCTGACTGTGCCGCAATCGGGTGCCGTGTTTGCCTGGGGCCCTTATCTGCTGCTGATCGCCAAACTGTGTTTTGCCATCTACCTGCTGGCCAGTGCCCTGGTGCGTTTTGACAAGCGTGCGCTGCCGTGGCCCGCGGTGCTGCTGCGGCTGGCGGCCTCGGTGATGCTGTTTGCACCCGGTACGTTTTCGGACCTGGCGGGTGCGGTGCTGGGCCTGGCCTTGCTGGGCCAGCACCACCTGGTGGGCCGCCAACCCGCCGCGGGCGGTGCCAGCGGTTAGGCTCGCATCCCCAGCAACTTGCGATTGCCCGAAAAGAAGGACTGGCCTGTGACCCAACCCAACATCATCTACATCGTTTCCGACGATCTGGGCTATGCCGACCTGGGCTGTTATGGTGGCCGAGATGCGCCCTTCGGTGCGGTGTCGCCCCACATCGACGCCCTGGCTGCCGGCGGCCTGCGCCTGACCCAGGGTTATGCCAATGCGCCGGTGTGCTCGCCCACCCGCTTTGCCATGATCACCATGCGCTACCAGTACCGCTTGCGCGGCGCGCTGGAAGAGCCCATGAACAGCGCCAGCAAGGCCAGCACCACGCTGGGCCTGCCGCCGCAGATACCGACGCTGCCGTCGCTGTTGCGCGAGGTCGGCTACAACACGGCGCTGGTGGGCAAATGGCACCTGGGTTACCCACCCACCTTCGGCCCCTTGCGCTCGGGTTATGACGAGTACTTCGGCATCATGGCCGGCGGTGTGGACTACTTCACCCACTGTTCCAGCCGCGGCGACCACGACCTGTACATCGGCGAAAAAGAGCACCACGAAGTGGGCTACCTGACCGATGTGTTTTCCGACCGTGCCGTGGACTGCGTGCAGCGTCTGGCTGAACCCGCGCGGCGTGGCAAGCCGTTTTTCCTGAGCCTGCACTACACGGCACCGCACTGGCCCTGGGAAACCCGGGACGACGCCCACGTGGCGCCCGAGGTGGCCAAAAACCTGTTCCACCTGGACGGCGGCAACGTCAACGCCTACCGCCGCATGATCCACCACATGGACGAAGGCATCGGCCGCCTGGTGCAGACGCTGCGTGAAGAGGGCCTGCTGGACAAAACCTTGATCGTTTTCACCAGCGACAACGGCGGCGAGCGTTTCAGCGACAACTGGCCGCTGGTGGGCGGCAAGATGGACCTGACCGAAGGCGGCATCCGCGTGCCCTGGATTGCGCACTGGCCGCAGGGCATTGCAGTGGGCCAGGTCAGCGACCAGCATTGCATGACCATGGACTGGTCGACCACGATGCTGGCCGTGGGCGGTGGCCGGGCGCACCCGGACTTCCCGCTGGATGGAGTGTCGCTGCAGGCCTTGCTGAGCGACGCGACCACGCGCTTCGAGCGGCCGATGTTCTGGCGCATGAACCACCGCCACCAGCGCGCCATGCGCCTGGGCCCGTGGAAGTACCTGAAGGTGGACGACCACGAATACCTGTTCAACATCGACAACGATGCACGCGAGCGCGCCAACCTGGCCCTGCGGCAGCCTGAACGGCTGGCTGACATGCGCCAGGCCTGGCTGGACTGGGACGCCACCTTGCTGCCGATCCCGCCCGATGCGGGCATCAGCTTAGGCTATTCCGTCAAGGACATGCCGCAGCGCTGAGCAGCAAGCTCATACTGGGCGCTGATGCAGCCACCCCAGGGGAGCCGATATGTCGCCAGAAACCTTCGACGCCATCATCGTCGGTGCCGGCCAGGCCGGCCCTGCCATTGCGGCGCGCTGCAGCCTAGAGGGCTTGCGCACGGCAGTCATCGAGCGCGGACACTTCGGCGGCACCTGCGTCAATGTGGGCTGTGTGCCGACGAAGACGCTGGTGGCCAGCGCGCGGGCCCTGCACATGGCCCGACGTGGCGATGAATTCGGCTTTGCCGCGGGTCCAATCCGCGTGGAAATGGCGCGGGTCAAGGCGAGAAAGGACGGCATCGTGCAGCAGTCGCGCGACGGTGTCGAATCCTGGATGCGGAAATTGACAAACACCGAGGTGATCGTCGGTGATGCCCGCTTCGTGGCGCCTTCGACACTCGAGGTGGCCGGGCGCCGGTTGCAGGCGCCCCGCATCTTCCTGAATGTCGGTGGCCGTGCCGTCAAACCCAAACTGCCGGGTATCGACTCGGTGCCCACGCTGGACAACGTGTCGATCATGGAACTGGACCAGGTGCCGGAACACCTGGCCATCGTCGGCGGCAGCTACATCGGGCTGGAGTTTGCGCAGATGATGCGGCGTTTTGGCGCCCAGGTGACGGTGATCGAACGGTCGTCGCGCCTGTTGCTCCGCGAAGACCAGGATGTGTCCGACGGCATACGCGCCATCCTGGAACACGAAGGCGTGAAGTTTGCCTTGGGGTCCGAATGCATCAGCCTGTCGCGCGACGGCGGCGGGCAAATCACCGTGGGCGCTGCCTGCGGCGCGGACGCGACCCCGGTGCTCGCCAGCCACGTGTTGCTGGCTGTGGGCCGACAGCCCAACACCGACGGCCTGGGCCTTGAACAGGCCGGGGTGGACACCAACGAGCGGGGCTACATCGTGGTCGACGACCAATGCCGCACCAGCGCCCAGGGTGTGTGGGCGGTGGGCGATTGCAACGGCAGGGGCGCCTTCACGCACACGTCATGGAACGACCATGAAGTCGTGGTCGCCAACCTGTTCGACAACGACCAGCGCCGCATCAGCGACCGCATCGCCTGCTATGCACTCTTCATCGACCCGGCGCTGGGCCGTGTGGGGTTGACCGAGGCCGAGGTGATCCAGCGGGGTCGGCTCTACCTGCGCGCAACGATGCCGATGCAGCGTGTCGGTCGCGCCCGAGAGGCTGGCGAAACGCAAGGGTTGATGAAGGTGCTGGTCGACGCCGAAAGCCAACGCTTGCTGGGCGCGGCCATCCTGGGTCTGAATGGTGACGAGGTGATCCACACGCTGCTGGACGTGATGACGGCGGACTTGCCGTACACCGCCATCTCGCGCACCATGCATATCCACCCCACCGTTTCAGAACTGCTGCCGACCTTGCTGCAGCAGCTTCGACCCGCGACGGTGCCCGATCAGCCGGCCTGACAGGCAGCGGCAAAATGGCAGATCCCCACCCTCTTTCAACCCACAGGACCCCACCATGACCCGCGACACCAGCCAATGGCGCTTCGAGACCAAGTCCGTGCACGCCGGCTATACCCCCGAGCCCACCACCCACGCCGTGGCGGTGCCCCTATACCAGACGGTGGCCTACGCCTTCGACAGTGCCCAGCATGGTGCCGACCTGTTCGACCTGAAGGTGGCGGGAAACATCTACACCCGCATCATGAACCCCACCCAGGCCGTGCTGGAAGAGCGCGTGGCGGCGCTGGAAGGCGGCATTGCGGCGCTGGCCGTGGCTTCAGGACAGGCGGCCATCACCTACGCCATCCAGACCATTGCCGAAGCGGGCGACAACATTGTCTCCAGCAGCGCGCTGTATGGCGGCACCTACAACCTGTTTGCGCACACGCTGCCGCAGTACGGCATCCAGACACGCTTTGCCGACTACCGCAACCCGGCCAGCTTCGAGCCGCTGATCGACGCCAGCACCAAGGCCATCTTCGTGGAAAGCCTGGGCAACCCGCAAGGCAACGTCACCGACATCGCGGCCATCGCCGCCATTGCCCACCGCCACGGTGTGCCGCTGATCGTGGACAACACGGTGCCCAGCCCTTACCTGTGCCGGCCTTTTGAGCATGGCGCCGACATCGTGGTGCATTCGCTGACCAAGTACCTGGGCGGGCACGGCACCAGCATCGGCGGCGCCATCGTCGATTCGGGCAAGTTCCCGTGGGCGCAGCACAAGGCGCGTTTCAAGCGGCTGAACGAGCCTGACGTCAGCTACCACGGCGTGGTCTACACCGAGGCCCTGGGCGCCGCGGCCTACATCGGCCGTGCGCGCGTGGTGCCGCTGCGCAACATGGGCGCGGCCATCTCACCGTTCAACGCCTGGTTGATCCTGCAAGGCATCGAAACATTGGCGTTGCGCATGGACCGCATCTGCGACAACACGCTGGCCGTGGCCCAACACCTGAAACAGCACCCCAAGGTGGACTGGGTGAACTATTCGGGCCTGCCCGACCACGCCGACCATGGGCTGGTGAAGTCGATGATGGGCGGGCGCGCATCCGGCCTGATGACCTTTGGCGTGAAGGGCGGCCGCGCCGCCGGCGAACGCTTCCTGGACGCCCTGCAGCTGTTCACGCGGCTGGTGAACATCGGCGACTGCAAGTCGCTGGCCACACACCCGGCGTCCACCACCCACCGGCAGTTGTCGCCCGAAGAATTGAAGACCTCGGGCGTCAGCGAAGAAACGGTGCGCCTGTGCGTGGGCATCGAACACATCGACGACCTGAAGGCCGATCTGAACGCGGCGCTGGCCGCCGTCTAGCGCGCTTTCAAGCCGGCTGCCGGGCGGCTGGCTTCAGGGGCTGCTCAGCCGCCACGCCGTCGAGTCGATGGGCACGTAGGCTTCGACCCCCGCGGTGGCAATGACGTGCGTGGTGCCTTGCTCGGCATCGTGTACGTTCAACCCGCCCATCACGGCGGTGACTTCGGCGCGGCCACGCGGCAGTTCGGCCGCCACCACCGCCAGGTCCACCTTGTCGGGTTCCTGCACACCGATGGTGACCTGCACCCGCATCTGCTGGTGGTCAACGCCCAGCGACTTGAACAGCACGATGGACGAGTGGTGCAGCGCGTCATGCACGGCGCGGCAGGCGGCCTTGGTGTAGTCCAGGCCGTACAGGTCATTGCCGGTGCCCATCTCGAGGATGACGCGTTTTTCGGCCAAGGCTGGGGCTGCGTTGGTGGGCTTATCCATGGGCCGGCTCCATGTCGAACGACACCATCACGGCGGCGTTGGCCACCACGCTGTAGCCGTCCTTGTCGCGCCGCGGAATGTCGAGCCCGCCTTTGACCACGGTGACGTGGGGCTGGCCGTAGGGAAACACCTTCAGCAGCGCGGCGGTGTCCACGGCCTCGGGCTGCTGCACGCCGATCTGCACGTCGATGATCATCGCCTCGCGCGGAAAGCCGAAGGCATCGGCCACGTTCAGCGAGTTGTGCCACAGCGCGTCGCGAATGGCGCGTGCTGCCGCCTCGGTGTAGTTGCGGCTGCGGATGGACGTGCCCATGCCGAACTGCGTGACCACCCTCTTTTTTGCCATGTCTTATGCCCCGGTTGCTGAATCTGGCGTGGCGCGCTGTGCGCCGCAGCCGGGGACTTTACGCCACGCCTGCCGCAACTACAGGTCGGTCCGCAAGGTCCAGATCTCGGGGAACAGCACCACGTCCAGCATCTTGCGCAGGTAGCCCACGCCGCTGGTGCCGCCCGTGCCGCGCTTGAAGCCGATGACACGCTCCACCGTGGTCACATGGCGAAAGCGCCACAGGCGAAAGGCGTCTTCCAGATCGGTCAGCTCTTCGCCCAGCTGGTACAGGTCCCAGTGCGCCTTGGGGTCGCGGTAGGCCACCAGCCAGGCCTGCTGCACGGCGTCGCTGGCCCTGTAGGGTTGGGTCCAGTCGCGTTGCAAGTGGCTGGCGGGCACGGGCAGCCCGCGGCGCGCCAATAAACGAAGCGACTCGTCGTACAGCGACGGCGCACGCCACGCGGCGTCCACCATCGCCAGCCGCTCCGGGCTGTGTGCATGCGGCTTCAGCATCGCCGCATTCTTGTTGCCCAGGCTGAATTCGATGCAGCGGTACTGCCAGCTCTGGAAGCCGCTGCTGTGCGACAGGTAGGGCCGGATGGCGCTGTACTCGGGCGGTGTCATCGTGGCCAGCACGTCCCAGGCGTGCACCAGCTGTTCCATGATCTTGGACACCCGCGCCAGCATCTTGAAGGCAGACCCCAGGTCGTCCTGTGCCAGGCAACGGATGGCGGCGTGCAGCTCGTGCAGCATCAGCTTCATCCACAGTTCGCTGGTCTGGTGCTGCACGATGAACAGCATCTCGTCGTGCGCGGGGGACAGCGGGTGCTGCGCATTCAGGATGTTTTCCAGGTGCAGGTAGTCGCCGTAGCTCATGTCGCGGCTGAAGTCCAGCTGCGCGCCTTCGTCGGCGACGATCTTTTCAGTGTTCATGATGCGGACCCTGGATGCTGAAACGGCCATGGTGCCGCAAGGCGGCGCCGGGCAGCGAAATGGGTCATACCTTCAGCACGCCGGCTACCCAGCGGCACAATAGGCTGTCGGGCTGTTCAAAACCGTGAATGGCCGAAAAATGGTGCGCACCGGGCAGCGCCTGAAGGGTCGACACATTGCCCGCCGCCAACCAGGCGTCATGCAGGCTGGCGGACTGGCGCGCAAATTCTTCAGTCTCGGCGTCGCCCCAGGTCAGCAGCACCGGTGTGGCACAGCGGCGCACGCCAAACAGCGGCGAGTTGCGCCGGATGATGCCGTCATCAAGTTGAATCTGCGGCTGCAGGTAGCTGTAGCGCAGCGGCTGCAGGTCGTACAGGCCGCTGACCAGCACCGCGCCACTGAACGGGTCGGCTGGCAGCCCGTAGTCGTTTGCCCAGTCCGCTTGCAGCGCCATGGCGCACAGGTGCGCACCGGCGCTGTGGCCGCCGATGGCGACACGCTGGGCATCGCCGCCAAACCCCGGTGCGTTGCGCAGCGTGTGGGCCAGCGCAGCACGCACCTGGCGCGTGATCTCGTCGATGCTGACGTGGGGACACAGGGCGTAGTTCACCACCACCGTGGTGATGCCCAGCGCCTGCAGGCCCAGCGCCACGCAGCTGAAGTCACGCGCTGCCAGCGCGCGCCAATAGCCGCCGTGTACAAACACAAACACTGGCGCGTGGGGCTGCGCCGCCGGGAAGATGTCCAGGTGCTCGGCCAGCGTCGGGCCATAGGCCACGTTCAGCTGATGGGCCAGTTTTTGCCGCGCCACGGCGCTGCGGTCCACGTAGTGCCGCATTTCGGCCGCCGGGTCGGCCACCGTCAGCGACGCGTTGTATTGCGCGTCAATCTGCGCCTGCGAGACAAATTGGCGGTACAGCGGGGCTGGGTTCATGGGCGGCAACGATAAAACCGGTTGGGGCGGCGCGTTAGGGGCTGCAAGCTTGTCAGCCGGATGGGCAGAAGGAGCCGCGCCCGTCCTGGCCCTGGATTCTGCACAGGAGGCGTTGAGCCCGATCGTGCAACCAAAGGGATCCACGAGCATGGCCGCGCCCGCACCAAAACTCGTCAAGCCCGGGCCACGGTGCAGTTTTGCGCCGCGTTCAACCAGGTAGGCAACGGCTTCGTCGATGCTTGCAACTTCCCAGTAAACCGTGGTGCCGCCGATGCCGCCGGGGCACTTCGTATCAGACGGATGAAAGCCGATGACCAGGCCAGGCGTTTTGATGAAGGCAAAGGCGGGGTTCTCATGCGCCACTTCGCAGTGGAAGATGTCGGCGTACCAGCGCGCAGCGGCTTCGATGTCTGAGACAAAAAGTACGACGGATTCAATAGACTTGAGCATCGCTAAAAACTCGTTTCCCGCGACCAAAGGTTTGAGCGCTGCTTGAGCGAAGGCCCATGCCGCACCCTGCGGTCGCGCCGTTCAGACAGGCCGAGCCATGAATTTAACGCCGAGTGCACGTGCCACCTTGACGACGGTTTCAAAGCGCGGCTTTGCGCCCAGGGGCGAGGGCCTTGTACAGACTTTCGCGCCCCAAGCCCGCGTCTTTGGCGATCTGCGCCATACCCTTTGCTCGAGCAACATCGCCAAGCGCAAGGAGCAGCAAGTCTGGATCGTTGGCCTCTCAAGGCGTGGCGAATATCGCGCTTCTGGGTTGGCTTGTCGCTGGCCATGCGCAGGGCGACGATCACTTTGCTGCGCCAAACGAAGATCAGCCGGTAGCCGGGACCACAGTGAATTCTCATATCGGAGACTTCACCCTCTATCTGCCAAATCGTCAAAGCGTGGGCTGTTTGGTGCGGTTTATCGGGTGTTGAACGCCGTCACTTTGATCTGCACCCCCTGCTGCAAAAACCCACCGTGCCCCCTCTCGATGCGGCCTCAGCCTTTGGAGCCTTTTCTCGAAACCTGCACAGGGCTCCATTGGACGACCCAACCTTGACGGCAGTGATTCCGGCCCGTGCGAAGACGCTGGGCAATGCCGGGCAAATTTTGACCGAAAACGCCTGGGCCGAACGACTTCGGCATTGGGTCACGCCGCCGCCGCGCACTCCTGCAGATACCTCGCCAACAAGCGTGCGCTGGCCGACATCAGGGCCTCGGGTCGTGAAGCGATGACAAACTGCCGCCTTGCCCAGCTGTCCAGCAAAGGCACCAGCCGCAGCCGGCCGGCACCCGCGTGGGGCGCAGCAGCTTCTTGCGGCAAGATGGCCAGCCCCAGCCCGGCGGCCACGATGCGGCAGGCCACATCCATGCTGCTGACCTGGATGCGATCGCTGGGCGTGCGCCCCAGCAAGGCGCTTTGCCGGCGCAGCATGTTTTCCATCAAGCCGCCCGCGGCCACGCTGACCGACACCTCGTCCAGCGTGTCCGCAAAGCGCAGGTTGGGGCGCCGAGCCAGGCGGTGGCTGGGCGCCATGGCCACACACAAGTTGTCGCTGCGGTAGGGCCTGGCCTGCAGGCCGCTCAGGTCGCCGCGGTCCCACAGCACGCCCAGGTCGGCCGCACCGTCGCGCACGGTGCGCACAATGTCGGGGCTGACACGTTCGTCCAGCGTCACCCGCACACCGGGGGTCTGGCGCAGAAAGCCGGCGATGTCGTCGGGCAACTGCTCGGCCAGCGCCGACGTGCTGGCCAGCACACGCACGATGCCTTGGGCGCCAGCGCGGAACTGGCCCATCTCGGCGCCCAGGCGGTCCAAAGACACCAGCACCTCGCGCGACTGCCGCAGCAGCGCTTCACCGGCCGGCGTGGGCACCACACCGCGGCGGTGGCGCGTCAGCAGCGGCACGCCCACGGCCGCTTCCAGCGCCGAGATGCGCTTGCTCAGCGCCGACGCCACCATCGCCTCGCGCTGGGCCGCCAGCGCCAGGCTGCCGTCTTCACAAACGGCCACAAACAGCCGCAAGGTGGTGGGGTCGAAGGTCTTGAGCATGCAGCGGCTTGGGCGGTAGACGTTCCGAATTGGAACGTCTGGCCTGAAAAATAGCCATTCGTGATTTCTCCAGGGAAGGTCTAGAGTGCGCCGCATGATGAAAACGGCACCCCAGGTCAGCATTCGCGAAGTGGGCCTGCGCGACGGCTTGCAAAGCATTGCCCACACCATGCCCACGGCGCAAAAGCTGCAGTGGCTGCACGCGGCGTACGCGGCGGGTCAGCGCGAGATTGAAGTGGGCTCGTTTGTGCCGGCGCGGCTGCTGCCGCAGCTGGCCGACACGGCCGATCTGGTGGCCGCGGCCCTGCAGCTGCCGGACCTGGTGACTTCGGTGCTGGTGCCCAACCTGAAAGGCGCTCAGGCGGCCCTGGACAGTGGCGCGCATGCGATGCTGCTGCCCATTTCCGCCAGCCATGCCCACAGCCTGGCCAACTTGCGCCGCACGCCGCAAGAAGCGGTGGCCGAACTGGCACGAGTTTGTGCGGCGCGCGACGCGGCGGGGTCCCAGTGCCGCATCGAAGTGGGCCTGTCCACGGCCTTTGGCTGCACCTTGCAAGGCGCTGTGGACGAAGCCGAGGTGCTGCGGCTGCTGCAAGCTTGTCTGGATGCCGGTGCCGACCAGGTGGGCCTGGCCGACACCGTGGGTTATGCCGACCCCTTGCAGGTCCAGCGCCTGTTCGAAAAAGGCCTGTCCGTGGCGGGCGACCGCCTGGTCTGCGGCCATTTCCACGACACCCGCGGCCTGGGGCTGGCCAATGTCTATGCCGCCTGGCAGGCCGGCATCCGGCGCTTTGATGCCTGCCTGGGCGGCATCGGCGGCTGCCCGCACGCACCCGGCGCCAGCGGCAATGTGGCCACTGAAGATGTGGCTTACCTGTTTGCCAGCATGGGCGTGACAACGGGGCTGGACTTTGATGCCTTGCTGGCCTTGCGCGCCCAGCTTTCGAAATGGCTGCCCGGTGTGGACATGCACGGCAGCATTGCACGCGCCGGCCTGCCCAAAACGATGCGGGAGGCGGCATGACCGCTGTTCAAGCCACCCAAACGTCGGCACCCCAACCCCTGAAGGGCCTGCGGGTGGTGGAATTCACCCACATGGTGATGGGCCCCACCTGCGGCATGGTGCTGGCCGACCTGGGCGCTGAAGTCATCAAGGTTGAGCCCATTGATGGCGAGGGCACGCGCCGGCTGCTGGGTGCGGGCACGGGATTTTTTCCACTCTTCAACCGCAACAAGCTCAGCATCGGCATCGACCTGCGCCAGCCCGAAGGTGCCGCCGCCGCGCGCCGCCTGGCGCTCAGCGCCGACGTGGTGGCTGAAAACTTCAAGCCTGGTGCTCTGGTGAAGTTTGGTCTGGACGCCGCATCGCTGCGCGCCGAAAACGACCGCCTCATCTACGTCAGCCACAAGGGTTTTTTGCCCGGCCCCTACGAACACCGCACGGCGCTGGACGAGGTGGTGCAGATGATGGGCGGCCTGGCCTACATGACCGGCCGGCCCGGCGACCCGCTGCGCGCCGGCACCAGCGTCAACGACATCATGGGCGGCATGTTTGGCGCCATCGGTGCGCTGGGCGCGCTGATCCAGCGCGGCATCACCGGCCGTGGCATGGAGGTGCAGTCGGCGCTGTTCGAAAACAACATCTTCCTGGTGGGCCAGCACATGCTGCAGTACGCCATCAGTGGCCGCGCGCCACAGCCTATGCCCGACCGCGAGAGCCCGTGGGCCATTTACGACGTGTTCACGGTCAAGGACGGCGAGCAGATTTTTCTGGCCGCAGTCAGTGACGCGCAGTTCGCCACCTTCTGCCAGGCCCTGGGTTTTGCCGACCTGCTGGCCGACCCGGCGCTGGCCACCAACAACCAGCGGGTGCAGCAGCGGCCCACGCTGTTGCCCGAACTGCGGCAGCGCCTGGCACTGCGCAGCGCCGCTGAACTGTCGGCCATCTTTGAACGTGTGGGCCTGCCGTTTGCGCCCATTCGGCGTCCCCAAGAGCTGTATGACGACCCGCACCTGCAGGCCACCGGCGGCCTGGCCGACGTGGTGCTGTCCGATGGCGACAAGGCGGGCCAGACGGTGAAGACCACCCTGTTCCCCTTCACCATGGCCGGCCAGCGTTTGCCGGTTCGCCTGGACCCACCCCGCTTTGGCCAGCACACCCGCGAACTGCTGCTGGGTGTGGGCTACAGCAACAACGCCATTGACGCGCTGCTTGAACAGCGCGTGGTGGCAGCGGCTGCCTAAACTGGCAACTTGTTCCCAAGAAGTTTTACCGAAGGAGACACCCATGAAGTTTTCGACCTTGACCCGCCGCCACCTGTTGAGCTTGCCGATGAGCGTGCTGCTGTCCGCCTGCCTTGCAGGCCCTGCGCTGGCCGCCGACTACACCATGCGCATCAGCCACCAGTTTCCGCCCACGCACCACACGGCCAAAAATCTGGAGCAGTTCGCGCAAGAGGTGAAACAGGCCACCAAGGGCCGGGTGGAGGTGCAGAACTTCGGCGCCGCACAATTGTTCAAGCCCAACCAGAACCACCCCGCGGTGGCCAGTGGCAAGCTTGAAGCGGCGGCGATTTTGAGCTTCCAGTGGGGCGGCACCATTCCCGAAATGAGTGTCACCATCATTCCTTACCTGATGACGTCGGTGGCCAAACAAAAGGCCTTCATCAAGTCTGATGCCGCCCGGCTGCTGGACGCCAAGATGGCCGAAAAAGGCGTGACCAATATTGCGTGGATGGTGGACACCAACGACGGCATCTTCACCTCCAATGGCAAGGCCCTGGTGGTGCCGGCCGACTTTGCCGGCCAGAAGATCCGCGGCCTGAATAAGCTGTTTGACGAGGGCCTGATCGCCATGGGCGCGTCGCCTTCGCCCATGCCCGGCTCCGAGGTTTACCAGGCGCTGCAGACCGGTGTCATCAACGCCGGTTTCACCGGTGTCGAGGCCGCCGACAGCCGCAAGTTCTACGAAGTGCAGAAGTTTGGCGTGGCCTCCAACATCATCCTGGCCTTCGACAACCTGGTGGTCAACCCGGCCTGGTGGAAACAATTGCCGGCCGACCTGCGCAACGCCATCCAGCAGGCCGCCGACCGCGCCGTGGCGCGGTCCATCCGCAAAAGCGACGGCATCCCGCCGGAAAACATCAAGGTGCTGAACGACAAGGGCATGCAGGCCGTTGCACTGACCAAGGCGCAGGAAAAAGTCATGGCCGACGCCATGCAGCCGGCGGTGAAAAAGGAGTTTCTGCGCCAGACCGCGCCCGACGGCGTGAAACTGCTGCAGGCCTTGGACAAGCTCTGATCCGCGTCCGCCGCTGATATGTTGCCTCAGACGGTAAGCCCGGCGCTGCAGGGCCTGAGCCGTGTCGTGTCGGTCTTGTGCACGCTGGCCATGGCGCTGGCGGCACTGAGCTTGCTGATGTCGTTTGTGCTCATCGGCTGGGCCGTGGTGATGCGCTACGTCTTCAATGCGCCGCCGGTGTGGGTGGACGACCTGGTGGGCTTTGCGCTGGTGGCCATCGTGATGCTGGGCGCCGCGCAGACCTTTCGGCGCGACGAGCACATCGGTGTGGACCTGCTGGTTACGCAACTGTCGCCATCCGGCCAACGCTGGGCGCGGTTGTGGGCGGCACTGGCCACTGCAGGCATTTCGGCGGTGCTGATCTTTAACGGCTGGGGCACGGCGCAACTGGCACGCAGCCTGGGCCTGCTGACCGAGGGCACGCTGGAATGGCCCACCTGGTGCCTGATGCTGCTGATGCCGGTGGGGGGCAGTTTGCTGTTGCTGGCGGCTGTGGAAGCGCTGTGGCGCGCTGCCGTCAACCAGCCCTTGGCGGAACACCCGGAAAAACAGGAAGAGCAGCACGACCAGGGCCACCAGGAACAGCAGCAGCCATGACCATTGCACTGCTGTTCCTGGCGCTGTTGTTGCTGCTTTTCACCGGGCTGCCCATCTTTGTCGGGCTGGCCCTGTTTGGTGGTGCCCTGCAGTGGTTCACGCAAGGCGAAATGGGGTCGGTCACCGAGGTCATCTTCGGCGAGATCAACCGCTACCTGCTGGTGGCGATTCCGCTGTTTGCCTTCATGGCGCACCTGATGATCCGCGGCAAGATCGTCGACGACCTGTACAACACCGCCTACACGCTGACGCGGCATCTGCCCGGCGGCCTGGGCATTGCCACCATCGCGGCCTGCACAGTGTTTGCCGCCATCTCGGGCAGCAGCGTGGCCACGGCTTTGACCATCGGCGCGGTGGCCATTCCGCAGATGATCAAGTTCGGCTACGAACCACGCGCCGCCTACGGCCTGGTGGCGGCGGGTGGCACGCTGGGCATCCTGATTCCGCCGTCGGGCCCGTTGGTGCTGTACGGCGTCACCACTGACACCAGCATCGGCGGCCTGTTCATGGCCGGCGTGGTGCCGGGTTTGCTGATGGCGGCGGTGTTTGTGCTTTACAGCGTGGTCAGCACGGCACTGCTGCACCGCCACCTGGCGCGTGAAAAACGCGCCACGGCGCGCGAAGCCTTCACCGCATTGCGCAAGTCTTTATGGGCTTTGTCGCTGCCGGTGTTTGTGCTGGGTGGCATGTATGCCGGTGTGTTCACGGCCACCGAAGCGGCGGCCGCGGGTGCCTGGCTGGCCTTGCTGGTGGGCGCGCTGGTTTACCGCAACATCGGCTGGCGCGATGTCTGGGATTCAGCCACGGATGCCTGCCGTGTCTCGGCCATGTTGTTCATGATTTTGGCCGGTGCTTCGGTGTTTGGCCACGTCATGACCAAGCTGCGCATTCCGCAGCAGGTGGTGCAGGCGGTGATTGCCGCCGACATTGGCGTCACGGGCTTTTTAATCGTGATGATGGCGCTGATTTTTGTGCTGGGCATGTTCCTGGAATCCATTGCCATCATCCTGATCACCACACCGGTCATTCTGCCGGCCATGCAGCACCTGCACATCAACCCCATCTGGTACGGCATCCTGCTGGTCATCAACCTGGAGCTGGCGCAGATCACACCCCCGGTGGGCATGAACCTGTTCACCATCAAGGCCATCACCAAGGCGCCCATGGGCCCCATCGTGCGGGGCGCTGCGCCTTATGTGCTGCTGATGATTGCGGTGATGGCGGCGGTGATGCTGTGGCCGCAGCTGGCGTTGTGGTTGCCCAGCACAATGATGGGTCGCTGAGCGCGCGCGGGCCGTTCAGGCCGTTCAGGCCATCACGGTCTGCGGTGCGACTCGTCCCATTGCCAAGGCGGCAGCGCCGCGCCGCAGTCGCGGCAAAAGTTGGCGCTGGGCAGGTGGCCTTCGGTCAGGCATTCGTGGCAGGTTCGGGTGGTGGTTTCGCGCGGCAGGCGCTGCGCCGTGAATTCGGCGCTGACGATGCCCGTGGGCACGGCCAGCGTGCCCCAGCCCAGCAGCATCATCACCGACGCGATGATGCGCCCCAGGTCGGTCTTGGGCGTGATGTCGCCAAAACCCACCGTGGTCATGGTGGTGATGGCCCAGTACACGCTGGCGGGGATGTTGGTGAAGCCGTTTTCCGGGCCCTCCA
>JAHECB010000059.1 GCA_024641925.1 Betaproteobacteria bacterium
CCGGTGGGCCGCCTGGATCAGGACACCACGGGCCTGTTGCTGCTGACCGACCAGGGGCCGTGGCTGCACCGCCTGACACACCCCCACCGCCACGTGGCCAAGGTCTACCGCGTGACCACCGCACGCGACATCGAGCCGGCACAGATCGACGCGCTCAAGGCTGGCGTGCTGCTGCGCGACGACCCCAAATCTGCCATCGCTGACGATTGCGAGTTGATGGGCCCGCGCCAAATGCGCTTGACGATCAGCGAAGGCCGCTACCACCAGGTCAAACGCATGCTGGCGGCCGTGGGCAACCATGTCGAGGCCTTGCACCGGGAAAGCTTCGGCCCATGGACGCTGACCGACGATCTTCGCAGCGGCCAGTGGTGTTATCTGCCACCCCTGGATTGAGCCGCAAAACAACGCAGACCGTGAACCACGACCCCACCCTGCCCCAGCCGGCTTTGCATCTTCCTGATGTCACCGCCGTTGCCGTAGACACCCGCTCGCCAGCCCTGGCTTTGCGCGCCTTGACGACCAGTGCCCGGCAGGTTCAGTTTGACCGCTGTGTGCTGCTCACCGAAGGTTCACCCTTTTTGCCCGGCACCACGCAGTCCGTTGAATGCGTCGATATCGGGCCCATCCGATCGGGCGCCGACTACTCCCGTTTTGTCCTGGGCAGCCTGCTGGACCATGTGCACACCAGCCACGTGCTGATCGTGCAGTGGGACGGCTTCGTCGTCGACGCGCAAGGTTGGCAAGCCGACTTCCTGGATATGGACTACCTGGGCGCGCCCTGGGGCAAGGCCCACAACGGGCACTTCGTGGGCAACGGCGGCTTTTCCTTGCGTTCACGCAAGCTGCTGCAAGCGCTGCAAACGGACTCGTTTCGGCAACGCTGGCATCACCCGGAAGACATCTGCATCGCCCAGACCCTGCGGCCTGAACTGGAGCGGGACCACGGCATCCGGTTTGGCAGCCTGGGACAGGCGCAGGCCTTTGCCTTTGAAAACGAGCCATCTCCAGGCCCGAGCTTCGGCTTTCACGGCGTGTTCAACCTGCACAAGGTACTGCCCCCAACGCAGCTGGCCGAGGTGTTGGCGATGCTGCCGGACAGCGTCATCATCAGCCGCGACGGCTTCAAGGCGGCACGCGCCCTGCTGCGAGACGGCCACCGTCAGATGGCCGCAGCCCTGTTGCAGCGGCGTCTGGCCCTGGGATCACGAGATTGGCGCAGCCGCTGGCTGGCGCTGCGGGCCGGCCGTCCCGACGTCAGGGCTTGATGGCCTGGAACTCCCACAGCAGGTGGGAGGTCGAGCCGCTCTGCGCGCGCCAGGCTCTGTAGGCGACCTGGGTTCGAAACCCGAGCCCGCTTTGATGCGGCACAAAGTGCACGCCCGCGCGCGACTTGATCCAATGCGACCGCACCAGGCCGAAGTTGCCCACAAAACCGTACATGGCCGCCATGCGCTGCGGCTGGGTGAAGTAGACGTGGGTGGACTCGGTGATGATGTTCACATGCGTCGGATCCTGGAACGCGGCCTTGCTGGGAAACGCCGGGGTGACCGCATAAAAGAGACCCCCAGGGATCAGCACGCGCCAGACTTCGTTCATCAGCTCGATGAACGGAAAGCGGGTGCCCAGGCCATCGGGCGTGGGCAGTACACGCGGGACATGCTCCAGAAAGTCGTAGGCCGACACCGAATCAAAGCTGTTGCTTTCAAACGGAATCGCTTGCACTGAGAGGTTGGCGCCTTTGACCGTCGCACCTGCGTGTTCCCGGGCCACCAGGTCCACGCCAAACAATTCATCGCGCCCGTAAGGATTGCGCGGCGTGGCGCCGCAGCCCAGGTCCAGGTGGCGCGTCATGGTCTGGCCGACCACCGAGTGGGTGTACTGGCGCTGTGTGCCCAAGCCTTCACTGTTGTCATTCCCGAATTCCTCTTTTTTTGATACCAGAGCGCCCGGGCACTTTCGAAGACCCGCGTCGCTACAAGGCGCTGCCAAATATAACGGGCTGCCGCCCGCCCTCTTGGTTTGCACTTTCCGGCTAAAGGCGCCGCAGGCGATGCCCAGCGCGCCAACGCCGCGCTGCACCCCCGTCCATTCACGGACAGTCCATGCCAAAAGAACCGGACTCGCGCAACAGTACGGCGTACTGCTGCAGCATCAGATGGGTGTATTGCAGAACAGCCGCCGCGCACAAAGTCTTGTCAGCAAAGGCCTGGCCCGCCTGGGCCACGCTCCGGTAATGCCCCGGCTGCGCCGATTCCTTGTCCAGGATGTCGTGGACGTCTTGCGGCCCCTGAACCTGCAGGTAGTGCACGCCGTTGTGCATCAGCGGAAAGTAAAAGAGCTCATGGTCCGACTGGAACTTGACCAGCACGGCATGGCTTCTCAGACTCTTGACCACCCGCGAACAGGTCGCGCCGTTGCCATCGATGGACAGCAAAAAACGATGTCGCAGCTGCTCGCCCCAACTGACCGGCTCGGAAAAATAGGGCTGCGCCAGCAAGAGACGCCGGGCCTCCTCGGAATCACACTGTGCAGCTTGGGCGATGCGGAACAGGACACGCGGGTCGTCCAGGAACTGCGATGCCAGGCGCAGGCGCGGCGTGTTGTGCGCCGCGATGGTCTTCACGTCGAGCTGGGCACCCGTCGACGAGCCCACAAAGCAGGCCGTGACCGACTTCTCAAGGTAGGGCGTGGGGTCGGTATCGGTCTGGTACCAGCCCTGATGGAAAAAATCGACATCGGGCAGCAGCAGGTTGGCGGCCGCCTTTTGTTTCTGGAAACCGAAGATCGGCCAGTCTGGGCATTCGGCGGGTATGTCCTCCATGTCCATGACCAGGTGATAGGCATCGCGATGCTGGTAGCGATTGCATACCTCGTGCAGCAGGGTGCGGTACTGGTTCACCCGCTTGTGGAACATGCGCACTTTCGCGGCATCAGCAGGGGCATGGCCTGCCGCCGCCCGCTTCGGCCAGACGTCGACCTGTGTGCCGTCCACCTCAAAGACAAACACACTTGCAGAGCTTGTGTTCAGGTGCCGCAAAAGATCCCGCGCTGGCCGACCCGTGCGCCATCCAGGCTGCCGCCAGGGCGCCATCTGGTGGGATATCAAGGCCAGAAAGTCGGCGTCTTGCTCATCGTCACGGTGCTGCGTGTGCAGCGACAGCGCTTTGTGCAGCAGCTTGCGGTGACGCGCACCGCGAAGCCAGGCAAGCCAGCGGCCCAGCGTTTTGAATGCCATGGTGATCTGTGGTTTGGACAGTGACCTGGTCAAGACCAACGGTGAACAGGGGAAGCAGGCATTTTGTGCCAGCAAACCATCGGACAGGCCACACACGGGCATTGCCGCGGGCCGCTGGGGCTGAAGCCTGTGTCGTCCCGCCGATAATCCATTCATGAGGGTTTCACTAGGCATACGCAGCGCGGCTGCACGGGCGGCATCGGGCTGCGCGCTCACCATTGGCAATTTCGACGGCGTGCACCGCGGCCATCAGGCCATGCTGGCCCTGCTGACCGGCGAGGCCCGACAACGTGGCCTGCCTGCCTGCGTGATGACCTTCGAGCCCCATCCACGCGACTTCTTTGCGCAACGCGCGGGGAAGCCGGACAATGCGCCCCTGCGCATCAGCACCCTGCGTGACAAGCTGCTGGAACTGCAGCGCTGTGGCATCGACGAAACCGTGGTGGTCCGCTTCAACGTGGCACTGGCCTCTCTGTCGCCACAAGCCTTTGTCGACCAGGTGCTGCGAGACAGCCTGGCGGCCCGCTACGTGCTGGTGGGCGACGATTTCAGCTTTGGCGCTCGGCGCGCCGGCAACTACGCCATGCTGGACGCCGCCGGCGCTGCAGCCGGTTTTGATGTGGCCCGCATGATGAGTTACGAGGTGCATGGCCTGCGGGTCAGCAGTTCGGCCGTGCGGCAAGCGCTGGAGGCGGGCGACCTGGGCGCTGCGGCCGGCTTGCTGGGTCGGCCTTATGCCATCAGCGGCCGTGTGGCCCACGGCCGGCGTCTGGGGCGCGAGTTGGGTTTTCGCACCCTGAATCTGGCCTTTGGTCACCCCCGCCCTGCCACCAGCGGCATCTTTGTGGTGCGTGTGCACGGTCTGGCCGATCGACCCTTACCCGGGGTCGCCAGCCTGGGGGTGCGCCCCACCGTCGAAGACGCCGGCCGTGTGCTGCTGGAAACCCATTGCCTGGAATGGCCCGTGGAACTGGGCGCCGACGGGGGCTACGGCCGCTGCCTGCGTGTGGAGTTGCTGCACAAGCTGCACGACGAGCTGAAGTACGACTCGCTGACCTCGCTGCAAGAGGGCATTGCCCGCGACACCGAGGACGCCCGACGCTGGCACGCTGCCCAGCCGCAAAACGCCCACTGACCGAGCACGGCAGTGAACCGGCCTCGCCTTAGAATACGACCCCATGCTGCACACCCCGCCCCACAGTCTGCCGGACGCCAGGCACCACGCTTCGGTGTACCGCCAGTGTTCGCGCGACCGAATTACGCCGCGGGCCTGACTGGCACGCAGCCTGACAGCGCGCTGCACGCCAAGGTCATCGCCTAGCCCCGTCGCGGCCCCAGCGGCTGCATCCCGCTCTGAACGGGCAGCCCAGCACCCATCACGCCCATCACGCATTCGCGGCCCTGCGCCTGAAGCACAAGGCCCACACAGCGGGGCAGCGAGCACCATATGAATACCGAAGCCAAAAACCCTGAAGCCAGCGGCACCGACTACCGCAGCACCCTGAACCTGCCCGACACGCCCTTCCCCATGCGCGGTGACCTGGCCAAGCGCGAGCCGGGCTGGGTCAAGGCCTGGAACAACACCGCCGACGGTGGCGGCCTGTACAAACGCCTGCGCGACGCGCGACATGGCGCGCCGCTGTTTGTGCTGCACGACGGCCCGCCCTATGCCAACGGCGCCATCCACATGGGCCACGCCGTCAACAAGGTGTTGAAGGACATGATCGTCAAGGCGCGGCAGCTGGCCGGCTTTGACGCCCACTACGTACCAGGCTGGGACTGCCATGGCCTGCCGATCGAAAACGCCATCGAAAAGAAGTTCGGCCGCAGCCTGAGTCGCGACGACATGCAGGCCAAGAGCCGCGCCTACGCCACCGAGCAGATCACGCAGCAAATGGTCGACTTCCAGCGGCTCGGCGTGCTGGGCGACTGGCCGCACCGCTACGCCACCATGGACCCGGCCAATGAAGCCGGTCAGTTGCGGGCCTTCAAGCGAGTCATCGAGCGTGGTTTTGTCTACCGCGGGCTGAAGCCCGTGTACTGGTGTTTCGACTGCGGCAGTTCGCTGGCGGAGTTCGAAATCGAATACGCCGACAAAAAGAGCCAGACCCTGGACGTGGCCTTCCCCTGCGCCGAGCCCGACAAGCTGGCCGCCGCGTTTGGCCTGCAGTCGCTGGCAGCGCCGGCCTTTGCGGTGATCTGGACCACCACGGCCTGGACCATCCCCGCCAACCAGGCGCTGAACCTGAACCCGGCGCTGGAATACGCGCTGGTGCAGACCGATCGCGGCCTGCTGGTGCTGGCCGCATCGCTGGTGCCCGCCTGCCTGGAACGATATGGCCTGCAGGGCACCGTACTGGCCACCACCTTGGGCGAAAAGCTGGGCGGCGTCCTGTTCAAGCACCCGCTGGCCGCCACTGACCCGGGCTACGACCGCTTCAGCCCGGTGTACCTGGCCGACTACGCCACGGCCGATGACGGTACCGGCATCGTGCACAGTTCGCCCGCCTACGGCGTGGACGACTTCAACAGCTGCGTGGCGCACGGCGTCAAGACCGACGACATCCTGAACCCGGTGCAGGGCAACGGCAGCTACGCGCCCGACTTCCCGCTGTTTGGCGGCCAGAACATCTGGAAAGCCGTGCCGGCGATCATCGACACGCTGAAGGCGGCCGGCCACCTGATGGCCACCACCGGTATCAGCCACAGTTACCCGCATTGCTGGCGCCACAAGAGCCCGGTGATCTACCGCGCTGCGGCGCAGTGGTTTGTGCGCATGGACGAAGGCGCCGGCGTCTTCACCAAGGACAAGGCGCCGCAAACGCTGCGCCAGATGGCGCTGGCCGCTATCGACCAGACCGGCTTCTACCCCGAAAACGGGCGCGCAAGGCTGCGCGACATGATCGCCAACCGGCCCGACTGGTGCATCAGCCGCCAGCGCAGCTGGGGCGTGCCGCTGCCGTTTTTTCTGCACAAGGACAGTGGCGAGCTGCACCCGCACACCATGGAAATCCTGGACCAGGCAGCCGACATCGTGCAGGCCGGCGGCATCGAGGCCTGGAGCCGGGTCACGGCCGAACAGATCCTGGGGGCGGAAGACGCACCGGACTACACCAAGAGCAGCGACATCCTGGAAGTCTGGTTCGACAGCGGCAGCACTTTCTGGCACGTGCTGCGAGGCCAGCATCCGGGTGGCCACCACGAAGAAGGCCCCGAGGCCGACCTGTACCTGGAAGGCCACGACCAGCACCGCGGCTGGTTCCACAGCAGCCTGCTGCTGGCCTGCGCGCTGTATGGGCGCGCGCCTTATCGCGGCCTGCTGACCCACGGCTTCACAGTGGACAGCCAGGGCCGCAAGATGAGCAAGAGCCTGGGCAACGGCATCGAGCCGCAGAAGGTCAGCAGCAGCATGGGCGCCGAGATCATCCGCCTGTGGGTGGCGGCCAGCGACTATTCGGGCGACATTGCCGGTGACGACAAGATCCTGGCGCGGGTGGTGGACGGCTACCGCCGCATCCGCAACACGCTGCGCTTCCTGCTGGCCAACACCTCGGACTTCGACGCTGCCACCCAGGCGGTGCCGCTGTCGCAGATGCTGGAGATCGACCGCTGGGCGATGTCACGCGCGGCGCAGTTCCAGACCGAAGTGCTGAAGCACTACAAGGTCTACGAATTCCACCCCGTGGTGGCCAAGCTGCAGGTCTTCTGCAGCGAGGACCTGGGCGCGTTTTACCTGGACGTGCTGAAAGACCGCCTGTACACCACCGCCCCAGGCAGCCTGGCGAGGCGCAGCGCACAAACGGCACTGCACCACATCACCCAGGCGCTGCTGCGCTGGATGGCGCCGTTCCTGAGCTTCACCGCCGAAGAGGCCTGGGCGCAGATCGGCCACACACCATCGATCTTCACCGAAACCTATTGGGTCTTCGACGCACCCGACGACGGCTTGCTGGCCAAATGGGCTCGCATCCGCGAACTGCGCGAAGCCGCCAACAAGGAGATCGAAACCGTGCGCACCACGGGCGCGGTGGGTTCTTCTCTGCAGGCTGAAGTGACGTTGACGCTGCCGCCGGCCGACCTGGCGCTGCTGCAGTCGCTGGGTGCCGACCTGCGTTTTGTGTTCATCACCTCGGCCGCCACGCTGGTGCCAGGTGAAACGCTGGACATCCAGGTCACGGCGGCGGGCGCCCCGCAATCCACATCGCCGGGCGCCGCGCTGAAGTGCGCGCGCTGTTGGCACTGGCGCAGCGACGTCGGCCATGATGCCGAACATCCGTCACTGTGCGGCCGCTGCACCAGCAACCTCTACGGCGCCGGCGAAGTGCGCCGGGTGGCCTGAACATGGCCACACGTCGTAACAGCGACGGGCCCAGCCTGTGGATGTGGCTGGGCCTGGCGGCGGTGGTGATTCTGGCCGACCAGGTCACCAAGACACTGATCATGGGCTGGTTCAAGCTGGGCGACGCCCGCACCGTCACTGATTTTTTCAGCATCGTGCGCGCCCACAACCCGGGCGCCGCGTTTTCCTTTCTGGCCAACGCCGGCGGCTGGCAGCGCTGGTTTTTCACCGGACTGGGCCTGATCGTGTCGGGCGTCATCGTCTGGTTGATGCGCAGCCACCCGGGCGAAAAGCTGTTCTGCTTTGCGGTCAGCATGATCCTGGGCGGGGCGCTGGGCAACGTCATCGACCGCATGCTGCACGGCTACGTGGTCGACTTCCTGCAGTTTCGTTTTTCGCTGCTCCAGCCGGTGTTCCAGGGTGGCTACTTTCCCGCTTTCAACATTGCCGACAGCGCCATCACGCTGGGTGCCATCTGCCTGATCCTGGACGAGTTGCTGCGGGTCAAACGCGCCCGTTGAGTCGGGGTTTTCGATAGGCTGGGACGGCAGGCGCACTTGATGCAGCGCAAGTGAAGCCCGCAGCCCATTCGTATGATTTGCGCATCGAAGTTGCCATTGCCGCCTTTTGCGCGCGCCTCATGGACCCCTCCGCCAGCGAATCGACCAGCCCGCCCCAGCCTGTGGCCAACCTGCCGCCAGATCCGGTCGAACAGAGCGAGCCCCCCTTGAGGGATGCGCCTGCCCCTCCTGCGCTGCGTCTGAACACGCTGACCTTTTCCGACCCCTTGCGCTGGTTGCGCCTGGGGCTGCTGGACTTTTACCGTGCACCCGGCATCGGCGTGTTTTTTGGCGCCTGCTTCATGGTCATGGGCTGGGCGCTGTTGAAGGTCTACGAACACGCGCCGGCCTACACCTTGGCGCTGTCGGCGGGCTTCCTGCTGATGGGGCCGTTTCTGTGCCTGGGCCTGTACCGCGTCAGCCAGCGCCTGGCCGAAGGACAGCGGCCCGACCTGGGCGACGCGCTCATGGCCTGGGACACCCGCACCGGCCAACTGGCTATCTTCGGTCTGGTGCTGCTGGTGCTGGAGATGCTGTGGGGCCGGGCCACGCTGGTGATCTTTGCCGTCAGTTTTGACGGCATGCCCGACTTCAAGGGCTCGCTGCTGGCACTGCTGAAGCCCGAGAACCTGCCGTTCATCGTGGCCTGGGCGGCCGTCGGCGCCCTGTTTGCGAGCCTGATCTACGCCGTCAGCGTGGTGGCCATGCCGATGATCCTGCACCGGCAGACCGACGCTGTCACCGCCGGCCTGACCAGCTTTCGACTGGTGTTGTCGCAACCGGGCGTGATGCTGTGGTGGGCGGCGCTGATTGCGGGCCTGGTGCTGGTGGCGCTGCTGCCCTGGTTTGCAGGCCTGCTGGTGGTGGCGCCGGTGCTGGGGCATGCCAGCTGGCACGCCTACCGCAACGCGGTGGCGGACGACCCCGAACCCGGGCCCGCCTGAGCGCTCAGCGCCGCTCGCCCATCGCGTGCGCGATGGTGCTCAGATCCACGTATTCCAGTTCGCTGCCGGCGGGTACACCGCGCGCCAGGCGTGTCACCTTCAGGCCTTGGGCCTTCAGGGCCGTGCCCAGCGCGTGGGCCGTGACGTCACCCTCCGCGGTGAAGCCGGTGGCCAGAATCACTTCTTCCACCACGCCGTCGCTGGCCCGGTTCAGCAACTGTTCAGCGCCGATGTCGGCAACGCCCACACCGTCCAGCGGGCTGACACGGCCCATCAGCACAAAGTACAGGCCCTTGTAGCTGCCGCTGCGTTCCAGCGCCGCCTGGTCGGCGGGGCCTTCCACCACACACAGCAGGCGCGCGTCGCGCCGGCCGTCCAGACAGGTACCGCAGACATCGCCCTGCGTGAAGGTGTGGCAGCGCTGGCAATGCCCCGTGCGCTGCACCGCGTCCAGCAATGCCGCCGACAGGCGGCGTGCACCTTCGCGGTCGTGCTGCAGCAGGTGGTAAGCCATGCGCTGCGCCGACTTCACACCCACGCCGGGCAGGCGCCGCAGCGCCTCGACCAGGCCGTCGATCAGCGGTTCAACCAAGCCGGCGCACCCGGGATTGCTTCAATTTCTGCAGCGTCAGAACGGCAGTTTCATGCCCGGCGGCAAGGGCATGCCGGCGGTCAGCTTGCTCATCTTTTCGGCGCTGACCTCTTCGGCGCGGCGCACCGCCGCATTGAACGCGGCGGCCACCAGGTCTTCCAGCATGTCCTTGTCTTCGGCCAGCAGGCTGGGATCGATGGTGATGCGCTTGACGTCGTGCTTGCACGTCATCAGCACGGTCACCAGGCCCGCACCCGACTGGCCTTCAACTTCCATCTGCGCCAGTTCATCCTGCGCGCGTTTCATGTTGTCCTGCATGGCCTGGGCTTGTTTCATCAAGCCGGCCAGTTGGCCCTTCATCATGGCTGTGGTCCTTCCTAGTGGGGTTGTGTGCAGTCTGGCGGCGAGCCGTCAAACGGGTTTGATCGAGCCCGGCACGATGCGTGAGCCCTTGAACTGCTGCAGCAATTCAAGCACCACCGGGTCATGCTCTATGCAGTCCTCGGCAGCGGTCTGCCGGCGCTGGCGCTCGGCCGCGTCGCGCAGCGATGGGGAATCCTGCGGCCAACCGGCTTGCAGGTCCAGTGTCACCGCGAAGCCCAGTTGGGTGGTCAACGCAGCGGCCAGTTTGTCGGCCAGCAGCGGGTTGCGCAGCGGCTCCCGCGCCACCAGCAGCATCCAGCGCTGCGGACTGGCCAAGTCATCAACGCTCTGCAGCCCGGCCTGATGGGCCAGTTCCCGCACCAGCGCCGTCACCGAACCCTGTTCGCTCAGCTGCTTGACCAGGGTGTTCCAGCGGTCGCCCAAGACGGGGTCGATGGCGGCAGTGTCAAGGGGCGGCGGCGGGCTTGTAGCGGCGATGACCAGCGTCGTCGGCGCTGGTTCTGGTGTCGGTGCTGATCTTGTCGCCGATCTGGGCGCCGGTACAGGCGCTCGTTGTGGCGCTGGTTGGTGTGCTGCTGAAGGTGCCTGAACGGCCGGCGGTTCAGCCGCCATCAGGCGTTCCACGGCGGCATCCGTTTCGTGGGCTTGCGACAGCGCAGCAGGCATGGGCGCTGCCGCCCGCCGCGCCGCAGGCGCCACGCTCAGGGCGGGTGGTGATGGCGCACGCAGTGGCGCGGCACGTGTTTCACGCACGGCAGACGCGGCAGCGCCGCGCAACTGCCCCTGCGGCGAAAACGCCAGAAAACGCAGCAGCACCATCGCCAGGCCGGCGTATTCGTCGCTGACCAGGTTCAACTCTTCGCGACCCTGCAGCGCCATGCTGTACAGCAACTGGGTTTCGTCGGCCGCCAGCAAGGGGGCTGCCGTGCGCGCGTCCGCCGTGTCCAGGTCGTCGGTATCCAGCGCGCCGGGCACCACCTGTTCCACTGCCATCTGTTGCAGCAGCAGCGACAACTCGTCCAGCGTGGCTGCGGCAGAAAGCCCCAGGCCGCGCAGGCCGTCCACCACCGCCAGCACCGCGGCTCCGTCCTGTTGCGCCAGCGCCTGGACCAGCGCCAGGGTGTGGCCGCGGTCGACGCTGCCCAGCATCTGGCGCACCACATCTTGCGACAAGGCGCCGCCACCATAGGCAATGGCCTGGTCGGTCAAAGACAGGCCGTCGCGCATGGAGCCCCGTGCGGCGCGTGCCAGCAGGGCCAGGGCCGGCTCGTCAAAGGGCACGTCTTCAGCGGTCAAGACCTGCTTGAGGTGGTCGCGCACCGTGGCCGGCGCCATCGGCCGCAGGTTGAACTGCAGGCAGCGGCTCAGCACCGTGGGCAGCATCTTGTCGGGGTCGGTGGTGGCCAGCACAAACTTCAGGTAGTCCGGCGGCTCTTCCAGCGTCTTCAGCAGCGCATTGAACGCTTCCTTGGTGAGTTGGTGCGCCTCGTCGATCATGAAGACCTTGAAGCGGCCGACACCGGGCTTGTAGGCGGCACGCTCGATCATGTCGCGCACCTCATCGATGCCGCGGTTGCTGGCGGCGTCGAGCTCGATGTAGTCGATGAAGCGGTCGGCGTCGATTTCGGTGCAGGCCTGGCACACACCGCAGGGCTCGGCGGTGATGCCGCCCATGCCGTCGGGCCCGGTGCAGTTCAAGCTCTTGGCCAGGATGCGCGACACCGTGGTCTTGCCGATGCCGCGGGTGCCCGTGAACAGATAGGCGTGGTGCAGGCGCTGCTGCTGCAAGGCGTTGCTGAGCGCCTGCACGACGTGCTCCTGCCCCACCATCTGCGCAAAGTTGCGCGGTCGGTACTTGCGGGCGAGAACAAAGTAGGCCATGGCTTTCATTCTACGGGGGCAGGGATAATCTCCTGCCATGAGCCAAGCCGCACACCCCCCCGAAGCCCCTGACCACAGCGGCGCCCTGAGCTATGAACAGGCCGGCGTCCAGTACGACCTGATCGACCCCCTGAAAGTGGCCGCCCAGCGGGCCGCCGCCAGCACGGCGCGCCACCTGGTGGCCAAGGGCCACGCTGAAATCGAAGGCTCCCGCGGTGAATCCGCCTACGTGGTGGACGTGGGCCCGTTTCACGTGGCCAGCATCGTCGAATGCCTGGGCACCAAGACCCTGGTGGCCGACGAAATGCAACGCCTGACCCGCAAGCCCTACTTTGCCGGCATTGCGCAGGACACCATCGCGATGGCGGTGAACGACCTCATCACCGTGGGCGCAACACCCCTGGTGGTGCAGGCCTATTGGGCCGCCGGCGGCAGTGCGTGGTTTGCCGACCAGGCCCGCGCCCAAAGCCTGGTGCAGGGCTGGAAAGACGCCTGCGATGTGTGCCGCGTGGCCTGGGGTGGCGGCGAGACCCCGGCACTGGCCGGCATCGTGGAAGAAGGCCGCATCGACCTGGCCGCCGCCTGCACCGGCATCGTCAACCCCAAGGCCCGCCTGAGTTTGGGCGATGACCTGGCAGCTGGCGACGCCATCGTGCTGCTGGGCAGCAGCGGCATTCATGCCAACGGCCTGAGCCTGGCGCGCAAGCTGGTTGAACGCCTGCCCCAGGGCTACCTGACCGAGATCGAGCCCGGGTTGTTGTACGGCGATGCCCTGCTCGCGCCCACGGTGCTGTATTCGCCGGTCACCGAGGCGCTGTGGGCTGCCGGCGTGCCGGTGCACTACGCCGCCAACATCACCGGGCACGGCTGGCGCAAGCTGCTGCGCCATCCCAAGGCGCTGAGTTACCGGGTGCACACCGTGCCGCCAGTGCCGGCCGTGCTGCGCTTCATCCAGCAACAGGCCAAGATGAGCGACGAAGACGCCTACGGCACTCTGAACATGGGCGCCGGGTTTGCGCTGTTTGTGGCGGCCGACCTGGCCCAGAAGACGGTAGACGTGGCCAAGGCCTGCGGCGTGCCGGCCTGGGTGGCCGGGGAAGTCTCGGCCGGCGCCAAGGCCTTGCACATCGAGCCGCTGGGCCTGCACTTTTCGGGCGCGGACCTGCAATTGCGCTGAAGCACGTGCGCGGCAGCGGGCCATGCCCGTGACCGAAGCCGAGCGTCATCAGGCGCTGACCTACAATCGTCGGTGACGGGCCTCCCCGCATGGAAGCGCGCCCAACCGGGTCAGGTGGGGAACCAAGCAGCCCTAAGCGTTTGCGACCAGTGCCGGGGTCAGGCTCGTCACCCTCCAGGCGTTTTGCCAAGCGATCCGACCACGGCGGTCAGCCGCAGCGAAGTCCGGGTGGCGTGATCAGACCTCGGTGGGCAAGGCATCCAGCGGCATCGACGCGGATTCCTGGGCGATACGCTGGTCCGGCTTGTCCTGCAAGGCCTGCTGCAACTCCTGAGCGCCAAACCCCAAGGCCGGTCCATAACGCTGCAACACCTGGCGCAAGCCGCCGTTGACTTGGGCCGCCGGCAACATCAAGGCCTCCACCGCCTCATGCCCACAACTGGCCAAGGTGCGCAAGATGTCGTCATCGTTGCCCGGCCTGTGCACGGGGGTGGTCAAGGGCAGGCGCCGGATCATGGTCACCAGCGAATCGTCCAGCTCCCAATGCCGGGCCACGGCCGTACCCAGGGCTTCGATATCCACACCCAGCACTGCAAAAGCTGCGGTTTGTTCGGTCATGACGTCGTCGTCACGCATGTCGGCGGCGGTGCGCGTGGCGGGTTGCATGAGGCGGCGGATCTGCAGCGCCTCGTCTGGAAAGTGGTACTGCACCATCAGGCGCCCCAGGTCCTGCAGCACCGTGACCAGGTAAACGACTTCACTGTCGTAGCCGGCCGGGCGCAGCGACAGCGCGATGCGCGCTGCGCGCCGCGTCAAATTGATGCGCTGGCGCAAGGCCTTGGCGCCGACAGCGTTCAACGGCCCCGGCCAATTGCGCAGCACCAGCGCGCCGCGGCGAACCCCGTCCAGGCCCAGCATCGCAATGGCCCGGCGCACGGTCAGCACCGGTGCCGTGCTGGACACCGAGTCGCCACGCACGCGCGCCGAATTCACTGCGCGCAGCAGTTCAAATGACAAGGCCAGGTCTTCCAGCACCACTTCGGCCAGTTCGTGGGTGCGCTGTTTGTCCATCAGCGCCAGCCGGGCGGCGCGTTCGGCGGCGCCCGGCGTGGACGGCAGCGCGCCGTTGATGCGCATCTGGTCGATCAGCAGTGCCAGCGGGCCGCCGCCGGCTTCGTTGTCGGCCTTGAGCCAGCCGTCGAGCGCCCGTTGCAAGGTGCGCGCGCTGCGGTAGCGACGCTGCGGTTGGCGGTCGGTGATGCGGTTGACGATGGCCCGCAGCGGGTCGCTCAGCGGCTGCTCCAGGGCCCAGGGCAGGCGCAGGCTTTCCGGGCCCAGCGGCGGCAGCCTGGCCAGCACTTTGCCGGTGTCGGCCTCGTCCAGCGCCAGCTGCCCGGTGATGAAGGCATGCATGAGCACGCCCATGGCCAGCAGGTCGCGTTCGGCGGCCTGGCGGTGCAGGCGCAGCAGATCGGTATCCAGCACCGACAGTTCGCTGTGCATGGTGTGTCCTGTCGGCAGCACCTGCAGGGGCAGCGGCGGAGCGGCCACGCCTGTGCCCGCAACCCGCAATTGCCCGGCGTCGTTGACCAGCAGCAGGTGCAGCTGCGGATCTTGATGCGCAACGCCCGCTTCGTGCGCGTAGGCCAGACCCCGCAGGGCCTGTTGCATCAGCTCGACAGCCTCGATGCCCCGCATGCCGCGGCTGCTGAGCTTGTCGGCCAGGGTGCTGAAACCGCGCATGTCGTGCAGCATGTATGGCCAGCGGTCGCGCACGCCCAGGTCAACCACCGGCGCCAACTGGGGGTGGTCCAGCCGGGCGGCGCGGCGAGCGCCGTCCAACCACTGTTGCTGCACACCGTCATCAGCAGGCTGGTGGCGAGGCAGCACGAGCATCTGTTCATGGTCGTCGCCGCGCGCCATCACGCACCAGGCCATGCTGCGCTCGCTGGTGCCCAGCAGGCGCAGGAGTTGCAGCGAACCGAACCAGCGCACGGCGGCCTTTTTGGGCGGCGGCTCGGCAGCGGCCTGGTTGCTGATTTCGGTATGGGGCATGGCCAGCCCATTGGAAAACAATCGCCCGCCCCGCGGTGGCCGATGTGCGGTGTAAATCAGCTCCTGTTTGGCCAGTTTGGCCGGCGTCCTTGCTGATCAGTCCAGGGGCACCAACTGTCCTGCACCGGTGATGAACCCGCCCGAGACGGCTTCGCCTGGCACCAGGGCCTGGACGGCCTGGACATAGGCGGCCAACTGCTGGCGATAAGCATCAACCGCCTGCGGGCTGTGTTGCAGCTTGTAGTCCAGCACCCACCAGTGCAGGCCCTGCCCTTCGCGCAAGGCCACCAGGCGATCCAGGCGCAACGATTGGCCTTCGCTGGCCACCGGCACTTCATTGCCCGCCCAGTGCAGCTGGGGGTGGTCAAAAAATCGGCTGCAATCGGGGCTCTGCATGATGGCTGTCACCAGCGCCAGTACCCGCCCACTGGCAGGGTCATCCAGCCCCAGACCAAGCGCAGCCGAGGCGCTGGCCGCCGCCCATTGGTCGGGTGGCAGCGGCGCGCCGGGCCTGCCTGCCCATTCCAGCACCCGGTGTACAGCCTGGCCCAAGCGGGCGTGAAGGGCGTGGTCTGCGGCCGCACCCCGCATCGGCATGACCGGCGCCGACGATGCCTGCAGGCTGGGCAACACGGGCACCAGGGCCGTGCTTCCATCGCCCAGCGGCGGGCTCGTGGCCGGCTGCCACGGCTGGGCCTGCTGCAAGGCACGCGCCCACCAACTGCGGCTGGCGGCCGGCCGGTTCGGCTCGGTGCGACTGATGATCAGCTGTTCACGCGCCCGGGTCATGGCCACGTACAGGCCGTTGAGTTCTTCGCGGGCCTGGGCTTCGGTTTCGCGCGCCCAGTGGGCAGCCAGCGAAGGCGGCATGCCCGCGACGTTGTAGACAAAAGCCACCGATCGAGGCGCTGCGTCTTCGGCCGGCCAGTCCACCAGCACCTGCGCCCGGTCGGCCGGGCGCGGCGCAGGGTCGCTGTCCATCACCAACACGGCACGCGCTTCCAGCCCTTTGGCGCCGTGAACGGTCAGCAACTGCACGGCAGCAGTGGGTGCCGAAGTCTCAGCCTTGACACGGCCGGCACGGACGTCGCGCACAAAGCCGTACAGCGTGGCAAAGCGGGCGCCGCCATGCGCCAGTGCAGCGGCCTGCAAGGCGCCGATGGCATGCAAGGCGGCATGGCGGTTGGCCGCAGGCACGGCCGCGGCAAATCGCTGCAATGCCTGACCCTGGTGCACCACACGATCCAGCAGGTCTTGGGGCGGCACCGCCGCCGCAGCAGCCAGCCAGGGGCCAAACAAGGCTTGGGCACGCGCCAAGGTCTCAGGCATGGCCTGGGCCGATGCCTGCGGCCAGGCCAGCAGCGACCGCAGCCAGGGCCGCTTTTGGCTTGCGGCCTGCCGGGTCAAGGCCATCAGGTCTTCATTGCTGGCGCCAAACAGCGGACTGCGCAAGGCCCGCGCCATTGACAGATCGTGGCCGGGCGATGCCAGCACATCCAAAACGGCCACCAGGTCCAGCGTTTCCGGGCATTCGTTCAGCAACAGCGGCTCGGCCACCACGTAGGGCACTCCCAGCCGCGCCAGCGCCTGGCCCATGTGGGCCAGCGACGCACGCTGGCGCGACAGCACCATCACATCGGCAGGCTTGAATCCTTGTCTGCCGATCAGGTCGGCGACCGCGGCGGCCGCATGGCCAGCTTCAAGTTCTCGCAGACGGAATTCGGGTTCGGTTCGGGGCTGGCGCAGTGAATCTCGCCACGGCGCTTCGGCGGCCCGCCCGGCGGCCTTGTCGGGCCGGTCTTCGCGCAAGGCGCCGCGCAAGCTCAGCACCTGCCCTGCCGCGTCGGACCCCGTGGTGTGCAACTCAAAGGGCTTCCAGCCGTCGCTGTCGGCGGCATCGGCAAATACGGCGTTGACGGCGTCGATCACCTGCGGGGCGTTGCGCCGCGTGTGGTCGCAGTTCAGCAACTGGCCATCCAGGCCCTCGACGACAAACTGCTGTGCCGCTGCAAACACACGCGGTTCGGCGCCGCGGAAACGGTAGATGCTTTGTTTGGGATCACCCACGATGAAAACGCCCGGCGGTTGCTGGCCGCTGGTGCCTCCGCCGGCACCGGCATAAGACGACAGCCAGGCCTGCAGCGCCTGCCACTGCAGGGGGCTGGTGTCCTGGAACTCGTCGATGAGCACCTGGCGTACCTGCTGGTCCAGGCGCTCTTGCACCCAGCCCGCCATCTCGCTATCGCCCAGCAGCGCTTCTGCGGCGCGCTCCAGATCGGGCATGTCCACGATGCCGCGTTCGCGCTTCAAGGCAGCAGCCTCCCTCAGCAAGACGCGTGACAGCCGCACCAGGGCAAGGTGTTCAACCTGGGCGGCTTGTTGCAGCCTGCGCGGCGCTACCTGCTCCAGCATGTCCAGCGTCTGGCTCAACCAGACCGAGTCGCCCAGATTCTTCCGCGGCGCGCCGTCTTTGGTGAACAACGCATTCCAGGCCAACTCAAACGCTTCGGCGGCCGATGGCGTTTGCAGCGCCCGCACCAGTTCCGCCGCCTTGTCGCGAGGGGTCTTGTTTTTCATGACCCCCATGTCGGCGGCCAGCGCCAGCAACAGGTCGCGGCGCGGCGTGCGCAGCAGCAATTCGGCCGGGTCTTCCAGGCCCTCGCATTCAGGCCAGCACTGCGCAGCGCTGGGCACGGCACCTTCAAGATGGCCGGCTTGATCGGCACGAAGAATCTCCGGCCCGCGCAACCAGGCGTTGTGCAACCACAGCAAGGTGCTGCTGCGTCGGCGCCGTCCCATCAACGCCAGGTACAGGGCGTGCAATTCCGAATCGCTGCGCACGCGCGCATGGAAGCGGCGGAACAAGGCAGCCTTCAATGGCGCCGGGTCTTCCAGCAGTTCGTAGCGCGCGGGCAGGCCCAGCGCCTGGAACACCTGCAAGGGCGCATGCGCCAGCAATTGCACAAACCAGGCGTGGAAAGTTCGGACCTCCACGCTGCGGCCGCTGTGCAGCAGGCGCGCCTTCAGGCCGCCCAGCACCGGTTCCATGGTCTGCGCCTGAGACCCGGTCATGCCCCGCTGCCGCAAGGCCTGCACACGTTGGGCTGCTGTGCTGTTGTCGTGGCTGAAGGCTTCCAGCCATTCGTCCAGCCGCGCCCGCATCTCGCCGGCGGCCTTGCGGGTGTAGGTCACGGCCAGGATGTGCTGGGGTTCGGCGCCGTCCAGCAAGGCGCGCAGGATGCGCGACACCAGCATCCAGGTCTTGCCCGCACCGGCGCAGGCTTCCACCACCACGCTGCGCTGCGGGTCGCAGGCCGCGGCGTAAAACGCAGCCTCGTCGACCTCATGGCCGCCAATGCGGTAGGCAGGGCGGGTTACCACGGCGGACTTTCGTCCGCGTTGAGCGCGCCGTCCCCGTCCAGCTGCGGCACAGCGCCGTTGGCAGGTGCCGCCCAGTGGTCACGCCGGCACAAGCCGCGCGCCTCACAGGTGTCACAAACCGGTCCCTCGCCCAGTGCCTGCAGCGGCTCGCCATTCAGCATGCGCTGCCATTCTTCCGCCAGCGCGGGCAGCATCACCTGCACGGTCTGCTCAACGTTCGGGTGTTCCACCTCGGCCACCCCGTCGGCCTCGTCCAGGGCCAGGTACAGCGCCTGCACATCGCCGTGGGCACCTGATGGCGACCCCAGCAACGCGGCATAAAACGCCAGTTGGGTGTCTTCCAGCGGTTGCGCCACTTTGGCCTTCAGCGCGGATTTGGCGCTGGTCTTGTAGTCGATGACTTGCTGCTCGCCCTTGGGGCCATGGTCCAGCCGGTCGATGCGGCCGCGCAGCAGCGTGCCCGGCAAAGCATTGGGCGGGCCATTCAGGTCGGTTTCGCCGTCTGCCCAGAACCAGCCCTGTGCCTCGCGATCGGCCAGCCACTGCAGGTAGGGTGCACAGAAGTGGGTGAAGCTGGCGCGCCAGGGCACCATCTCGCTGGCATCCAGCAGTTGCGCTTCAGTCGCCCAGTCGGCAGCCAACAGCAGCTGGGGGGCCGGCGGCAGTCGGTGGTCACGCTGGCTGTGAAAACGGTGCAGCACCGCGTGAATCCAGTCGCCGTAGTCGCGTTTGGCCAGCGACGTGTCCAGTTCGTCGGGCTCGTCCAGCAGCAGCACCGCGCGTGCAAAAAATCGGTAAGGGCACTCGCGGTAGGCGCTGAGTTGGCTGGCGCTCAGGCGGGCCGGCAAGCCCTGTGCCGCCAGCGCCCTTGGCGGCAGCACGGGTGCGGCGTCAACAGCCTTCTGCGCAGCCTGCCAGGGCTGCCAGGCTGTTGCTGCACCGGCCCCCTGCGGCGCCAGGGCCTGGAACAGCCAGGCCAGGTCGGGGCCTTCGGCCATGGGCTCGTCACCGCTGCGCTGGCGGCGCGTGAAGCTGACCTGGGGCGCCCGCAGCAGGTGCAGCAGCGCCAGACGTTGCTGCAGATGCCGTTGCCCTGCGTCCGCCATGCCCAGGTCGCGAGCCAGACGCTGGCCGATCAGCGACGCTTCACTGGTGGGGCGACCGAGTTGCTGGTGGTCGGCTCCCGGCACCACCGTTTGTGCAAATGACCGACCGAAGGCCCGCGCCAGCGGTGTCAGCACCACAGCGGCGTTATCGTCCGGCACGGGCAGGTAGGGCGTTTGCTC
>JAHECB010000325.1 GCA_024641925.1 Betaproteobacteria bacterium
CGACACCTGCCCGCCGGTCTGTGCAGACCATGGCATTGCGGCGTGCGCGGGCAGATGTCCGACAACCCTTAACCTCTCCAGTCATTCGCGCCGACGGTGCGACAGACCGCTCCTGGCCCGAAACCAACCCCGGCCAAGGGCTGCCTCATGCCCATCCGATCCCGCAGGTGCAACACGCGGCCACGGGATCGGCTTGGTTGCGGATGTCGATGAAGCCCCACACCATGCAATCAACCCGACAGCGCCTGGTGACGAGGCCGTCCCGCTGTCCTTGCCGGCCTTCCCACACCGAGGCCGGTCATTCGGCGCGCAGCGAAGCCCCAGGCTTCAGCGCATCCAGCCCAGCAAGGCCAACCACAGCGCCGCGGTGCCCATGAAAGCGATGGTGGACACCACCATGGCCACGCTGGCTTCGGCTTGCAGCACGCCGTAGCGCTGCGCAAAGATCAGCGCGTTGGTGCCCACCGGCATGGCCGCCATCATCACCAGCACCGACAGCGGCATGCCCGACAGGCCAAAAACAAAATGCGCCAGCAGCAGCACCACCGCCGGCATCACCAGCAGCTTCAGCACCGACACGCCCAGCGCGCCCCGCAGCCGGCCCTGCAGGCCGTAGGTGGCCAGCGTGGCGCCAATCAGCACCAGCGACACCGGCACCACGGCCATGCCCAGCATTTGCAGCAGCTGGTCGGGCACCGGGTGCAGGCCCAGCCCGGTCAGGTTCCATACCAGCCCCGCCAGTGCCGGCAGCACTACGGGGTGGACAACCGTGTTGCGCACGGTCTTGCTCAAGGTGATCCACAAGCTGGTGCGGGCCTGCGCACGCGCCAGGTCCAGCTCCACCAGCACCGTCAAGGCCGTCAGCAGCACCATGCCGTGCATGCTGACCAGCGAAATGTGCAGCGCCAGGCCGCGTTCACCAAACAGGGCCGCGGCCATGGGAATGCCCAGCTGCACGGCGTTGCCGTACACCGCCGCCACCGTGCGTGTGGCCACGCGGGCGTCCACCGTTTCCGCGCGGCTGCGGTACCAGGCGTACACCAACAGCACCAGCAGCAGCGCGGGCACAAAGTAGGCCGCCAGCGAATGAAAGGGCAAGGTGCTCAGGTCCTGCCGCGCCATGGTGCGAAACAGCAGCGCCGGGATGAACAGGTACAGCGCGGCATTGCCCAGCACCTGCGCCGCGTCACCACTGGCGCCCTGGCCGGATAACCAGCCGCGGCGCAAGGCCAGCCAGCCCAGCCCGATGGTGGCGATGATGGACAGCAGCTTGTAGAAGATGGCCAGCGTCATGGTCGGTCGGGGGCCTGTTGGTTCAACCAGTCACCAACCACGGCGGCGGGCGCGTCAATGCTGAATTGTTTGCGCCGCGCCGTGGTGCCGTGCAGCAGGTTGACGGCGCGGCGTGGCAGCTTCAGGGCGTCGGCCAGCCAGGCCTGCAGCGCCGCGTTGGCCTTGCCGTCCACCGGCGGTGCGGCCAGGCGCACCCGCAGGCAGCCGTCGTGCAGGCCATCCAGCTTGGTTTGTGGAGCGTTGGGCGTGACCACCAGTTGCAGCAGGCAGCCATCGCCCCGGCTTTGCAGGCACGGCCAATCCTGGGCGCTGGCCACGGCGGGCGTGTGGGCCGGGGTTTGAATCTGAACTTGTTGAAGGCAGGATCAGGACGCAGCCTTGCGCGCTGCCGTTTTGCGCGCCACCTTTTTGGCAGCGGCCTTTTTGGCCGCGACTTTTTGGGCTGCCACCGGCGTTGCCGACTGGCCAGCGCCTTTATCAGCGCCTTTTTCAGCAGACCCCGCCGACGCGGCTGCGCCCTTTTTGGGCGGGAATTTCGACGCCCGGGGTTCAAATTCAAAGCTGACCCGGCCTTCTTTTTGGTCGTAAGCCAGGTAGGCCTTGAACTTGCGCCGCGTCTTGTTGGAGACAAAGTTTTCCAGCAGGCTGGTTTTGCCGGTGCTCAGCAGTTTGTGCACCTCTTCGGGCGGCACGGCTTGCTGCAGGATGATCTTGCCGGTCTTGAAGTCGCAGGTCACGGTGGCACCCACGCTGTGTTCACACACATAGTTGCTGCCGTGTTCAAACACCCGGCCCTGGCATTTGGGGCAATGGCCCAGGCTGGTCTGCGCTGAAAAGTCCACCGGCGTGCCGTCACCTTCGGCCTGTTTGGCGTCTTCGCCAAAGTCGAATTCCAGCTTCCAGTTCTTGATCTCTTCGTCGTGCACCAGCTTCAGCTCGGCGGTGAAGGGCCAGCCGGCCTTGGACCGGAAACCTTCCAGCGGCCCGATCTTCTTGTCGCGCAAGAAAGCATCGGCCTCCACCGTTTCAAAAGCGCGGCCGGCCGGAATTTTGGTCATCGAAAAGCCGCAGCCTTCCGGCGCGCCTGATGCGCCCATGCAAGTGAAGCGGCGGTAGTTCTCTTTGACCACACCGCCACAGTTGGGACAGGGCGCGGACAGCGTGGCGTAGTCGCCCGGAATGGTGTCGCGGTCGTATTCCTTGGCCTTCTTGACGATGCGTTCGGCCATCTTGGCGATTTCGCCCATGAAGGCGTCGCGCGACAGGCGGCCGTGTTCCATCTCCGACAACTGGTGTTCCCAGTTGCCGGTCAGATCGGGGCGGGTCAGGTCTTCGATGGCCAGGCCGCGCAGCAGCGTCATCAGCTGAAAGGCCTTGGCCGTGGGCACCAGCTCGCGGCCGTCGCGCAGCATGTACTTCTCGGCGATCAGGCCTTCGATGGTCTGCGCCCGCGTGGCCGGCGTGCCCAGGCCCTTTTCCTTCATGGCGTCGCGCAACTCTTCGTCGTCGATGAGCTTGCCCGCGCCTTCCATGGCCGACAGCAGCGTGGCTTCGGTGTAGCGCGCCGGGGGTTTGGTCTTCAGCGCCTTGACATCGACACTTTCGGTGCGCACCTGTTCGCCAGCCGCCACGGCCACCAGGTTGGCGTCATCGTCCTGCGCCTCCTTGCCGTAAACCGCCAGCCAGCCGGCGTTCACCAGCACCTTGCCGTTGGTCTGGAAGGGGTAGGCCTTGCCCGCATGCGTGACCGTGCTGGTGCGCGTGGTGACCATGAATTCCGCCGCCGGGTAAAACACCGCCAGGAAACGCTTGACCACCAGATCGTAAATCTTCAGTTCGGCGTCGGACAGGCTGCGCGGCGCCTGCAGCGTGGGGATGATGGCAAAGTGGTCCGACACCTTGGCGTTGTCAAAAACCCGCTTCATGGGCTTGATGTAGCCCTCTTTCAGCGCCTTGCGGGCGTGGCCGCTCAGTTCACGCAAGGGGCCGGGAAGTTCTTCGCCGGCCAGCATGGCGGCGGTTTCTTTCACCGTGGCCAGGTAGTCCTCGGGCAGGTTGCGCGAGTCGGTCCGCGGGTAGGTCAGCACCTTGTGTTTTTCGTACAGGCTTTGCGCGATGCTCAGCGTGGTCTTGGCGCTGAAGCCGAAACGGCTGTTGCCTTCACGCTGCAAGGTGGTCAGGTCGTACAGCAGCGGGCTGGCCTGGGTGCTGGGCTTGGCCTCGTCCACCACCGTCGCCGGCTGGCCCTGAACCGCCGCGGCAATGGCCTTGGCGGTGGCTTCGTCCCACAACCGGTCGGCGCGGGCGTCGGGGTCGGGCGCGTCGGTGCCATCCCCCTTGGGATTTTTCTTCCAGTCGGTGTCGAACCACTTGCCGTCGTAGGTGCCGGCCGTGGCGTCAAAACTGGCCACCACTTCCCAGTACGGGCGCGAGACGTGCTTGCGGATCTTCTCTTCACGTTCGACCACGATGCTCAACGTGGGCGTCTGCACCCTGCCCACGGTGGTCAGGAAAAAACCGCCGTCGCGTGAATTGAAGGCGGTCATGGCGCGCGTGCCATTGATACCCACCAGCCAGTCGGCTTCACTGCGGCTGCGCGCGGCGTCGGCCAGACCCAGCATCTGCTGGTCGGTGCGCAACTGGTCAAAGCCGTCGCGGATGGCCTGCGGCGTCATGCTCTGCAGCCACAGCCGGCTGATGGGCTTGCCATGCGCCTTGTCGCCAAAGGCGTATTGCACGATGAGGCGGAAGATCAGTTCACCCTCGCGCCCGGCGTCGCAGGCGTTGACGATGGCTCCGACGTCCTTGCGCTTGACCAGCTTGACCACGGCATTCAGCCGCGTCTTGGCCTTGTCGATGGGCGCCACGTCAAAGTGCGGCGGCACCACGGGCAGGTTGGCAAAACTCCATTTGCCGCGCTTGACGTCGAATTCTTCCGGCGCCTTGATCTCCACGAGGTGGCCCACGGCTGACGTGACGATGGTGTCGGCGCTTTCAAAGTGATCGGCGAACTTTTCAAACTTGTCGCCGCCCTTGCCCAGCTTGGGCGTGAGCGCGCGCACGATGTCCTGCGCCACGCTGGGTTTCTCGGCAATGATGATGGTCTTGGTCATGGAGTCAGGATGATTCGGTTCACGGGCCCTGGGGCCTGGGTGTCTGGGGTGGGGCGGTTGGCCGTGCCTACAATCCGCTCTTCACGCGCGCATGCACGCACGCGCGCTCGTACGAATTCAATGTAACGAATGAGCAAAGCCCTGCAAGCCACTCCGAAAAAAACAAAGGCCATCTCCCCTGGCAGCAAGCCTGGCAAGCCGGGCCAAAAAGCCCGGGTCGGCAAGGTCGCCAAACCCGCCACGTTAGCCGAAGACGCTGCGCCGCCCAAAAACGCGCTGAAGGCAGCGGGCACGGGCCGGCGCATCCAGGTGCGCAAGAGCGGTGTGCACGGGAAGGGCGTTTTTGCCGTCAAGCCCCTCCAGGCCGGTGAACGCATCATTGAATATGTGGGCGAAATCATCACCTGGACCGAAGCCCTTCGGCGCCACCCGCACGACCCCAAAGACCCCAACCACACCTTCTACTTCCATGTGGATGAAAAGCGCGTCATCGACGCCAACGTGGGCGGCAATGCCGCGCGCTGGATCAACCACGCCTGCGACCCCAACTGCGAAGCCGACCAGACCGACGACGGCCGCGTCTTCATCAAGGCCCTGAAGAAGATCAAGCCCGAAACCGAGTTGTTCTACGACTACGGGCTGGTGATCGACGAGCGCTACACGGCCAAGCTGAAAAAAGACCACGAATGCCGTTGCGGCAGCCCGGATTGCCGCCGCACCATGCTG
>JAHECB010000060.1 GCA_024641925.1 Betaproteobacteria bacterium
ACTGAAGAAATTGTCATGTCCGACCCCTATGGCGGTGTCTACAAGAAGCTGGTCATCCAGGACGACAAACTGATCGGCGCCTGCCTGTACGGCGACACCGTGGACGGCAGCTGGTACTTCAAGCTGATGCGCGACGGCCGCAGCGTCAGCGACATCAGAGACAAGCTGATGTTTGGCGAAAGCAACATCGGCGACGTGGGCCACCAGGGCCACAACAAGGCCGTCGCCATGGCCGACAGTGATGAGGTCTGTGGCTGCAATGGCGTGACCAAGGGCAGCATCTGCAAGGCCATCAAGGAAAAGGGCCTGTTCACACTGGACGAGGTGCGCAAGCAGACCAAGGCCAGCGCGTCGTGCGGGTCGTGCACCGGGCTGGTGGAACAGCTGCTGATGTTCACCGCCGGTGGCGACTACAGCGCCGCGCCCAAGCTGAAAGCCATGTGCGGCTGCACCGAACAAGGCCACCAGGCGGTGCGCGAAGCCATCGTGGCCAACCACTGGCTCAGCATCGACGATGTCTACAAGGGCATGGGCTGGCGCACGCCCAACGGCTGCGCCAGTTGCCGCCCGGCCGTCAACTACTACCTGATCAGCAGCTGGCCCAAAGAGGCGCAGGACGACCCGCAAAGCCGCTACATCAACGAACGCAGCCACGCCAACATCCAGAAAGACGGCAGCTACAGCGTCATCCCACGCATGTGGGGCGGCGAGACCACGGCCGATGAACTGCGCCGCATCGCCAACGCGGTGGACAAGTACAACATCCCCACCGTCAAGGTCACCGGCGGTCAGCGCATCGATTTGCTGGGTGTGAAAAAGGAAGACCTGCCCGCGGTGTGGAAAGACATCGGCATGCCCAGCGGCCACGCCTACGCCAAGGCGCTGCGCACGGTGAAGACCTGTGTGGGCAGCGAGTGGTGCCGCTTCGGCACGCAGGACAGCACGCAGATGGGCAAGGACCTGGAACGTGCCATGTGGCGCATGTACGCGCCGCACAAGGTGAAGTTTGCCGTCAGCGGCTGCCCGCGAAACTGTGCCGAGGCCGGCATCAAGGACGTGGGCATCATCGGCGTGGACAGCGGCTGGGAGATGTACGTGGCCGGCAACGGCGGCATCAAGACCGAGGTGGCGCAGTTCCTGGTGAAGCTCAAGACCGCCGAAGAAGTACTGGAGTACACCGGCGCCTTCTGCCAGCTGTACCGCGAAGAAGGCTGGTACCTGGAACGCACCGTGCATTACGTGCACCGCGTGGGCCTGGACCATGTCAAGAAACGCATCCTGGAAGACAACGAAGGGCGCCAGGCCTTGTGGGCCAAGCTGCAGTTCAGCCTGGACGGTGAGCCCGACCCCTGGTTTGAATTCGAGAAGGCCCAGGTGGACCTGCGCCAGTTCCAGGCGCTGCCCGCCACACTGCCCCAGACGGAGGCCACGGCATGAGTGCCGACATGACTTCAACCTGGACCCCGGTCTGCCGGGTCACCGACATCCCTGTGCTGGGCGCACGGCGCGTGGCGCGCCCGCAGGGCCTGCCGGTGGCCGTGTTCCGCAACCGCGAGGACGAGGTGTTTGCGCTGCTCGACCGCTGCCCGCACAGGGGTGGCCCGCTGAGCCAGGGCATTGTCAGCGGCCGCCAGGTGGCATGCCCGCTGCACAACTGGAACATCGGTCTGGACGACGGTTGCGCCAAGGGTGCGGACAGCGGCTGCACGCCCCGCTTCGCCTGCAAGGTGGAAGCCGGGCAGGTGTTTCTGGATGCCGATGAATTGGCGGACAAGGCGCTGGACCTGCCCGCGCCCGTGGCAGGCCCTGCCAAAGCCACTGCGTGAGACCCCTGCCCGCCATCGTTCCGTTCGCTTCAGGCGAACTGGAAACACGACACACCCGAAGCGCCTGCCCCTACTGCGGCGTGGGCTGTGGGGTGATCATCGAAAGCCAGGGCAGCACCATCACCGGCGTCAAGGGCGACCCCGACCACCCGGCCAACTTCGGCCGGCTGTGCACCAAAGGCAGCACGCTCGCGCTGACCGCGGCGCCGCACCTGCAAACCCAGCGTGCCCTGCAGCCGTTGCACCGCGCCCAGCGCGGCGGACCGCTGCAAGCCCTGACCTGGGACACCGCGTTGGACACGCTGGCCTACCGCCTGGCCAGCACCATCGAAACCCACGGCCCCGATGCGATCGGCCTGTACCTGAGCGGTCAGCTGCTCACCGAGGACTACTACGTCTTCAACAAACTGGCCAAGGGGTTGGTCGGCACCAACAACGTCGATACCAATTCACGCCTGTGCATGAGCAGCGCTGTGGCCGGCTACAAGGCCAGCCTGGGGTCCGACGCCGTGCCCGGCTGTTACGACGACATCAACCTGGCGCAGACCCTTTTCATCACCGGCAGCAACATGGCCTGGGCCCACCCGGTGCTGTACCGGCGGCTGGAAGACGCGCGGCGCGCCCGGCCGGGCATGAAAGTCATCGTGGCCGACCCGCGCCGCACCGAAACCGCCGCCGAGGCCGACCTGCACCTGCAATTGTTGCCCGGCACCGACGTGGTGCTGCACCACGCGATGTTGCACGTGATGCTGTGGGAAGGCCTTGCAGACACCGCTTTCATCGACGCCCACACCAGCGGCTTTGCCGCCTTGCGCGACCGTGTGCGGGAATTCACCCCCGACAGTGCGGCCAAGATCTGCGGCCTGCGCGCAGCCGACATCGTGCAGGCGGCACGCTGGTTTGCCGGTGTGCCCGAAGACGGCGGCGCCCGGTTGCCCACCTTGTCGCTGTGGTGCCAGGGCCTGAACCAGAGCAGCAGCGGCACCGACAAAAACACCACGCTGATCAACCTGCATCTGGCCACGGGGCAGATCGGCCAACCCGGCGCCGGCCCGCTGTCGCTGACCGGTCAGCCCAACGCCATGGGCGGGCGTGAAGTGGGTGGCCTGGCCAACCTGCTCAGCGCGCACCGCGACCTGGCCAACCCGCAGCACCGCGCCGAAGTGGCCGCGCTGTGGGGGGTGCCCGATGTGCCGGCCACACCGGGCAAACCGGCGGTGAAGATGTTTGAGGCGGCGGCCGACGGGCAGATCAAGCTGCTGTGGATCGTGTGCACCAACCCCGCCCAGTCGCTGCCCGACCAGGCCATGGTCAAACGTGCGCTGGAGTGTGCCGAATTTGTGGTGCTGCAAGACGCCTACACGACCACCGCCACCCTGCCCTTTGCCGACCTGCTGCTGCCGGCCAGCAGCTGGGGCGAAAAAGAAGGCACGGTCACCAACAGCGAACGCCGCATCAGCCGCGTGCGCAGCGCGGTTTCTGCACCCGGCCAGGCGCGCGACGACTGGCAGATCGGCGTTGACGTCGCGCGGCGGCTGGAGCCGCTGCTGCCCGCCGGCCACCCGCAGCGCCGCGCCGATGGTGCCACGCTCTTCCCGTACGCCAGCGCCCGCGACGTGTGGAACGAACACCGCGACAGCACCCGCGGCCGCGACCTGGACATCACGGGCTTGACGTACGACCGGCTCGACACACCGCAACAATGGCCCTTTGCCAACGGCGCCACAGCAGCGACCGCGCGGCTGTATATCGACCACCAGTTCGCCACCGCCGACGGCAAGGCCCGTTTCACCGCACCGGCCTGGCGCAACGTGGCCGAACCACGAGACGCGCGTTACCCGTTTGCCCTGACCACCGCGCGGCTGCGCGACCAATGGCACGGCATGAGCCGAACCGGCACGCTGGGCCGGTTGTTTGCGCACACACCCGAACCCGGCGTGGCGCTGCACCCGCAGGAACTGCAGCGCCGCCACTGGGCCGAAGGCGACCTGGTGCGGGTGGCCTCGCGGCGCGGTGAACTGGTGCTGCCGGTGCGCGCCGATGAGTCCGTGGCGCCCACACAGGCCTGCATCGCCATGCACTGGGGCAGCGAATTTGTCGCCGGCGGCGGTGTCAATGCGCTGACCAACCCGGCCGCCTGCCCGGTGTCCAACCAGCCCGAATTAAAGTTCACCGCCGTTCGCCTGGAAGTCGCAAAGCTGCCCTGGCAGATCGTGGCCGCCGCCTGGTTGCCGCACGAAGCTGCCGCCACGGCGCGCGAACAACTGCGCGCCCTGTTTGATCTGTTTGGCTATGCCAGCTGTGTGCCCTTTGGCCGCGAGCCCAACCGCCACAGCGGCGTGCTGTTCCGCGCCGCCGCGGCCGAACCCAGCCCGCAGCACCTGGCGGCCTTGGAAGCCGTGCTGGACATGGCCGGCGGCCCCGCGCTGCGGTATGCCGATGCCCGTAACGGCCAGCACCGCGCCTTGCGCCTGCATGACGAAGGGCATCTGCAAGCCTTTGTGCTGGCCGGTGACACGCAGGCCGCCGACTGGGTTTTGCCGCTGCTGCAGCAACGCCTGCCCGCCGCCAGCTTCGGCCGCGCCTTGCTGGCCGCCAGCCGCCAGGCACCGGGCGCGCTGGCGCCGGCGTCGCCGCAGGTCTGCGCCTGCATCAACGTCAGCCAGGACAGCATCGTCGCCGCGCTGCCCACCTGTACCGGCAGCGCCGAAGAGCGCTTGAAACAACTGCAGGCCAAGCTGCATTGCGGCACCGAATGCGGCTCTTGCCTGCCGGCCGTGAAAGCGCTGATGCGGCTGCATCCAGCGGCGGCAACCACCACAAGCACTCTCGAAACCAGCGTGACATGAACACCGTCTCAGTGCCCACCGTCACCCTTATTGGCGCCGGCCCCGGCGACCCCGAACTGCTGACGCTGAAAGCCATCAAGGCCTTGCGCCGCGCCACCGTGGCGCTGGTCGACGACCTGGTGCAGCCCGGCGTGTTGCGCTACCTGCGCCGCAGCGCACGGGTGGTGCCGGTGGGCAAACGGGGCGGTTGTGCCAGCACACCACAGGCCTTCATCCACCGCTTGATGATCCAGGAAGCGCAGCGCGGCGAAACGGTCGTGCGCATCAAGGGCGGCGACCCGTTTGTGTTTGGCCGCGGCGCCGAAGAGGCCGATGCCCTGCGTGATGCCGGCATCACGGTGGACGTGATCAGCGGCCTGACCGCCGGCATCGCCGGGCCGGCCGCCATGGGCGTGCCCGTCACCGACCGCCGCTACACCCGGGGTGTAGCCCTGGTCACCGGCCACGCCGGGCCGGCGGCCGACGAACCCGATTGGGCAGCCCTGGTGCACAGCCGGCTGACGCTGGTCATCTACATGGGCACGCAGCGGCTGGCCGACATCGTGCAGGCCTTGAGGGCTGCCGGTATGAACGCCGACACGCCCGCTGCACTGATCAGCCACGCCCACACACCGCAGCAGAAAGAGGCGGTTTGCACACTGGCGTCGTTGGCGCACACCGCTGCGCAACAACGCATCGCCAGCCCCGCCATCATTGTGGTCGGTGATGTCGTCAAGGCGTCGCCGGCCTGGCAGGCGATGCTGAACGTCGACGCGCCTGTCACCTCCGCACAACAGGCCTGACGCTTGCGGCCGAGCAAGGCGATGCGAGGGATTGACGGCACCACACACACCGGTGCACAGTCCAGTGCGTTTTGAACCCGTCACAGGAGGCCACCATGACAAAGCCTGATCTTGCCCCCCTGTCGACCCGCGCCTGGCTGCACCTGCTGCGCCGCTGATGGCCTGATGCCTGGGGTGGCACCCGCCACCCCCTGAAGTTTCAGTCCCGCGCTGCGCCCATGCGACAGCACGCCCCGGTCGACACCCCACTGCTGTTCTGAGCTGCCTTCGGTCCCACACCGAAGGTGGTGGCGCCGCTGCGTGCCACCGGGTCTGACCTGACTGGACACTTCAACACCATGATTGATTCCTTGAACTATGAACGCCTGCGCCGTATCGGCCTGAAACCCACCGTGGTGCAAGCGCTGGTGACACTGCCTGAAGCGGTGCTGGCCAACTTTGAAGCTTCGAACCTGCACCGCGTGACCGAAGTGCACCGCGAAACGCTGACGCTGCACAACAGCGAAACCGAATCAACGGCGCGCCTGCTGCCGGCCTTGCGGGTGCAACTGCAAGAAGCCGAAGACGCCGTCGCGGTGGGCGACTGGGTGCTGGCCCGCCGCGACGAGCACAGCGCCTGGTGGGTGCACACGCGCCTGCCGCCCGACAACCAGCTGGCGCGCCGGCAGCACGACGGGCGCGACAAGATCACCCGCCTGGTGCTGGTGAGCAACGTCGACACGGCCTTGCTGGTGATGGGCCTGGACCACGACTTCAACCTGCGCCGGCTGGAGCGTTTTGTGGCCCTGGCCCACGGGGCGCAGGTGCAGGCCGTGCTGGTGCTGACCAAGAAGGACCTGTGCCCGCAAGCCGATGACCGCCTGCAGCAGGCCCTTGCGGTACTGCCGCCCGGCACACCGGCGGTGGCGGTCAACGCCTTGGGTGACGAGCCTGCGCGCGAACTCGCACCCTGGCTGCAAGCCGGGCAGACGCTGGTGCTGCTGGGCTCCAGCGGCGCCGGCAAAAGCACACTGACCAATGCCTTGTGCGGCACCGCGGTGGCCGACACCGGCGCCAACCGCAGCGGCGACAGCCGGGGACGCCACACCACCACGTCACGCACACTGCACGGCACGCCGGGAGGCGCCTGCGTCATCGACACGCCGGGCCTGCGCACGCTGCGGCTGGACGGCGATGCCGACAGCCTGGGCGCCGCCTTTGACGACATCACGCGCCTGTCGCTGCAATGCCGTTTCCGCGATTGCCAGCATGAAGCTGAACCGGGCTGCGCCGTGCGAGACGGAGTGGGCGCAGATCGGCTGCGCAACTACCACAAGCTGCTGCGCGAGGCCCGGCGCGACAGCATCACGGTGCTGGAGCGCAAGGCGCAGTTGCAGACCTGGAAGTCGCGGTCTCGAAACGCGCGCATGCGCATCGAAGCCAAGCGGGGTTGACGGCCACGCTGCTGGACCCTGCCATCGCAGGGTTCAACCGCCCGTTCGATCGGCATCTTCGAATGGCGGGTTTGTGCGGTCAGGCCTGCGGACCCAGCCTTTGTAGGATCAGCCTCCGGTCGGCGTGGTGCCGACCCCTCAGGAGTCAGTCATGAGCGAACGTCGGGTGTGTGTGGTCAGCGGTTCGTCGTCGGGTATCGGCGCGGCCACCGTGCGGCGTTTTGCGGCCGAGGGCTGGGACGTGGTGGTGAACTTTTCGCGCCAGCGTGAACCCGCCGAAGCCGTGGCCGCCCAGTGCACCGCCCTGGGCGTGCGCGCGCTGGTGGTCAAGGCCGACATCTCCGACGACAAGCAGTGCCACGACCTGGCGGCCCAGACGCTGGACACCTTTGGCCGCGCCGACGTGCTGGTCAACAACGCCGGCGCCACCAAGTTCGTGGCGCTGAAAAACCTGGACGGCTTGCAGGCCGAAGACTTCCACCGCATCTACGCGGTCAACGTGGTGGGCAGCTACCAGCTGTCGCGCGCGCTGGTACCCCTGCTGAGGACAGCACCCGCAGGGTCGGCACTGAAGCAGCAATCCGGCATCGTCAACATCAGTTCGGTGGCGTCCATGATGGGGCGTGGTTCATCCATCGCCTACATGGCGAGCAAGGGCGCGCTCAATGCCATGACTGTGGGCCTGGCGCGCGCCCTGGCACCCGACATCCGCGTCAACGCCATCGCACCCGGCCTGGTTGAAACACCGTGGCTGAAAGAAGGCCTGGGTGCGCGCTACGACCAGTTTCGCCAGGAATGGGTGGAGCGTGCGGCGCTGGAAGACACCATCCAGCCCGAAGACGTGGCCGACGCGGCGTGGTGGCTGGGCGCCGGCGCGCTGAAAACCACGGGCGAGGTGCTGCTGCTGGACGCCGGCTTCAGGCTGACCAAGGCCTGAGCGGCTGCGGACCACACGATGACCACCCAACAACTGATCCTGAGCCTGGTGCTGGCCACCATGGTGTTCAGCGTGGCGCTGGAACTGAAGCTGGCCGACTTTCAGCGTGTGGCGCAAGCACCCAAAGCCGTGGTGGCCGGCCTGATCCCGCAGTTTCTGCTGCTGCCGGTGGGCACCTGGCTGGCCACGCTGGTGCTGGACCTGCCGCCCAACGTAGAAGCAGCCATGCTGCTGGTGGCCTGCTGCCCCGGCGGCAGCCTGTCCAACGTCGTCACGCACCTGGGGCGTGGCAACACGGCCTTGAGTGTCAGCATCTCGGCCGTGGCGGCGGTGATGGCGCTGGTGCTGACGCCGCTGAACTTCACCTGGATGGTGGCCAGCAATCCGGCCACCTCGGCCTGGCTGAAGACGCTGGACATCGACGCCTCGGCCATCTGGTGGAGCCTGCTGGCCTTGCTGGCCGTGCCGATGGCGCTGGGGCTGCTTGTGGGCCACCGCTACTTCATGTTAACGGCACGCATCCAGAAACCGCTGGCCAAGTTCAGCCTGCTGGCGCTGCTGGCCTTCATCGTGCTGGGGCTGATCAAGGAACGGCAGCTGTTGAACATGCAGATCCTGCCGATGCTGCTGATCGTGGTGCTGCACAACGCCTTCGGTCTGCTGATGGGCTGGTTCACGTCGCTGGCTTTTGGCGTAATCGAGCCCGACAAGCGCGCCATCATGATCGAAGGTGGTATGCAGAACTCGGGTCTGGCCCTGGGCATCATCGCGGTGCAGTTCAACGCCGACCTGGGCATGGTCATCATCGCCAGCCTGTGGGGCATCTGGCACATCGTCAGCGGCTTGTTCATGGTGATGCGCTGGCGCCGGCACGACGAACGGCAGATGGCCTGAGGTCCACCGCAACCTGCCTGCACCGTGCAAACAGGCGGCGACAAGGCTAAACTTCGAGCATCGGTCTGCAGTTCACCCAGGCGTTGCCGCGTGGTTCACCACGAGCTAAACCTGCAATTTGTTTTTCATCGGGCCTTGTGCCGTGTAGCGTCACCACGCATGCGCCAGGCCGGAAGTCGGCAACCCCCGGCGCCTTGCAATTCGTTGCCAGGTTTTCACGCGCGTGCAGTGTTGACGCCCGGCCCACCACTTGTGCCGGGCGCGATGAAAGCGCCCATGACCAAAGAAATTCTTGCCTTGCACGTGGCCGACGTGAGCAGCTTCGCCCGCAATCTGGGCCAGGCCCTGAAAGCGCGGCACGACACCAAACCCGAACCGCCGGGCCATGTTGAACTGCTGAATCTGATGGCTCGCGCCCAGGGCCAGCGCAACTGGCAGGCCTGGCGGGAAAGCCTTCGACAGGCGGCGGCTGTGGCTGCCGCGCCGACCTTGCAGCAAGCGCCCCCCAACAGCCCCCACACCGGCGACAGCGACGCCAGCGTGCGCTTGTTGACCGACAACGCCCGCAAGGCCTTGGCGCAGTTCGACAACCAGGGCCGCTTGATGCGTTGGCCGGTGAAGTATTCAGTGCAGAAGCTGGCGATGTGGGTGCTGTGGACCCGCTTCGACGCCAAGCGGGTCTACACCGAGCCCGAAGTCAACGCCATCCTGCGTGCGGCCAACCTGTTTTTTGACCACGTGACGCTGCGCCGCGAGCTCATCAACCACCACTTGATGTCGCGTGACAGCGACTGCACCAACTACCGCAAACTGCCGGCGCGGCCCGACGACGAAACACGGGCGCTGTTGACGGCCTGGCGGCAGCGTTACCGAACCGGTTGAAGCTGCTTCTGCAACTGTGTGGCCAGCAGCTGCGCGGCGTCTACCCAGGACACTTGAACACCCAGGGACTGCAGGTCCACGGTCTGCAGCCCAGGGTAGCCGCAGGGGTTGATGCGGGCAAAAGGCTGCAGGTCCATGGCCACGTTCAATGCCAGGCCGTGGTAGGTGCAGTGCCGGCTGACCTTGATGCCCAGCGCCGCAATCTTGCCCAGGCCCTTGAACGGATCGATGCTGTCGGGCATCAACCGCGCATGGCCAAAGGGGTCGGACAGTCGCACGTAAATGCCCGGCGCGGCGCGCACACGGTGGCCGGTGACGCCCACCTGCACCAGCGTGTTCAGCAGGGCGGTCTCGAGCCGGAAGACATATTCCTTGACGTAGAAGCCCAGGCGCCGCAAATCCAGCAGCGGGTAGGCCACCACCTGGCCCGGGCCGTGGTAGGTGACCTGACCGCCCCGGTCGGTCTGCACCACCGGGATGTCGCCCGGTGCCAGCAGATGGTCGGTCTTGCCGGCCAGGCCCTGGGTGAAGACCGGCGGGTGTTCCACCAGCCACAGCTGGTCTTCGGTCTGTTCCGACCGGCCTGCGGTGAAAGCCTGCATGCGGGCCAGCAGCGCCGGGTAGGGCTGAACGCCCAACAGGTGTAGGTGCATGCGGCAAGTTTAGGCGGCATCATCGCGGCCCAGGACAGGCGCGGCAGTCGCCCCGCCTCCAGTTGCAAACAGGCCCTTATGCACAAGCTCTTGACCCGTCAGCCCACGTTGGCCTTTGCACTGCTGGTCTTGCTGGCGCCTTGCACGGTGGCCCATGCCGGCCGCCCCCTGCAGACTGAAGACGCGGGCGTTCTGGAGCCCGGCGAATGCGAGTTGGAAGCCGTCGCTCAGCGACAGCGTGAAGCTGGTGCAAGGGCGCGCCAGACCAGTCTGGGCCTGAACTGCGGGGTGGGCCTGCGCAGCCAACTGGGCGCCGCCGCGGCCACCGGCCGTGACAGTGGGCAGACGACACGTTCGGCGTCCATCGGCGGCAAGGTCCTGCTGTGGCAAGACCGTGGCGACACCGCCGCCAGCTTTGCCCTGGCCTGGTCGGTCGACGGTGACCGCCAGGGAGCACGGTGGCAACACGCCGGTGATGGTTTCAAGCTGGTGGCAACCCAGCCCTGGGGACCGGGCGCCGTGCACATGAACCTGGGCCAGAACCGGGACCGGGCGGCAGGCACCCGGACGCTGAACTGGGCCATTGCCTACGAACACAACGGCGTCACACTGGCTGGTCTGAACTGGGCACCGATGGTCGAGGCCTTCGGCGAAGAACATGCCGACCCGTGGGTGAACCTGGCGCTGCGCGTCACCCTGTTGCCCCAACGGCTGTTTGTCGACGTTTCGGTTGGACAGCAATCGGCCACAGCCAGACCCCGCCTGGTCACGACAGGGCTGAAATTCGTGTTCTGAAACGGTGCCCGGATTGACACGGCAGGCGCCGATGATCGGCGGCGCGCGGCTGGGGCGTCATACTCCACCCCAACGATGCGTTCAACCGCATCGGCGGACAGCCCCCTGGGCCAGCTTCCAGGCCCAGCAGACCTGGGCAGCACAGCGTTGCAAAATGGCTGACCTACCGCAGATGACCCCCGAGCAGGAAGATCCAAACATGGAAGTCCCCGTCCTGAACACCAATACGCTGTCCCGCGTGCACCTGATCGGTGGCGAAAAAGGTGGCGTGGGCAAGTCGATGGTCTCTCGACTGATAGCCCAGTACCTGCTGGACAACGAGTTGCCCTGGGTGGGTTTTGACACCGACCGCTCACACGGTTCACTGATGCGCTTTTACACCGAGCACGCCACGCCCGTGCTGGTGGAGCGCTACGAGGCGCTGGACCGCATCATCGAAGATGCCGTTGAACACCCGGGCCGGCGCGTGCTGGTTGATCTGGCCGCCCAGACCCACGACCCGCTGGTGCGCTGGATGGACGACTCCGGCGTGCTGGACATGGCCGACCTGGCCAGCGTGCAGCTGAACTACTGGCACGTGATGGACAGCGGGCGCGACTCGGTCGACCTGCTCGAACGCCTGTTCGACCGCTTTGGCCAGCGCCTGCATTACGTGCTGGTGCGCAACCAGTTGCGTGGCGACGACTTCAGCCAGCTGGAGCGCTCGGGCCAGCTGCAGCGCGCCGCCAGCCTGGGCGCACGCATCATCGACATCAAGAAACTGCACGAAAGTGTGGTGCAGAAGATCGACGCCAAGAACGCCAGCTTCTGGGCCGCCCGCAACAGCACCGAGTCCGACGGTGCCGGCCTGGGCCTGATGGAGCGCCAGCGCCTGAAGATGTGGCTGGCGCATGCCTATGGCGAACTGGGCCTGGCCGGTGTCTGAACGGCTCCCGGACGTCGACCACCCTTGAACCCACCCAACCCGCCATCCACGATGGCCTGTACAGAAAGCCCGTCTTGACTGAACGCACCGCGCGTCCGACAGCTCCCGGCCGCCATCCCTTGGCACCCCTGTTCGACGCTGCCAACCTCAGACGGCGCAGTGCGCAGGTTATGCAGTCCGTGGACAACGGGCTGAGCAGCGTGTACCGGGTGGACCGCAGCCGCCTGGCCCCCTGGGCCGAACGCGTGGCCCAGGTGTTGACCGCGGCGGAGCCCGAGCAACCGCTGGCGCGCCCCTGGTCGCAGCTGGACATGGCCCACTTGCGGGCGGCGCTGGCACCGCTGGACAAGCTGGAGCAGGCGCGATCTGCCATCGACCTGGCCGTGGTCACCCTGCTGGTGGGTGTGCACCCCGGGGTACGTTGGCGTTATGCAGCACAAGAGCCGTTGTCACCTGCGGCGCTGGCCAGCAGTGCCAGTGCCGACGACCTGTTGACCCTGCTGGACCAGGCGGGCAAGGTCGACGAACCGGCCAAACCTGCAGCGGTATCCGACCCCGATGACAAGCCGTCAGCACCAGCTGCGCCTGCCGCCGCGGCGGCATCACGCAGCACAGACGACGCCGAGACGCCCGGCCCTGCGCAGCTGGCCCAGCCCGGCAGCCGTGACAAGGCCGCACTGACCGGCGAAGCCGGACTGACGGCGGCGGTCTATCGGGCCTTCATGGCCGGCGCTTTTTCGTCGCACCCCGACCACCCGGAACGGGCTGATGCCAGCAGCCTGCGGCACCTGGACACGGCGGCCTTGCGCGCTGTCCTGCAGGGCTCGGCCGCCAACCCGGTGCTGGGTCTGGAATCCCGTGCGGCTGTACTGGCGGCGCTGGGCGGGGTGTTGCAGAACCTGCAAGTGCCGGCGGCGCAGGCCGATCTGGGGCCCGCACGCCCGGCGCACCTGCTGGACCGCTGGATTTCGCAGGCCCGCACGCCCGGTGTGCTGAGTGCGCGGGATGTGCTGGGTGACCTGCTGCAGCTTCTGGCACCCGTGTGGGTCAGCGGCGGCCGTATCCAGGGCCTGCCGGCGGGTGATGCCTGGCCGCACCGTTTTGCGGGTGACGCCATGAGCGCACACACCAAGCCCGGTGGTGGACAACAAGACCTGCACCGCGGCACAGGCGACGCCGTGCCCTTGCATGCACTGGCGCGCAAGCTGGTCCAGGCCCTGGCCTGGCCCCTGCAACATGCAGGCTGGCCGCTGACCGGGCTTGACGAGCTGGGCCCGGTGGCAGACCGTGCCAGCACCACCTGGCTGCTGAGCAGCGGCGTGCTGCAACCGCGCCAGGCGTCGATGCTGGCGCGCACACACCGCCTGCAAGACGACGCCATCGTCGAAGCGCGGGCCGTGGCCGCCTGCCTGCTGGACGAGCTGGCCACCGCGGTGCGGCAGCAGTTGGGCCGCACCGCCGAAGAGCTGCCCCTGTCCACCATCGAAGCCGCCTGCCCGGCGGCCATGGGCCTGAGCGCCACGGCACTGAAAACGGACAGCGACGGCACACTGTTTTGAAGGCCGCTGCGCGGCCCGCGTTTGAACCCCGCCAACCGCCGCGCCCTGAACGCCGGGTGAATCGGGGTCTCCTTACAGACCCGCAACGGAACATTCACGTCGCACAGGTATAAACCCTGGGTGCCTGAACAAAATCACTGCAATCCCCGCCGGCGCCTGCTGGCGCTGGCCCTGGCGCCGCTGTGGCTGGCGGCCTGTGCCAGCCTGGCACCGATGGCCCCCGAGGCTTCGTCGCCGCAACGGTCCGGGCCGCCTGTTTCTGCCGCCAGTCCCACGGCGGGGGCTGCGGCCAGCATCGCCTGGTGGTCCGCATTGGGCGACCCGGTCCTGTCGCAGTTGGTCGGCGAGACACTGACTGCAAACCCCGACATCGCCAGTGCGCTGGCCAGCTTTGCGCAGGCCCGTGCGCAAGCCGACGTGCAACGGGCCGGCCAGGGCCCGCAGCTGGGCACGTCGGCATCGGTACAACGCAGCCAAACCGGCCGCGGCGATCCGGGCAACCGCTTTCAGTGGGGCATCGACGCCAGCTGGGAACCCGACATCTTAGGCGGCAGTCGCGCCACCATCGCGGCCAGCGACGCTGACGCGGCGGCCTCAGGGGCCAGCGTGGCCAACGTGCAGATCTCGCTGGCGGCCGAGACCGCGCTGAACTACGTCAACCTGCGCGGGCTGCAGGCCCGGCTGGTCATTGCGCGCAACAACCTGGACAACCAGACCGAGACCTTGCAGATCACACGCTGGCGTGCCCAGGCGGGGCTGGTCTCGTCGCTGGACGTCGAGCAGGCGGTGAGCGCCGCCGCGCAGATCCAGGCCCAGATACCGGCCTTACAGACCAGTCGGGATCAGGCGCTGCATGCACTGGCCGCGTTGACCGGCCGCAAGCCTGACGCGCTCATGGCCCTGCGCGACAGCGTTGCACCGATTCCCGAAGCGCCCGCTGATCGGGCGGCGAACTTTCCCGCCGACACCCTGCGGCAGCGGCCCGATGTGCGCGCCGCCGAATGGCGAGCCCGCGCGTCGCTGGCACGTGTCGGCGTGGCCCAGGCGGCGCTGTACCCCAGCTTCCGGCTCAGCGGCTCGCTCGGCCTTTCGGCCTTGACGCTGGGCTCGTTGACCAGCGGCGCGTCATTGCTGCAAAGCCTGTTGTTCAGCGTCTCGGCGCCCCTGTTCGACGGCGGCGCCGGCAAGGCGCAGGTGCGTGTGCAACAAGCCGCGCTGCAGCAGGCCAACGCAAGCTACCGGGCGGCCGTGCTCGGCGCACTGCAGGAGGTGGAAGACGCCTTGGTGGCCTTGCGCGGTGATCGCGAGCGACTGGTTCAGCTGCAGACCGCCAGCGCAGCGGCGGCCAATGCCGAGTGGCTGGCGCGCCAACGTTACAGCAGCGGCCTGGTCGACTTCACCACCGTGCTGAACACCCAGCGCAGCCTGATGTCAACGCAGGACGGCCTGGCCAGCGCGCAGACCAGCCTGATCACCAACCACCTGCGCCTGTTCAAGGCCTTGGGCGGCGGCTGGACCTCCGGGGCCGGCGAAAGCGCCGCCGGTGTGTCAGCGGACCTTGCAGTCGATACCCCTGTCCGAGCACCCCGATGAACGAGAGCACCACCCCCACCGCCGAACTGCAGGCCCTGCTGGGCGAAGACGCGCCGCTGCGCTGGTGGCAGCGGCGTTCACTGTGGCTGGCACTCGGCGCCTTGCTGCTGGTGGCCGGCGCCCTGTACTTCTGGCAGGAACGCCAGCAGGCAGATCAGCTGCCGAGCTACGTGACCACGCCGCTGAAAACAGGCCGGCTGGCCTTGAACGTTTCCGCCAACGGCACGCTGTAATCTACACGGTCGGTCAACATCGGCAGCGAGCTGTCGGGTACCGTCAAGCGGGTGCTGGTCGATGTGAATGACCGCGTCAAGGCTGGGCAGGTGCTGGTTGAACTCGATGTGTCCAAGTTCAGCGACCAGGTGACCCGCTCGCGCGCCTCACTGGCCGCCGCGCAGGCGCAGCAGGCTCAAGCCACGGCCACGGTCCAGGAAGCACAGGCCACGCTGGCGCGGTTTGAAGAAGTGTCGCGGCTGTCTGGCGGCAAGGTGCCGTCGGCCACCGAACTCGACACGGCGCGCGCCAGCGTCGACCGTGCGCTGGCCAGCGTGGCCAGCGCACGCGCCAACGTGGCCGTCGCGCAGGCCACCTTGTCGACCGATGAGACCAACCGGTCCAAGGCTTCGATACGTTCACCGATCGACGGCGTCGTGCTCAGCCGCTCGTTGGACCCGGGCAATGCGGTGGCCGCATCGCTGCAGGCCGTGACACTGTTTTCCGTGGCCGAGAGCCTCACCCAGCTGCAACTGGAAGCCAGCATCGACGAGGCCGACGTCGGCAGTGTGAAGGTGGGCCAGCGCGCCACCTTCACGGTCAGCGCCTACCCGTCGCGCAGTTACCCGGCCACCATCCGGCGCGTCGCTTTTGGCTCAACCACCACCAACAACGTCGTGACCTACGTGGCCACGCTGGACGTCGACAACAGCGACCTGAGCTTGCGGCCCGGCATGACCGCGGTGGCCACCATCGTCACCATCGACCGCAACGATGTGTTGCTGGTGCCCAACACGGCGTTGCGCTTTTCGCCCTCGGCCCAGGCCACGGCCGCCAAGGGCAGCGCGGGCAGCAGCATCCTGTCGTCGATGCTGCCCCGCCGCCCCGGCGGCAGCCGGGCCAAGGTGGCGGGTACCGAAAGCAAGGCGCCCGGCGTACGCCGCATCTGGGTCTTGCGTGACGGCCAGGCGGTGGCCGTCACGGTGACAACCGGCATCAGCGACGGCCGCATGACCGAGGTCCCGGGCGAGGGCCTGAGCGCCGGCATGGCCATCATCACCGAACAACGCAGCGCAGGCGCTGCGCCATGAGTCCTGCTGGCGACGACAGCCAGACGCTGGCCGATGAGCCCGCCACGCCGCCGTCGGTTCCGTTGATCCGCCTGCGCGGCATCACCAAGGTGTATGGCACGGGCAGAACCGCCTTCCAGGCGCTCAAGGGCGTGGATCTGGACATCGAAAAGGGCGAGTTCGTGGCCATCATGGGCCCCAGTGGGTCCGGCAAGTCCACGGCCATGAACACGCTGGGCTGCCTGGACACACCCAGCGCGGGTGAATACCTGTTCCAGGGCGTGCGGGTCGACGCTTTGAGCCGCGACCAGCGCGCGCGCCTTCGCCGCCGCTACCTCGGCTTTGTGTTCCAGGGCTTCAACCTGCTGGCGCGCACGTCTGCGCAGGAGAACGTGGAGCTGCCCTTGGTCTACCGCGGCGAGTCCACCACCCAGCGCCGCACGATGGCGGCGCGGGCACTCGACGCCGTGGGCCTGAAGGGCTGGGAACACCACACGCCCGGTGAACTCTCGGGCGGGCAGCAGCAGCGGATGGCCATTGCGCGGGCCATCGTCACCGAGCCCGCCGTGCTGCTGGCCGACGAGCCCACCGGCAACCTGGACACCCAGCGCAGCCGCGAAATCATGGAGCTGCTCTGGCACCTCAATGCCGACCAGGGCATCACCGTGCTGATGGTGACGCACGAGGCCGAAATGGCGGCCTACGCCAAACGCATCGTGCGCTTTGTCGACGGCGTGGTTGCCAGCGATCACCGCAACCCAAACCCCGCTGGCGGCGGTGGTGGCGGTGTTGCCATCGCCCCGCCAGGCGCGGCAGCGGAATTTGTCCATGTGGCTTAGCACGCTGCTGCTGGCGCTGCGCTCGATCCGGCGCAACCTGATGCGATCGTTCCTGACCGTTCTGGGCATCGTCATCGGTGTCAGTGCGGTGATCACCATGGTCACGGTAGGCAACGGGGCGACGCTGGCCGTCCAGAACCAGATTTCAGGGCTGGGGACCAACCTGCTGCAGGTGCGTCCAGGCCAGCGCATGGGCCCCGGCAGTGGGGGCACCAGCGCTCCGGCGTTCAAGGACAGTGACGCCGAAGCCATCGCCACCCCGATCGGCGGCGTTGCCGCCGCTGCGCCGGAAGCGCGTTCAGCCGGCACCTTGGTCGCCAACGGCCGCAACTGGAGCAGCGTCATCACGGGCAGCACCAACGACTGGCTGTTCATCGGCAACTGGACGCTGGCCCAGGGCCGCCTGTTCACCGATGACGAAATGCGGGCCGGCGCTGCGGTCTGCGTGATCGGCGAGACCGTGCGCCGCGAGTTGTTTGGCGACCGCTTCGCACTGGGCGAGTCCTTGCGCGTGAAGCAGATCAGCTGCGAGATCGTGGGTGTGCTGGGGTCCAAGGGTCAGGGTTCGTTCGGCAACGACCAGGACGATCTGGTGCTGGTGCCCATCAAGACGCTGCAGCGGCGCATCACAGGCAACACGCTGGTCAATACGCTGCTGGTGTCGATGGCCGACGGCAGCGACGCCGAACGCGTCAAGGCCGGCATGGGTCAGTTGCTGCGCGAGCGCCGCAAGTTGGCCGACAGCGACGACGACAACTTCAATGTGCTCGACACCAAGCAACTGGGTGACAGGCTGTCAGGCACCACGCGTGTCATGACCATGCTGCTGGGCGCGGTGGCGGCCGTGAGCCTGCTGGTCGGCGGCATCGGCATCATGAACATCATGCTGGTCAGCGTGACCGAACGCACACGCGAGATCGGCTTGCGCTTGGCCATCGGCGCGCTGGAACGCGAGGTGCTGATGCAGTTCCTGATCGAAGCCGTGGTGCTGGCCGCTCTGGGCGGGCTGATCGGCATCGTGCTGGCCACCGGCGCGTCGATGGGTCTGGCGGCCCTGATGTCGATTCCCTACGTCTTCAACCCGGGTGTGAATCTGCTGAGCTTCGTCTTTTCGGCCGCCATCGGCGTGCTGTTTGGATACTTTCCAGCGCGGCGTGCTGCCCGCCTGGACCCGATCGAGGCGCTTCGACACGAGTGACGCGCCACGTGGCGCGCACAGCCTCTGCGGCCAGCTGCAGTCGGCCCGTTCAACAAGACCTGATGACCATCAGGCGCTGTCGCGCAGAAAATGCGTCAGCACGCGCACAAAGGTGTGGGTGTTCTGGAAGTGCGGCATCTGCCCGGAGCCAAAGGCCGTCAGGCGCCAATTGGGCTTGGCTTCGAGCGCGGGGTTGTGCCTGAACTGGTTCGCCAGGCCGCGGGAACCGTGGGTCACCCACACCGGCTGCTCGATGGCCGCGTAGATCTGCTGGATGTCAGCACTCTCCAGCCGACCGCTCAGATAGGCCAGGGGCGCAAAACGCGCGCCTGCGGCCGCGGCGGTCTTGACCGACTCCGCAATCAGGCCGTGGTCGACATTGCGGCTGCCAAACGAACGCCGCAAGGTACGGCGCACCATGCCCGGCGATGTGAGCAATTCAAAAAACGCCTGGCTCCAGGTGTCCGCATGCAGAAACGTGTGGGCCAGTCGCGGGCGCTTGAGCACAAAGCGCTCGCGCCAGGTCTGGCCCGGACCGTTGATGCCCGTGGGGCTGACCAGGGCCAGGCGGCCCCAGCGCACCGGGTCTTCCACCGCAGCGCGGGCCAGGAATTCACAGGACTTGCCAAAGGCCACCGCATCCAGTGCATGCCGGGCACGCAGGCCGCTCTTGACGCGCACAAAGGCCGCCGCACGGTGCAGGGCGTCGGTCATGAGGCGCGGCGTGTAGGCCCGCGGCCCACGGTCGCTGCCGCCAAAACCGGGCAGGTCCAGCGCAAAAACCTGGTGCTTGCTCTGCAGCGCGTCAAACAAGGGCAGCATCTCGACCATCGACGACGTGCACCCGATACCGTGCAGCAGCAGGACGGGCGTACCTTCGCCGGCAATGCGGCAGCTCAGCCGGCAGGCACCGGGGATGTCGTACTTCTTGCCGCTGAGCAACAGGCTCATGGGCGCAACACGGGCGTCAAGCCCGCTCGGTGCACAGCGCCAACGCGCACGGGGGAGGCATTCTTGGGGGGGTCTCGATGCAACACGGGGGACAGGGGCTGGTGGCCTGGACAACAACGGATGGCAGGCCGAGCCGCATCACAATCCGGACTGATCGGCATGACGATGCCAACAACCCCTGCGGGTGCACAAACGGCCCCCTTCACAATCAGGAACCCCGATTTGCGGTGCCCACGGGTCCACGGACCTGCGACAACCCTGCCGACGCCATGCACCGCACCATCTTCACCACACCGCTGGTCAACACCACGCTGCGCGCCCTGTCGGTGAGCTA
>JAHECB010000326.1 GCA_024641925.1 Betaproteobacteria bacterium
CGCCGCCGCCCGCAAAGAAGGTGTAGACCATGTCGGGCTTCAGTGCTGCGATTTCTGTCAGCAAGGCCTGGAATTCCACACTCGGGAACGGCACGGTCAATTCCTTGGTGACCTTGCCGCCGCCTTTTTCGAAGGCTTCCTTGAAGCCTTCGACACTTTCGTCGCCCGCGCCGTACTTCCAGGTGATGGTGACGGCCGTCTTGTGGCCGCGCTTGGCCGCGGCTTCGCCCATGGCATAACCCGGCTGCCCGTTCGAAAAGCTGCTGCGGAAGGTGGTGGGCGCGCACATGGCACCGGTCACGGCATTGGCGCCGGCGTTGGGCACGATATAGATGGTGCCGGTTTCTTTGGCCACCTTGGCCATGGCCATGGCCACGCCGCTGTGCACGGTGCCCACCAGCACATCGACGTTGTCCCGCTTGATGAGTTTGTTGACGTTGTCGGTGGCCTTGGCTGGTGCGCTTTCGTCGTCGACCTTGACGTACTCGATCTCGCGTCCGCCCAGCTTGCCGCCCTGTTCGTCGATGTACAGCTTGAAGCCATTTTCAATGGCCGTGCCCAGTGCCGCATAGGTGCCGGTGTAGGGCAGCATCAGGCCCACCTTGATCTTGCCGCCAGGTTGGGCCATCGCCAGCGTGGCGGCCAGCGACAGTGCGCTGAACAAAGCGGTGGTGCGGAAGAGGGTTCGAGCTTTCATGGCGTGACTCCTGAAGGATGAGGGTGGTCTGAAAAGAAAGTGGCAACGGCGCTGATCAGCGCCTCAGGCTGGTCGCGGTGCGGCCAATGGCCACACGCGGGCAACGCCAGCAATTGTGACCCGGGCACCCGTTGAACAACACCGCGTATCTGCCCCAGGGTGCCGTACTCGTCGTCATGCCCTTGAACGGCCAACACCGGGCAGCGGATGGACCGCATCTCGTCCTCGATGGTCCAACTGCGAAACCCGGGTTCCAGCCAGATGCGGTTCCAGCCCCAGAAGGCGGAATCCGGGTCGTCGTGGTAGCGCGCCAAGCCTTCTTGCAGCTTGCCGTGTTCATAAGCCTGCCGGGCTTGTTCGATGCTGCGCAGCGCCACGTCTTCGACAAAGATATGCGGCGCCAGCGCCACCACACCTGCCACGTGGTCAGGTCGGTGTGCGGCGGCGAGCAAGGCGATGCTGGCGCCGTCACTGTGGCCAAACAGCCAGGGTGGGTCTTGCGGGTCGTCGATGTTCAAGGCCTGCATCAAGGCGGGCAGCACTTCCAGGGCCTGATGGTGCATGAAGTCGTTGTGCCAGACCTCGCTGTCGGGGCGCGGTGTGGACTGGCCATATCCCGGGCGTGAATACACCAGGCCGCGACAGCCCAGGCTGCTGCACAGGCGCTGCGGGAAGTCCTTCCACATGGCCACACTGCCCAGGCCTTCGTGCAGGAACACCATCAAGGGCGCGCCGGTGCGGTCAGCGTTCAGCCACCGGTGTTCGATGCGCACCCTGCGCTGGCGCCACGCGATGTCGACAAAGGCCGACTGCAGCTTGTCCGGTACCACGGCGTGAGACATTCAGCCTGCCGCGCCGCGTTCAGCTTCCAGGTCACGCAGCTTGAAACGCTGGATCTTGCCGGTGGCGGTTTTGGGCAGTTCGGCCACAAACTCGATCAGGCGCGGGTACTTGTAGGGCGCCAGGCGGTCTTTCACAAAAGCTTTCAGCTCTGCATCGTCGGCTTTGGTGCCGGGCTTCAGCACCACAAATGCTTTGGCCCGCGTCAGGCCGTTGGCGTCGGGCGTGCCGATGACGGCGGCTTCCAGCACGGCCGGGTGCTGGACCAGCGTGGCTTCTACCTCAAAGGGGCTGACATAGATGCCGCTGACCTTCAGCATGTCGTCGCTGCGGCCGCTGTAGGTGTAGCTGCCGTCGCTGTTCAGCACGTACTTGTCGCCGCTTTTGGTCCAGCGGCCCTGGAAGGTTTCGCGCGACTTGTCGCGGTTGCCCCAGTACATCAGCGCCGCGCTCGGGCCCTGGATGTACAGGTCACCGGGCTCGCCATCGGGCACTGCGCCGCCGTCTTCGCCACGCAGCGCCACTTCATAACCCGGCACCGGCCAGCCGGTGCTGCCGTAGCGCACCCGCTCGGGGCGGTTGGACAAATAGACGTGCAGCATTTCGGTGGAGCCGATGCCGTCCACGATGTCGACACCAAAATGCGCCTTGAAGCGTTCACCCAATTCAGCAGGCAAGGCCTCGCCAGCGGATGAGGCCATGCGCAGCGACACTTCGTGGCGCGCCGGCAGTTGCGGGTTTGCCAGCATGCCGGCAAAGCCGGTGGGGGCACCGTAGAACACGGTGGGCTTGACACCGCCCACGCCGCCGCGCCAGCGCTTGAAAACGGCGTCGGGTGTGGGCCGTTCGGCCATCAGCAGTGTGGTGGCACCGACCGCCAGAGGGAAGGTCAGCGCATTGCCCAGGCCATAGGCAAAATACAGCTTGGCGGCGGAAAAACACGTGTCCTGTTCGGTCAGACCCAGCACCGCCTTGCCGTAGAGCTCTGCCGTCCAGTACAGGTTGGCGTGGGTGTGCACGGTGCCCTTGGGGCGTCCGGTGGAGCCCGACGAGTACAACCAGAAGCCAGGGTCTTCGGCACGGGTGTCTGCCGCCTGGGGCGCGGGTTCATGCGCCTGGATCAGCATTTCCATCGACTGCTGGCCCGTGGCCAGCGTGCCTTGAGCGCCGGACACGACCACGGTACCCACTTCATGCCCGCCCTGCTCCATGGCCGACTGCAGTTTGGGCAACAGTGCCGCCGACACCAGCGCCGCCTGGGCGCGGGAATGTTCCAGCATGTAGGCGTAGTCGTCGGTGGTCAGCAGCGTGTTCACCGCCACCGGCACCAGGCCGGCATGCAAGGCCCCCAGAAAGGCCACCGGCCAGTCGTTGTTGTCCAGCATCAGCAGCAGCACACGCTCTTCGCGCCGCAGGCCCAGGCTGCGCAGGCCGGCCGCCAGGCGGCGCACGCGGACGTCCAGTGCGCCATAAGTCAGCGTGCCGGCATCGTCGACAAAAGCAGCCTTGCCCGCGCGGTGCTGGTTGGCCTGCAGCAGGTGCTGGGCGATGTTGAAGTGTTCGGGCGGGGCTGCGGGTGCCCGCTGGGTCTGGGTCATGTTGTCTCCTGCGGTACGCACTGTGGGTTGCCGGGCTCCTGCTGTGACAGCTTGACCTGTTTCGACTTGCAGATCCGCACAACATGCAGTATTGTGCTTGCAACCACTTTATGAGCAACGTTTTGCCATGTCAAGCACTATATTGCAGGATCCCGGGTTAACACCGACCGCTGCTGCGGCGCCGACCCTGTCGTCGCAGCACACCGGGGGCGTGGGTGACGACGGCGCCAAGAACCCTTTCCTGCAGGCCTTGGGTGACCGGGTTCGCCAGTTGCGGTCCCGCCGCGGCATGACGCGCAAGGCCTTGTCGGCCGCGGCTGATGTCTCTGAACGGCACTTGGCCAACCTGGAATACGGCGTGGGCAACGCCTCGGTGCTCGTGTTGCTGCACGTTGCGCACGCGCTGAAATGCAGCTTGGCCGAACTGCTGGGCGATACCACGACCCGTTCACCCGAATGGCTGATGCTGCGAGAAATGCTGGAACACAGTGACGAATCCACCTTGCGCCGGGTGCGCGAAGCCGTGGGCGAAATGCTGGGCACTGGCGGCGGACACGGCCGCGGCGGCCTGGCGCGCAGTGCCCGCGTGGCATTGGTGGGCCTGCGCGGCGCGGGCAAATCCACGTTGGGCCAGCTGCTGGCCGAAAATCTGGACTTTCCGTTTGTGGAACTCAGCCGCGAGATCGAAAAATTCGCCGGCTGTTCGATCAACGAAATCCAGGGCCTTTACGGCCAGAGCGCCTACCGCCGCTACGAGCGGCGCGCGCTGGAAGAGGCCATCCAGATCTACCCCGAAGCCGTCATTGCCACCCCAGGTGGCCTGGTGTCCGATCCCGCCACCTTCAACCTGCTGCTGGCACACTGCACTACCGTGTGGTTGCAGGCCGACCCCGAAGACCACATGCAGCGCGTGGCCGCGCAGGGCGACCTGCGTCCCATGGCCGGCAACAAGGAGGCCATGCAGGACCTGAAAGCCATCCTGGCCGGACGGGCGCCCTTTTATGCCAAGGCGGAGTTCCGGCTCAACACCAGCGAAGCCGCGCTGGAGCCCACGTTCCTGGCGCTGCGGGGCCTGGTGCGTCAGGCGCTGAAGATCGATCAACCACAAAACATGCAGCAAAATGCTTGACGTCATCCAATGATATGCAGTAAAGTGCCTATCACGATGTGCAGCGGCTTGCACATCGTCAGAACAACCCGCTTGGAGAAGCCATGACCATCCCCACCCGCGTCGACTACCAGACCCACCCGAACCAATACCGCCACTGGAAGCTGAGTTTCGAGGGCCCTGTTGCCACGCTGGCGGCTGACTTCGACGAAAACGGCGGCCTGCGCCCCGGCTACAAGCTGAAGCTGAACAGCTACGACCTGGGTGTGGACATCGAGCTGAATGACGCGGTCAACCGCATCCGCTTTGAACACCCGGAAGTGCGTACCGTGGTGGTCACCAGCGCCAAGGACAAGGTGTTCTGCTCGGGCGCCAACATCTTCATGCTGGGCGTTTCCAGCCACGCCTGGAAGGTGAACTTCTGCAAGTTCACCAACGAAACCCGTAATGGTCTGGAAGACAGCAGCGCCCACAGCGGGCTGAAATTCCTGGCTGCCGTGAACGGCGCCTGTGCCGGTGGTGGATATGAGCTGGCGCTGGCCTGCGACGAGATCATCCTGGTCGACGACCGCAGCAGCGCCGTCAGTCTGCCCGAAGTGCCCTTATTGGGTGTGCTGCCGGGCACCGGCGGCCTGACCCGCGTCACTGACAAACGCAAGGTGCGCCACGACCTGGCCGACCTGTTCTGCACCAGCGTTGAAGGCGTGCGAGGCCAGCGCGCCAAGGAATGGCGCCTGGTGGACGACGTGGTCAAACCGGCGCAGTTTGCCGCCAAGGTGCAAGAACGGGCGCTTCAACTGGCGGCCGCCAGTGACCGCCCCGCCAACAGCAAGGGTGTGGTGTTGCCGGCACTGAACCG
>JAHECB010000327.1 GCA_024641925.1 Betaproteobacteria bacterium
CATACCGGAACGTGGGCCGTATCAGGTGGACGGGGCCGTGGGGTCCCACCTGCCCTGGAGCCATCATGTCTCAATTGCCTTCGCCCACCGCCAGACGCGTTTGCCGCCGACTGACCGCCGCAGCCTTGCTGACCTTGCTGGGCACCGCTGCCTGCGTCAGCACGGCACACGACTGGACTTCGCCGGCCGCACCGATTCAACCCGGCCCCGTCCCCGGGCCAGCGCCCTGGTCGGCGGTTCTTTGGCCAGGACCGGCCAGCGGCGAACCGGCCGCGCCAGAGGCACAAAACTGCGACCGCGATCCGGCCCTGATCGACCTGCCCGGGCCCGGGCCCGACCCCCAACAAGCCGCACGTCGGGGCAAGCTGCTCCATGGGTCAGCCGCCGCGCTGAGGGAATCGCGCCGTGAACATCTGAAAGACGCGGAACCCCTGGCGCGGCCATCGCCCGAATCTGCAGCCGCACCCGCCGCGCCCGGGATGCCGGCCGTCGACGCCATGGCCTCCGCAGAAGTCAGCCGAAACGACAAGCTTGAACGGGCGGAAAGCGCTGGCGCGCCTGGCCACCGACGCGGTGACAACACCCGTCCGCGTCAGCAGACCGAGCCCGTCACCGCGGGGGTTGTCGACGACAACGCCGACTTCGGGGCCTACCTGGCTTTCACAAGCAGAACGGCATCATTGCACCCCCACCCCCGTGACGTGTCCGAACGCTACCTGCTCACGGTGCACGACACGCGCGGCCAACCGGTGCCCGATGCCCGCGTCACCTTGCACGCGGGCGGCCAGGCACGACCGCTGTGGGCCCGCACCGACGCCGGCGGTCAGGTCTGGCTGCACCCGCGCGTGGCCGGCATCACCGAGTCGGTGCTGGAGGTGCAGGTCAGCAGAGCCAGCGGCGACGGCATGCTGCAAGGCACGGCCCTGCTGCGGCGCGGGCAGCGCGACCAACTGCAGGTGACGCTGGACGGCGGACTGCCGACCACCCGCGCGCGTCTGGACCTGGTGTTCCTGGTTGACGCCACCGGGTCCATGGCCGATGAAATTCAGAAGCTCCGCTCTTCGATGCAGGCCATGGCCGACCAGATCGCCCAACTCCCCAGCCGGCCCCAGACCTGCTTTGCCCTGGTGTCCTACCGCGACCGCGGTGACGCCTTTTTTGTACGCGCGCACGACTTCAGCAACCGGCTCGATGCCTTCCAGCAGGTGTTGTCCGGCCTGCAGGCGGGCGGTGGCGGCGACTACCCCGAGGCCGTGAACGAAGCCTTGCACACGGCCGTTCACCGCCTGTCCTGGCGCGGTGACGGCGCCACCCGCCTGGTGGTGTTGCTGGGCGACGCGCCGCCGCACCGGCAGACCCGCAGCCCCGCCTACGACAACGACATGCAAGGCGCGTTGGCGCGCGGCATCAAGCTGTTCACCGTGGGCGCCAGTGGGCTGGACCGCTTTGGCGAAGCCGTGTGGCGGCAGCTGGCGCAATACACCGGCGGGCGCTTTGTCTTCCTGACCTACGCACAAGCCCGCAACCCCGCCAGCGGCCCCGGCCGCGAAACGGTGCACGACGTCAACAACTACTCGGTGCAGACACTGGACAAGCTGGTGGTGCGGCTGGTGAGCGATGAACTGGCCCGACGGCCCGGGGGCTGAACCGGCGTTGCGCCGCTGAAAGCGCGGCGCAAATCAGGCCCAGGTGGCAACCGGCGCCAAAACGGTGGTGGACAGGTGGCGCAGCCCCGCATGCGGCAAGCGACAGGCCGGCGCCCAAGGCGGCAGGCTGCTCCACACCTCGCGGCCGGCCGCCAGCGCCACCACCAGCGCAAAGGATTCGCAGCCCACGACCCAGCGCGCCGGTCCCAAAGCGGCGGCCAGCGTGTCATGGGTGTCCAGGGACACAGCCGGGTGGCGCGTCAGCCATTCAGCGTATTTGCCGGGTGCATCAGACGGGTGCGGGCGCAGGCGCACGCTGCCGACCAAACCCACCGCCTGCCTGCGCTGCATGAAGTAGTCCAGCGCCTGCCACTCCCCGGCCACACCACGCCCCCAGTCGTGACGCAAGGGCTCCATCACCAGCAGTCCATCACCCTGCCCTGCGCGCAGCGGCTTGATGGCCTGCACCTGCTCGCGCAGGTAGTGGTTGGCATAACAGCGCAAGCGGTGTACCGGAAAGTGCCGGCTGGCGATGGTGACCGCGCAGTCGTCACTCACCCAGAACTGATCCGGCCATTGCTGGCGCCCGTGGAATACAAAGCGCTCGGGGTAGTTCACCCAGTGGTCGATCACGGCGACACTCTGGATGCCCAGGTCAGACGCCAGCACCCGGGCGTCGTGCTCCAGCGTGCTGGCCCAGCCCGTGCCGGTCAACACCAGGTCACGGCCTGCCATGGCCGCTTCCAGGGTGTCGACGCAGGCCGAAGTGCCAAACCGGTTTTGCCAGAGAGCCCGCGACGGGCCTTGCACACAGGCCAGCACGTGGCCTTGCGCAACGGCCTGGTCCAGCCAGGGCAGCATCAGATTGCAGGCACCGGCATCAAGGGCCACTACCGCCACCGAGGCTGGCAGTTTCGGGTTGCCGAGCATCACCAGGAATCAGCAGAAGCGGGCGAACAGCACCAGGTCGGTGGCCTGGCCGTCAACCAGTTCCTGCGCAGTTCGAACGGCCTCGCGGACAAAGCCTGCAGCGTGGGCCACCTGCAGCATGGCGAGGTTGCTGGCCAACGTGCCGCAGGTGATCTTGCGCATGCCAGGCTGCAACGCCAGCCAGTCGGCGAGCGTGCAGAACGCGTCGCGCCCCAGGCCCTGACCCCACACCGCGCGGTCGCCCATCAGGATGCCCATGTCGGCAGTGCCGTGGTACGGGTTTCGATAGCCGGTGATGGTGCCGATACGGCTTTCACCGGTCCCATCCGGATCGGGCAATCGAATGCTGGCATACAGATTGGGGCTGCCTTCAAAACCCGCCAGGTATTGCAGGCAACCGATACGGGTGTGGCGAACAAAGCGCTGGTTGGAATACCGCACCACCTCGGGGTCGTTCAGCCACAGCACATGTTGCTCGGTGATGTCATCAGCCCGCATGGGCCGCAGCACCACACGCCGGCCCTGCAGCACCGGCAGCGGCGCCAACAGCCCGGCTTGGGCCGCGGCGCTCTGGGGACGAACGGGGTTCAAGCCGCCACGCTCACAGCCTGGCGCAATGCCGGCAGCTGTGCCCAGACCTTCTTGAAAGCGCGAACGACTTGCGCCACGTCGTCGCTGCCGAGCGCAAACTGACCCATGGCCAGGCCGAAGAAACTGCGGCTGTGTAGGTCCTCCGCCGCCGGGCACAGGCCCGGGCCGTAAGTGACCCTGCTGTTGCCCTGTGCCCCGATCCAGGGGAAACCGCCGCGCCCATAGGCGATGCGGTGGCGAAACAGGGGCAGCAGGTGCAGGTTCTGGTAGCTGCCCACCAGACCCGGCACGCCTTCGGCCGTCAGCGCCTGCAGCAGGCGCTCGCGGCTCACGCCCAGACGGGCTGTGTCCAGCTGCAAAGCATAGATGTAGTAGACGTGGCTGTTGCCGGCCAGCACGACCGGCGTGCTCAGGCCCGGCAGCCCGGCCAGGCCGGCGTTCAACTCGGCCGCCGCCTGCTGGCGGCGGGCCACCCGCGCGGCGAGCTGGGGCAGTTGCACCGACGAAATAGCGGCTTCGATTTCGCCCAGGCGGAAGTTGTGCCCCAGCAGGTTGACCAGTTCGGCAGGGTCGTCGGTCTGCACCACGGCTTCGGCGTGGTTGCGGATGAGCGCCAGGCGCCGCGCCAGGTTGTCGTCGTTGGTGACCAGCACACCGCCTTCACCGCAGTGGATGTGCTTGTGGTAGTTCAGGCTGTAGCCGCCGATGTCGGCCAGCGTGCCGGCAGCTGCGCCATGGTGGGTGGCACCCGGCGCCTGCGCACAGTCGCTGAGCAGCTTCAGGCCATGGCGGTTGCAGATCTCACGCAGGCGGGTCATGTCCGCGCTCTGACCAAAGATGTCCACCGCGATCACGGCCTTGGTGCGCGGCGTGATCAAACGCTCCACACTGTCCGGGCACAGGTTGTAGGTGCGGCGGTCGATGTCGGCAAACACCGGAATGCCAGCCCAGTGCAGCACCGCGGTGGCGGTGGCGGCCATGGTCCACGGCGTGGTGATGACCTCGTCACCTGGCTCGATGCCGATGGCACCGACGGCACACACCAGGCCGCTGGTCCAGGAATTCACGGCCAGCGCGTGGCGCACGCCAAAGTAGGCTGCACATTGCGCTTCAAAGGCGCGCACACGCTCGCCGCCCATGAAAGCCTGCCCCGGCGCGCCGATGTAGCCCGACAGCACACCGCCGCGCATGACCTGGGTCACGGCTTCGATGTCGGCGTCGCCCAATAGGGAAGGATGCGCGGGCAGCTGGCGCACAGCCGGCGTGCCGCCCAGCAGCGCCAGCGTTTCGGTGGGTTGGTTCATGCGGAGATCTCGGTCACGGTTTGTGGAGACAACGGCTTCAATGCCTGCGCGCGGTGGCGGATGGCCTCGCACACGCGCTGTGCCGCCAGCGCCGTGGCGCCGGTGCTGGCCAGCGGTTCGCCGCGTGTCAGGTGCTGGTGCAGGTTGTGCACCGCATTGCGCATGGCGTAGAGGTAGTCGCCCGACCGGCGTTCACCGCAGTCGAAGACGCGGTAGTTCTGGAAATGCGGGCTGCCGGTGACGCGCCGCACACGCCACTGCAGGCCGCCGTCTTCCATGCTGATGACGGCGCGCTCGGTGTACAGCTGCAGCTCGAAGATGGCGCAGTCCGCGGAATGCGCCGTGTTCAGATGCACCGGCACACCGCTGTCGGACTGCAGCATGGCTGGCACCGTGGGGTCGTCGGACCAATGGTCAAACACCGGCTCGCCGGCATGCAGCACGCGCATCGGGCCCAGCCACAGGTGCAGCAGGTCCACCAGGTGGCTGCCGTTGTTCAACACACCCTTGTTGTACGTGCCCACCGCGGAGCGCACTGCACCCCAGGTGCCGGCTTTCAGCTCGGCGGCCAGGGCCTGCACGTCGCTGGCCCAGCGCCGCGTGTGGTTCACGGCCACCGGCACACC
>JAHECB010000328.1 GCA_024641925.1 Betaproteobacteria bacterium
CCGCAGCGTCAGCGCCTTTTCACCGTCGATGAACACCGGCGCCGCCGGCGCTTCGCCCGTGCCGGGCAGGCTGATGCCGATGTCGGCATGTTTGCTTTCGCCCGGCCCGTTGACGATGCAGCCCATCACGGCCACTTTCATGTTTTCAACACCGGGATAGCGACTTTTCCACACCGGCATCTGGGCACGCAGGAAATCATCGATTTCCTTGGCCAGTTCCTGGAAGGTCGTGCTGGTGGTTCGGCCACAGCCCGGGCAGGCCGTGACGCTGGGGTTGAAGGCCCGAAGGCCCAGCGACTGCAGAATTTCCAGCGCCACCACCACCTCTTGTGTGCGCGCCTCGCCGGGCTGGGGCGTCAGGCTCACGCGGATGGTGTCGCCAATGCCTTCCTGCAGCAGGATGGACAGCGCCGTGGCGCTGGCCACCGTACCCTTGGTGCCCATGCCGGCTTCAGTCAGGCCCAGGTGCAGCGGGTAGTTGCAGCGCTGTGACAAGGCGCGGTACACCGAAATCAAATCCTGCACACCGCTGACCTTGCAGCTGATGATGATCTGTTCGGGGCGCATGCCCATGTCCTGCGCCACTGCGGCCGACCCCAGGGCCGATTGCACCAGCGCCTGGTACATCACCTGCTTGGCGTCCAGCGGCCGCGACCGCTTGGCGTTTTCATCCATCAGTTGCGCCAGCAGTTCCTGGTCCAGACTGCCCCAGTTGACCCCGATGCGAAGCACCTTGTCGTACCTGACGGCCGCTTCAACCATCTGCCCGAACTGACGATCGCGCTTGTCGCCCTTGCCCACGTTGCCAGGGTTGATGCGGTATTTGCTCAAGGCCTGTGCCATGGCCGGATAGTCGGTGAGCAGGCGGTGGCCGTTGTAGTGGAAGTCACCGATCAAGGGCACCGGCTGGCCCATGCGGTCGAGCTGCTCGCGGATGTGCGGCACCGCCTCGGCAGCTTCGGGCGTGTTGACGGTGATGCGCACCATCTCGCTGCCCGCCTGCGCCAGTTCCTTGACCTGGATGGCCGTGCCAATGACGTCCACCGTGTCGGTATTGGTCATGGCCTGCACCCGAACCGGCGCGTCGCCGCCCACGGTGACGACATGGTCTCCCCAGACCACCCGCGCCTGCAAGGAGCGACGTGCCGCGGGCGCGGCCGCTGCAATGTTGTCGGGTGTATCTGGCGTGCTCATGGCGGGGTCCGCAGTGGGGTGGTCGGGCAAGGGCTGGTTCTATTGCAGTTCAAAACGCGCCACATTTTCGCGCGCATTGGCATTCAAGTCGACCTGCCGACCCTTGAAAGTGATGCGCGTCGCAGCCGCGTTGCCCACCAGCAGCTTGAAGGGCAGACTGCCGTCCAGGCCAACCGTGCGTCCCGGCGCCACCGTTTCGCTGATCAATACCTGGCCGCGACTGTCGCGCACCTCGACCCAGCTGACGTCGGTGGTGGTGATCACCAGGGTTCGCTTCACGGTGGTGTCGGCTTCTGCAGCCGCGGCGGTCGGCACGGAAAACACGGTTTCGGATCCTGCCACGGCCACATCAGGCGCCGAGGCCGCAGGTTCGGGTTCGACAACAGCGGCGGCCGGCTGCACCGCGGTACTGGCCGCCGGTGCAGCGGCAGAGGCCGCATCGTCCACCGGCGGCACTGAAACGATGGTGGGCACCACCTCGACGCGGGTCTGGTCGGCCCATGGCGCCATCTTGAAGAGGTCCGCCGGCAGGAAATAAACCACCAGGGCCGCGAGCACCAACACCATCGCCAACCAGAACAAGGGGCTGAAGCGTGCACCCAGGCCAGGCTGCGCGCGGTCGCTCGACTCTCGAAAGGGGCTGGGTTGCACCCGAGAATTGGGCAGCAGGGACCGCGCGCCAACGGGCGGCAGCAGATCCAGCACGGGCCGCGGATCAACCTTCAGGGTTCGGCAAATGGACTGCGCAAGGGCACGGGCAAACGTGGCATCGGGCAGTTCATCCAGGCGGTCGCCTTCTAGCGCCTCGAGCTTGCGCTGGGTGACCTTGATGGCCGCAGCCAAGGCTGCAATGTGCAGCCCCTGGCCCTCGCGAGCTGCCCGCAACAAGCCGCCGGCCGTCGGGGCGGGCGCCGTGCCCGGCACTGCGGATTCACGCAGGTCGCTGTCCGGCTGTGTGCCTTCAGTCATCAAACTTGCCACTTTCGAATTTGGCGGTTTCAGGCGCCTGCGCGTATTTGCTGCGCAATTGTTGGCCGATGCCCTTCAGCGCCTCGGTATTGCCCAGCCGCTTGTCAATGCGTGCAGCCAGCCACAGGCTCTGCGCGGACACCTGCTGCGGTACGCTGTTGACACGGCCGATCAGAAACTTTGCGCGCTCCAAGGCTCCACGGTCCAGCAGCAAGCGGCTCAGATGGTAGGCGGTCACGGGATTGGCAGGGTCCAGTTCATAGGACCGGGTCAGTGTTCGTTCCGCTTCGTCGACGCGGCCCGCACGGATCTGGCAGACACCCTGCGCCATCAAGGTTCGCACGCCGTCACGATACTGCGGCAAGGCCATCGCCGCATTGAACTGTTCATCACTCTCTGCGAAGCGATCCTGCTGACACAGGAACCAAGCGTAGTTGTGCAACGCCCCACCATTTTTCGGCGCCAACTCGATGGCGCGTTTGAACGCCTTGTCCGCAGCGACGGTGTCGCTCATGCTGGCCAATATCAAGGCCCGCATGCCGTGCGCTTCGGCCAGGTCGGGCTGGGCCTCCAGCGCCTGGCGAACTTCGTCCAGCGCCGTGGTGAGTTGGCCGCGTCCGAGATACAGGCCGGCCAACTCCAGACGTACTGCAGCACGCCGTTGCGGATCGCCCGTGTTTTCAATGGGCGTGTTGCGAGGCTCCCGAGCATCGGCAGGTGCCGAGATGGTGGTACAGCCCGCCGCCATGACCAACACGACGACCCCAGCGGCCGCAGCAGCCCTGCGCAGGGCAGCCTGAAACATCGAATGGGTCATGGCGAAGGTCCTCGCTGGTGCGCTGCCGCGGTCGCGCTCACCACCGGCACGTCAATGCGCCGCAGGGCCAGGCGCTCGCGGGCCTGTGTACGGTCCTGCACCTCGCCGGCCAACTGGCCACAGGCCGCGTCGATATCGTCACCTCGGGTCTTGCGCACCGTGGTCACGATACCGGCGTCTTGCAGCACCTGCGCAAAGCGTTTGACTTGATCGGGCGGCGAACGGTGCAAACCGGACGCCGGAAACGGGTTGAAGGGAATCAGGTTCACCTTGCAGGGCAGGCCTTGCAGGGCCCGGTTATGCGGCGAGGTCTGCACCAACTGCACCAGGGCCTGGGCCTGCTCGACCGAGTCGTTGACGCCGTCGAGCATGCAGTATTCCAAGGTGATGAAGTCTCTGGGTGCTGCAGTCAGGTAATTGCGGCAGGCTGCCAGCAGTTCCCGGATCGGATACTTCTTGTTCAAGGGCACCAGTGAGTCGCGCAAGTGGTCGTCGGGTGCGTGCAGCGAAACGGCCAGCGCCACCGGGCAGTCCTGCTGCAGGCGCTCGATCATCGGCACCACGCCTGAGGTGGACACGGTGACACGCCGCCGCGACAGGCCGTAGGCATGGTCGTCCAACATGGTACGCAGGGCGGGCAGCAACGCGCTGTAGTTCTGCAGCGGCTCGCCCATGCCCATCATGACCACGTTGTCGATGGCACGCTGGCCCGGGAGCAGTTGCCCGCTGGCGCGCAAGCTGTGCTCGGCGAACCACAACTGGGCGATGATTTCGCCGGTGCTCAGGTTGCGGCTGAAACCCTGATGCCCCGTGGAGCAAAAGCGGCAACCCACGGCACAGCCCGCCTGAGACGACACACACAGCGTGCCTCGGTCGGTCTCGGGAATGAACACGGTCTCGACCGCGTTGCCCTGGCCGACGTCAAACAGCCACTTCACCGTGCCATCGGTTGAACGGTGCTCGGACAGCACCTGCAGCGGCTGCACGACGGCCACATCGGCGAGCTTGCTGCGCAGCGACTTGGCCAGATCGGTCATGTCGTCAAAGCGACGTGCGCCGCGCTGGTGGATCCAGCGAAACAGCTGAACCGCTCGGAAGCGCTTTTCGCCCAGCCCTTCGCAGAAGGCGGTCATCGCTTCGAGATCGTAGTCGAGCAGATTGACCGTCATGCGACTGTCACCGGGGTTGCGTGAAGGTCAGGCCGCAACGTCGACCACGTCGGACACGTGCCACTGCTCGCGCAGGGCCTGCGCCCGCCGCAGCTTCAGCGCGGATAGACATTCATGCCCGGGAAGAAAAAGGCAATTTCCACCCCGGCAGTTTCAGCCGCATCGGAACCGTGTACCGCGTTGGCGTCGATGCTGTCGGCAAAGTCGGCACGGATGGTGCCCTTCTCGGCCTTCTTGGGATCGGTAGCGCCCATCAGGTCGCGGTGCTTGGCGATGGCGTTTTCGCCTTGCAGGGCCTGGATCATCACCGGACCTGAAGTCATGAATTTGACCAGGTCGTTGAAAAAAGGGCGATCCTTATGCACACCGTAAAAGGCCTCGGCCTCGCCACGAGACAGGTGGGCCATTCTGGCGGCCACGATCTTCAGGCCTGCTGTTTCAAAGCGGGCATAGATCTGGCCAATCACATTCTTGGCCACGGCGTCGGGCTTGATGATGGACAGCGTGCGTTCGAGGGCCATGATGAAAATTTCTCCTGAATTCGGGTGCTTGACAAAGCTCTTGATTGTAGCTTGCGCGTTCGGGCGCCGTTGTCAGTGGCTTTCAGCGGTTTGATCCGCCACGCGGACCTCGGTTGCGGCCTTGCCCACCGCCACCGCCACCGCCACCGCCACCGCCACCGCGCCCACCCTTGCGACCGGGCCCGCCGGCACCAGGGCCAGCCTTGGTGCCCCCTCGACGTCCCCCGCGAGCGCCACCACCGCCGCCGCCCTTCCGCCGAAACGCGTCGGCGCCGATGTAACCCACCGAAGTCAGCATCGGGTCGGGAATGTGCTCGGGATCCGGTGCGTCGTCGTTGCGGGCAGCTCCACCGCGTGCACCTTGCACAAAGCGTTTGTCGTAGGTCTGCTGCATCGGGTCGG
>JAHECB010000061.1 GCA_024641925.1 Betaproteobacteria bacterium
GGCCTGGTACAGCCAGCCGTAGTGGTTGGACAGCATGGCGATCAGCACCGGCAGCGTGAAGTAGGTGTTGTGCACACTGCGCTGTTTGGCGCGCTGGCCATGGATGGCCTCGACCGGCTGACCGGCGCGCATCTGCGCGATGACTTTTTTCTGCCCCGGAATGATCCAGAAAAACACGTTGGCGCTCATGGCCGTGGCCATCATTGCGCCCACCATCAAAAACGCCGCGCGGCCCGCAAACAACTGGCAGGCGGCCCAGGCTGCGACGACCACGTAGACCAGCACCAGTGCACCGACCAGCGCATCGCCGCCCACCGCCGGTTGTCCGCTGGCGGTCTTCTTTTCGCCCACCCAGCGGCAGATCAGGTCGTAGACCACCCAGAACACCGCCAGAAACGCCAGCGCACCGGCCACGGCCGCGCCGGGCGACCAGTCGTGCACGTTCTTGTCGATGAGAAAGTTGCTGGCATTGAACAGGTACATCACCGTGAACAGGGCAAAACCCGTCAACCAGGTGCTGTAGCTTTCCCAGAAAAACCAATGCAGATGATCCGGCAGGGTCTTGGGCGCGACCATGTATTTCTGCGGGTTGTAGAAGCCACCGCCGTGCACGGCCCATAACTCGCCGTCCACGCCCTTGGCCTTCAGCGCCGGGTCGCCGGGCGTGAGCAGGCTGTTGTCCAGGAATACAAAATAGAACGAAGAGCCTATCCATGCGATGGCCACGATCACGTGCGCCCAGCGCAGCAGCAGGTTGCCCCAGTCCAGCAGGTAGCTCATGTCCATCGGCGGGTTTCCTTCAGTCCTTCAAAAATTGTATACACGCGGGAATACAGGCCGAACGGCGGGCCACCGCGGCGTCGGGCCAGGCCTGTCGCTGGGTTGAATGCAGAATGCGCCTTGGCCCTGTGGGCTCTAGCAAGCCCTGTTCCAACGATTGGTGGCATACCCTGATGAGTCTTCAACGCGCCGATATTGCAAACTTCAAGGTCCTGCCAGGCACCGAACCCGTGCGTGCCTGGGGACTGTGCGTCGACGCTGGGTTAGTCCAGTTCCCAGGACAGTTGCAGCATCAGGCCTGCATCGCCAAGCAGGTGCACCGCCACCGCGTTGCGCGGTGTGAATTGCCAGCCGGCGGTGACCAGCGCACCCGGTGCAAAGCCGTTGACGTTCATCGGCAGCTTGCTCTTGTACTTGCCGACGTAACCGTAGATCACACCGGCCGAAAGCTGGCCAAAAAGCTGCGGCTGCCCCAGCAGGTCTGGAAATCGGCGGCCCACATAGGCGTAGGCACTGGGCTGACCGAAGGAATTTCTGAAGGCCGAAAAACCGGCCAGCCATTGGTCGGACCGCTGGCGCTCGACGGCGATGGCCCAGGCGTTGCGGTGCTCGTCGCTGTAGCGAAAGTGGTACGAAACCGGCGCCAACGCAAAGCGCCAGTGTCCGGTTTCGCGCCAGGCCTGCCAGTCGGTCAAGGTTCGGCTCGTTCGCACCAGAATGCCGGGGCCTTCGGTTGCTGCACTGCCCGCAGGCGCCGTTGTCTGGGCGAGTGCAGCGCCGCAGAAGAGCCCTTGCAGGGCGGTGATGAGTATGAAAAGAGTGGTGCGCATCGGCGAGATTGTGGCAGCGGCGCCGGGCATTCCGCATGAGCCGGCATTCCGTACCGAAGTCGAGCGCCAGCGGCCCGTTGAGCCCGCAACGCCGACGCGTGATGTTGGCCTCGGCCGCGGCATTGGGGGCCGCCCCTTTGACCGGCTGCGCCTGGCTGGACCGCAAGGAAGCGCAGCTCGCTTTGCGCCCCACGCCGGGCCGGCCCGCCGGTTTGCCGCCGGATGATCAGTTGTTCCGCTCGGGAGACCAGCGCTGGCTGATGCCGGTTTTGGCAGAAGACGGCAGCCCGCAGCAACTGGCCTTGTGGTGGTTGCCGCACCAGGATCCGGATGCACCCAGCTTGCTGTACTTGCACGGCACCTTTCGAAACCTGTACCGCAACCTGCCCAAGATTGACGCCTTGCGCGACATCGGCTTTTCGGTGCTGGCGGTGGACTACCGCGGCTGGGGCGACAGCACACCCATGACACCCAGCGAAGACAGCATCGCGGCCGATGCCGCCATGGCATGGGCCGAACTGGTGCGCCGGCAACCCCTTGCGGGGCGGCGGGTGATTTTTGGCCATTCGATGGGCGGCTCGGTGGCTGTGCGACTGGCGACGGCATTGCCCCGGTCCGACTTCGGCGGTGTGGTGCTGGAAAGTACGTTCACGCGCATGCCGGACGTGGCCGCCGAAGCGGGTTTCCTGGGTCGCATCGTCAGTCTGTTCACGACACTGAAATTCAATTCCATTTCGCGCATCAGTGGTCTGCAGCCGCCACTTTTGATGTTGCATGGCACAGCCGACACCACGGTGCCGGTGGCCTTGGGACGGCGACTGCGCGACGCCGCTGCGCCCGGGGTGCAGTGGGTTGAAATCGAAGGGGGCACACACAGTCGGCTGCACAGCGAGGCACCGCAGCAGTACCGGGCTGCGTTCAAACAGTTCATGCACCAGTTGCCGTTGCAATCGCAGGCGCAGACCGCGCACCGCGCACCATGACGCCGTGCCTTGCGCATCAGTGGGGTTCCGGCGCGCGTGCCAGGGGCGCCCATGCGGTGCTGGTGGTGCTGGCACTGCTGGCAGGGCCAGCCCAGGCAGCGCCTCGATTTGCGGTGCCGGGCGCTGACGCAGCCGCCTGGCTGGGTGCCGAGGTCTACACGCCCCAGGACCTGGCCTGGGCATCGCAGCAACCGGTGCTGCGCGTGGCCTTGGCGGCAGCCGCGCTGCCCCCTTACGCCGAGGTCGACGCAGACGGCCAGGTCAATGGTCTGCAGGCCGACTTGCTGTTGGCGCTGGGTGCGCGGCTGGGTCTGCGTCTGGCGCCCTTGGTGCTGCCCGACGAAGCCGCGGTGCGCCAGGCGATGCAGGAGGGCGCAGCAGACCTGCAACTGGTGTCCAGACCCTCAACGCCAGCACAAGCCGGTGCCCGCCTCAGTCTGGGCACCGGCGCCTTGCCGCTGGGTCTGTTTGCACTGCGGACAGCCAAGCCGGTCCCCATGCCCCGAGCCCGTGTGGCCGTGTCGGACCCGCCCGAAGCCTCTGCGGCAGGTGGCGGCCAAGCCTATCTGTTCCAGTTCCATCCCGGCGCCACGATGTTGCGGCAAGCGGATCCCCGGACGGCTTTGCAAGCGGTGGCCGAGCAGTCTGCAGATGTCTACCTGGGCGAACTGATGACGGCGCTGGATGCGCTGTCACGCCAGGCCATTCCCGGGCTGGAGCTTCGGCAGGTGCTGCCCGGTGCTGCAGGCCATCTGCACTTTGCCGTCAGTACGCGCCATGCGGCGCTGCTGCCGCTGCTGAACAAGGGCATCATCGCCTGGCGGAGCACGTCCCTGGGTCATCAGGCGCAGATGCGTGCTGCCCTTGACTACGCCAAGAACCTGCGCCAGCCGCTGGCACTGCCCATCGAAGGCAGTGTTGCCCAGGGGTCGCCGGTGATGTCGGTGCTGGTGGCACCGCCTGAGCCGCTGAACCTGAAGGCGGCCGAGAGGCAGGCGCTGGCCGAACATGCCCATTGGCGTGTCGGCATAAACAGCGCTGCCGCAGAACTGGGTGCGGCCGATGCCGATGGTCGGTCAACGGGCATGGCCTCGGGTGTGCTGCAGCTGCTGGCACAGCGCCTGGGGGTGGTCATCGAGCCGGTACCGGTGGATGGCAGCAGCGCCTTGGAGGTGTTGGGCAGCGCTGGCGTGGACTGGTTGGCGCTGGCCACCTATACGCCCGCACTCGCAGACCAGCTGGTCTTCTCGGTTCCGTGGCTGGAACTGCCGAATGTGCTGGTGGGTCGCCGTGACGCGCCCCTGTACTGGGGGCTGGACAGCTTGCGCGGCAAGCGCCTGGCGGTGTCGGTGCAGCACCCGCTGCGCAACGACGTTCGCAGTGCGCACCCCGGCATACAGTGGGTCGAGGTCGCCAGCGGCGACGAAGCCCTGGGCCTGCTCGCACGCGGGCAGGCCGACGCGGCGATGGACATCAAACCGGTCACGCAGCGGTTTTTGGCCAGCCCGGCCGGGCTGCACCTGCGGGTTCTGGGTGACGTCACCGAGTGGCCTGCGCAGTACCGGTTTGCAGCGTCGGACCAGACCCGCGTGTTGATGCCGCTGCTGGACGCGACCCTGTCGGACATGAGCGCCGAACAGCGCACGGGCCTGCTGTGGCGGTGGATTGCCCGTGACCTGCCGGCGCCACCGGCGCAGGCCGTCTGGGCCTGGGCAGCCTGGGTCTTGCCCGCAGCGATGGCCGCCCTGGGACTTGTGCTGGGGGCGGCATGCCTGGGCCTTTGGCAAGCGCGCGCCGCCCGCCGTCGGGACCTGCGCGTCGACAGTGATTCGACGCAATTCCTGACGCTGGCCCATGACGGCGGGGCGCACAGCCGTTTGCCTGCGACTGCCAACCCCTCGGCTGACGCCGCTCCTGGGCCGCTGCCACCGGCGCCAGAGCGACCGCAGATGGCAGCAGCAGGTGCTCCGGAAACGCGGGGCCCATTGCAGCAGGCGCCTGTGACGGCGCCGGGCACGCGCCTGGTACTGGCCAGCCTGCTGGCCGGTGTTGCCGACGAGTTGCGCGATGGTGCGCTGGCCAAAGGCATCCATCTCGGCTGGACGCTGGACCATGCCCTGCCCGACGAGGCGCTGCTGGACCCCGATTGCACCCGGCAGGTGCTGATCACCTTGGCACGCCTTGCCATTCAGCGCACGGAGTCGGGTCGCGTGCTGTTGCGTGCACAGCGGGACAAGTCGGCGCACCCCAATTTCCAGTTGGTGTTGGACGTTCGTGATACGGGCCCGGTGCTGAGCCCTTTGGATCAGCAGCAACTGCTGGGGGCCGGGGCCAGCCCACTGGCCGCCGACGATGTCTTGGCCGGGCCCGAGGCGCCGCAGGCTGCCAGCCTGGGTCTGCATGGGTGCCGGCGACGCGTGGCCACGCTGGGTGGCCGTATCGAGTTTCGCAGCCAGCCCGGCAAGGGCAACCTGCTGCGTGTTCGCCTGCCTTTGCATGCCGCGCAAAAAGCGCGTGCCTTGCGCACCGAAGGTGTTTTGCTGCTGTGTGACGACAACCCCTTTGCACGGGCCCAGCTGGCCCTGCACGTTGCGGCACTGGGCTATCCGGTGCTCGAAACGGGCACGGCCGAACAGGCGCTGGCACGCTGGAAGGCGGGTGGTGTAAGGGCCCTGATCGTGGATGTCGCAACGCCGGGCATGGGCGCTGCGGCCGTCATCAAGTTGGTGCGCGACGCGGAGGCCGATGCAGCCGTGGGCACGGCCTTGCTGTTGTGCGCCCCGGGTGTGCCGCATGCAGGTCTGGTGGGCGGCGCGGCCGTGGATGCCTATCTGGGCACGCCAGTCGATCCCCAGTCCTTGAGACGCACGCTGCACGCGGTTCTGGGCGCGCCCGTGGCGGCTGAGCTGGCGCGCACCTTGTCCTGGCGTGGTGCCCGGCCGCCCATGGCTGCGGGTTGACTGGCGAGGCTCAGCCCGTCGGCCGTTATCCTCAGTTCATGTACGCGCCCTTTTTTGGCCTCAGCCAGGAACCGTTTTCGATCGCGCCCGATCCGCGATTCCTTTTCATGAGCGAGCGCCATCGCGAAGCCTTGGCGCACCTGTTGTATGGCCTGTCGGCCGGTGGTGGCTTCGTGTTGCTGACGGGCGAAATCGGCGCCGGCAAGACCACCGTCTGCCGGGGTTTCCTGGAGCAGATTCCGTCCACCTGCACGGTGGCCTACATCTTCAATCCCAAATTGACTGTGCCCGAGTTGCTGCGCACGGTGAACGACGAGTTTGGCGTTGCAGCACCTGTGGCTGGGGAAGCCGAGCCCACGGTCAAGGCTCAAGTTGACGCGCTCAACGCCTTCTTGCTGCAGGCCCATGCGCAGGGCCGGCAGGCCGTGCTGGTGATCGACGAGGCGCAGAGCCTGAGCGCCGAGGTGCTGGAACAGCTGCGTTTGCTGACCAATCTGGAAACCGCCGAACGCAAGTTGCTGCAGATCATCCTGATCGGCCAGCCCGAACTGCGCGACATGCTGGCGCGGCCCGACCTGGAGCAATTGTCGCAACGGGTGATTGCGCGTTACCACCTCGACGCGCTGTCGGCCGAAGAAACGCCAGCCTACATCCGCCACCGTCTGGCGGTGGCCGGCCCCAACGCGGCCTTGCCCTTTGACGCCGAAGCCCTGGCCGCGCTGCACCGCCTCAGTGGCGGCGTGCCGCGGCGCATCAACCTGCTGGCCGACCGTGCATTGCTGGGTGCTTACGGCCAGGTGCAGCAGGTGGCCACCCGGGCGATGGTTGAACAGGCGGCGCATGAGGTTTTTGGAACACCAGTGCCGGGGCGGGCGGCACCGGGCTTTTCGGGGCAGGGCAGTGCGCCCGCATGGTGGCAGCCGCGCATGGTTTGGCCGCTGGCCGCAGGGCTGGCGGTGGGCCTGGCCGGCTTGTTGCTGCTGCTGGCATGGCTGGGGCCTGGCAGACCCCACAGCCTGGTAGCGGCGGGGCCACCCGCTTCGGCGCCGGTTTCAGCACCTGTCGCCGCACCGGTTGCCGCGTCTGCCCCACTGCCCGCCGCCAGCACGCCTGAAGCTGTCTACAGCAGCGACGTGGGCGCGCTGCTGAGTGCGTCCACCTCGGATGCCGCCATCGCCTGGCGTGCATTGGCGCTGCGCTGGAATGTGGCCATTGGGCAAGGTGATGCCTGCAGTGTGGCGCGGCAGGCCGATCTGGCCTGCCTGCGGGGCAACGAAGGCGGCCTGCCTGCGCTGCGGCAAATGGCACGCCCGGCATCGCTGGCATTGCGTGCACCTTCTGGTGCCACGGTGTACGCGCAACTGGTGGCGCTCAACGACCAGCACGCCACCTTGCAGGCCGGCAGCGATCTGTTCCGGCTGTCCTTGCCCGCCTTGGCGCAGATCTGGCGCGGTGAATACAGCACCTTGTGGAAGACCCCGGCCGAATGGCGGGACATTCGCAACCCGCTGCGCGATGCGGCCACGCGCCAATGGATATCGCAGCGCCTGAACGACGCGACACCGGGTGCGGCAGATGGCACACCCAGTGAACCCAGCCTGCGCGAGCGGCTGCGTGTTTATCAGGTGGCACAGGGCCTGCCGACCGACGCGGCGTCGCTGCCCCTGACCATGATCGATCTGAACCGGCGCAGCGGCGTGATTGAACCGCCGCTGCCCTTGGCCTGGGAGCGCTGATACCGATGTCCTACATCCTTGATGCCCTGCGCCGCGCCCAGGCCGAGCGTGAACGTGGCCAGGTCCCCGGCCTGAATGCCCAGACTGGCATGGGCAACACGGCGCCTGGCTTGCGCCCGCCCCAGAACAGCGGGTCGTTCATGCCCGCATGGGCCTGGGCGACGAGTGGCGCGCTGTTGGCCGTTGTGGTGCTGCTGGGCTTGACGCAGATGCGGGGCAGCAAGCCGCCTTTGGCCGGTGCGGCAGCGGTGCCCACGCCGGCGACAGTGCCGACCCCGTCGCCTGCGTCTTCTGCCGTGTCGGCGATGGCGCCTGCGCCGCCCCCGCCTGCGCCGCCCCTGGTGGTGGTGTCCGCGCCCCCCGCTCCACGGCGCGTGGTGCCTGCGCCTGCGCCGCCGCCACCCAAGCCCAAGGCGGCGCCCAGTGCCGTCACACCGCCCGCCTCTGCGCAATCTGTCCAGGCTGGCGCTGCGCCTTTGCCGCCCGTGCTGACGGCCGAGTTGAAGAGCCGCTGGCCCGCCCTGGTGCTGGGCGGCACCGTGTGGTCAGACACGCCGTCCGCGCGCTTCATCATTTTGGGCGGCCAGGTGGTGCGCGAAGGCCAGGCCACGCCCGACGGCGTGGTGGTCGAGCGCATCACCCCCACGGCGGCGGTGCTGCGCTGGCGTGAAGAGCGGGCGACCCTGATGTTCTGATGCCAGCACTGCTGGGTGCAGTCTGCGATCCCAGGGCGCCGGTTTTTCGGGCGCTGCAGCCGACGCATTTCGGCCTTCACGCCGCCCGAGTAAACAGACTGACTTGACGGGGGCAGTCTTTTGTCACTGCGGGAGATCGCAGGACGGACGTCTGTGCAGTTTCGCTGGTGGCGCATGGCCTCTCGTCGTGGACAAAACCCCACTTCCGTGAAGCAGCACCAAGGCTGCGCTGGGTGATACTCCGTGCTGGTCAATCGGCGCCCTGGCGCCGGATGGGTTTCGAGCATGGTGGGCATGGTGATGGGTGGACGCATGGCGAAGGCGCTGCGCCGCGGCCTGGTGGCCGGGCACTGGAACGTGGGCTTCGTTTTTTGCACGCTGGCTGTTCTGTTGCTGCCCTGGTTGTCCGGCATCGCACAGGCTGCGCCGAACACGCTGGTGGTCAGCCCGGAAGGCTCGCCGTTTTCCCTGGTCGAAGCCCTGGGCAAGGCGCAGGATGGCGACACCATAGAGCTCTTGCCGGGCGAATATGTCGGCACGCCGTTGGTGATCGAAAACCGTCGCTTGCTGATCAAGGGTGTCGGTAGCCGCCCATTGATCAAGGCACGCGGTCTGGAAAGTGCCAAGGCCTTGTGGCTGGTGCGGGGCGGCGACGTCACGGTGGAAAACATCGAATTTCGCGGGGCGCGTTCGGTCGAGGGCGAAGGCGCCGGTTTGCGTCTGGAAGGTGGCAAGTTGCACCTGCGAAAGGTCGCGCTGTACAACAACGAGTACGGTTTGTTTGCCCAGGCCAATGACAAGGCCGAAGTGCTCATCGAAGACTGCGAATTCGGCCTTGCCCCGCGTGTGGTCGGCGGCTTGCACCACCTGCTGAACGTGGGGCGCATTGCAAAGTTGCAGGTCAGCGGCAGCCGATTCCAGCAAGGCTTCGAGGGCCAGATGATCAAGACACGCGCCCGCGAAAACCTCATCACCTACAACTTCATACACGACGGCATGCGCGGCGGCGCCTCGTACGAGATCGAGATCGCCGCGGGTGGGCTGGCCACCGTGCTGGGCAATGTCATCGGCCAGGGTGCGGACACGCAGAACCCGGTGATGCTGGCCTACGGCACCGACAAGCAAGGGTGGGACCAAAACCGCCTGGTGGTGGCGCACAACACCTTCATTCACTACGGCTGGCTGCCGGCCTGGTTTGTGCGGGTGATCAGCAAGAATCTGCCCGCGGATACCGAGGTGGTGGCCGTCAACAACCTGCTGGTGGGCAACGGCCTGCTGTGGCCCTTTCTGGGTGGCGGCAAGGTGCACGCCGAAGGCAACCGCCATGTCTCGCGACACTTGTTGCGGGACTCCGACACCTATGCGTTCGAATTGGAGCCCAATTCGATCTGGCGCGGTTCGGCCATCGATCCCGGCAGCGTTGACGGACTGGACCTGACGCCCAGGGGCGAATTTGAGTGGCCTTCGGGCGTGCTGCCCATCAAGAAGCCATCGCAATGGGTACCCGGCGCATACCAGCGCTGAGATCTGATCAGTACAGCAGCCGAGATCACCATGGACCACAAGCCCTATCACCCCGACAGCATTGCGGCGCAAGGCATGGGCTGGATTGACGACGCCACACGCGCCGTCATCCCGCCGCTGCATGTGTCTACCACCTACCTGCGCGACGAAGACAACCAGTACCGCAGCGGCCGCGTTTACGCACGCGCCGACAACCCGGCGTTCGACCAGCCCGAGGCCGTGATCAATGCGTTGGAAGGCGGTCACCAGACGCTGCTGTTCAGCTCGGGCATGGCTGCCGCCACCGCCGCATTCCAGGCGCTGCGGCCGGGTGACCACGTGCTGGCACCCCAGGTCATGTACTGGTCGCTGCGCAACTGGCTGACGACTTTTGCCACCGATTGGGGTCTGCAAGTCGAGCTGATTGACATGACATCGCCTGCTGCGGTGCAGGCCGCCCTGCGACCGGGGCAGACCCGGCTGGTGTGGATAGAAACACCCGCCAATCCGCTGTGGACCGTCACCGACATCGCCGACACGGCCGTCCGCTGTCATGCCGCAGGCGCGCTGCTGGCCGTGGACTCCACGGTGGCCACACCCGTTCTGACGCGGCCGCTGGCACTGGGGGCTGACCTGGTGATGCATGCCGCCACCAAATACCTCAACGGCCATTCCGACCTGATTGCCGGTGCCCTGGTCACCCGCGAAGACAGCCCTTACTGGCAGCGTGTGCGCAAGGTGCGCGCTCAATTGGGCGGCACGCTGGGTTCGTTCGAGGCCTGGCTGCTGCTGCGCGGCATGCGCACGCTGCCCCTGCGGGTGCGTGCGGCCAGCGCGTCGGCATTGCGCATCGCAGAGCATTTCCACGGACATCCACAGATTGCCGAGGTGCTGTACCCGGGCCTGGTCAGCTGCCAGGGCCACGCTGTTTCGCAGCGGCAGATGGTCGGCGGCTTTGGCGGCATGTTGTCGCTGCGCGTCAAGGCTGGCGCTGCGGTGGCGGGTAGCAGTGGCGAGCAGGCCGCCATTGCCGTGGCGGCGCGCACCCGCCTGTGGAAACGCGCGACTTCGCTGGGTGGCACGGAAAGCCTGATTGAACACCGCGCCAGCATCGAGGGCCCGGGTACGCCGGTGCCAAACGACTTGTTGCGCCTGTCGGTGGGCCTGGAGCAGGTTGACGACTTGATTGCCGACCTGACGTCAGCCTTGACCTTGGCCTGAAACTTGGCGATGATTCGCGATGTAACTTAATTACACCTCGCGTTCCATGTCCTTTGACCTTGTTCTTTTTGGCGGCACCGGCGACCTGACCTGGCGCAAGCTGATGCCGGCGCTGTTTCAGGCCTTTCGCCACGGCACCTTGCCGCAAGAGGGGCGCATCCTGGCGGTGGCTCGCGACGAGCGCAGCGACGACGACTACCGGGCCTTCATCAAGGAACGGTTTGCCGATGTCGAGATCAGCAAACGCCCCAGCGACGACGAATTCGAGCGGTTTGCGCGCATGCTGCACTACCGGCGCATGGACCTGTCGCAGCCCGAACACTATGCCGGCCTGAAGGTGTGGGTTGACGATCGCGGTGCGGACACCGTGGTGCTGTTCCTGGCCACCAGCCCGCACCTGTTCCCGGTGGTCTGCCAGCAGTTGGGCGAGGCCCGGCTGAACGGGCCCAACGTGCGTGTGGTGCTCGAAAAGCCCCTCGGCCACGACCTGGCCAGCGCGCAGGAAATCAACCGTGCCGTCAGCGCCGCCTTCAGCGAGTCGCAGGCGCTGCGCATCGACCATTACCTGGGCAAGCCCGCGGTGCAGAACCTGATGGCGCTGCGTTTTGGCAATGCACTGTTTGAGCCGTTGTGGCGCCGCGAGAGCATCGCCAACATCCAGATCACCATGGCCGAGAGCATCGGCGTGGGCACCCGCGGCGACTTCTATGACCGCACCGGCGCCCTGCGCGACATGATCCAGAACCATGCGCTGCAGTTGTTGACCATGATCGCCATGGAGCCGCCGCCCACGAGCGACGCCGACGCCATCCGCGACGAAAAGCTCAAGGTGCTGCGTTCGTTGAAGCCCTTCACGCCGGAATCGGTTTCACGCGATGTGGTGCGGGGCCAGTACAAGGCCGGCATGGTGGACGGCAAGCCTGTGGTGGGCTACCTGGACGAAGCCAAGGTACCGCCAGGCAGTACCTGTGACACGTTTGTGGCGTTGCGCACCGAGGTGCAGAACTGGCGATGGGCGGGCGTGCCCTTTTACCTGCGCACCGGCAAGCGGCTGGCCGCGCGCGACGCGCAGATCGTGGTCAACTTTCGCGAAGTGCCGCACCCCATTTTTCCGGGCAACCGGCAAGCCAACAAGCTGGTCATCAAGCTGCAGCCCGAAGATGGTCTGCAGCTGCACTTGCTGGCAGCCAAACACGCGGGCGGCAATGAACTGCTGTCGCCGGTGTCGCTGGACCTGGACTTTGACAAGGCCTTTGCCAGCGAACGTGTGGGCGGCTATGAACGCCTGCTGATGGACGCGCTGGCCGGACGCCTGAACCTGTTTGTGCGCAGTGACGAACAGGAGCAGGCCTGGCGCTGGGTGGAGCCGGTGCTGCACGCCTGGGCACGTGACCCGGCAGGTCCGCGCGCTTATGCCGCCGGCGGCTGGGGTCCGGCCGCGGCCAGTGCCCTGGTGGCACGCGACGGTTATGTCTGGGTCGAAGAGCAATGACCCCAACCCGCCGGCGCGAACGCAGCCGGCCGGGTATCGGTTCGATGGCAGGCCTTGTTTTGGGCATGCTGGTGTGTTGGCCCGCGCTGCTGCAGGCCCGGACCTGGCAGGTCGCCGTGGGTGACAGCCTGGCAGCTGTGGTGGCGCAGGCTGCTGATGGCGATACGGTCGAATTGCAGGGCGGCGTGCACCGCGGCCAGTCCGCCGTGTTGACACAACGCCAGCTGACGCTGCGCAGCGTGAAGGGCCAACGCGCTGTTTTGCTTGCACAGGGCTCGCTGGCGCAGGACAAGGCCATCGTGGTGGTGCGCGATGGCGACATCCTCATTGAAGGCATCGAGTTTCGCGGTGCCCGGGTGCCTGACCACAACGGCGCCGGCATCCGCTTCGAACGAGGCCGCCTGCAGGTGACACGCTGCGGATTTTTCGACAACCAGAACGGCATCCTGGCGGGCAATCAGGCCGATGCGGAACTGCAGGTGCTGGACAGTGAATTTGACCAGGCGCCCGCAGAGACACCCTTGCCCCACCTGATCTACGTGGGCCGCATCGCACGCTTTGAGCTGCGTGGCAGCCGTGTTTCGGGGGGGCGCCTGGGTCACTTGGTGAAGTCGCGCGCGCGCGTCAACCAGGTGCTCTACAACCGGTTGGCTGACGGCGAGGGCGGGCAGGCGGCCTATGAGCTGGAGTTTCCAGAAGGCGGCGTAGCCACAGTGGTGGGCAACGTGATCGAACAGAGTGCGGGCACCAGCAACCCGACCCTGCTGTCGTTCGGCGCCGAAGGTGACGGCCAGCCTGCCACTGCGCCGCCCAGAGAGCATACGCTGCGGCTCGTCAACAACACCTTTGTCAACAGTGGCTGGCGACCGGCGCTGTTTGTCAGCGTGTACCAGGATCGCTTGCGCAGCCCTGTGCGGCAGCGCTGGGTCAACAACCTCTTTGTGGGGCTGGGTGCTGCCGAGCCGGCCTGGCAGGACATTGCGCTGGGCAACTTCGCCACCTTTGGTGCGTCGTTGCGCGACCTGGCAGCGGGTGACTTTGCCTTGGGCAACCGGTCCTGGTTGCGCGGCCAGGGCGTGGGCCCTGCGGCGCTGGCCGGTGACACGGAAATCATGGATGCACTGCCCCGTGCCACCTTCTCCCAACCCATGGGAACACGGCCGCTGCCACCGCCGCAGCGCTGGTCGCCTGGCGCCTTTCAGTGAACCGGCAACCCGAGTCCTTTCCGATGCTGGAGCGAATCCGCGCGTCCATTCCCGCGCTGCCGCCCGCCGAGCAGCGCGTCGCCAAGCTGCTGCTGTCCGACCCGCGCAGCTTTGCCACCTTGCCGGTGGTGGAACTGGCCGAGCGTTCCCACGTCAGCAAGCCTACCGTGGTGCGTTTCTGTCGCAGCGTGGGCTATGACGGCCTGGCTGATTTCAAGCTCAAGCTGGCCGGCAGTGTCAACGAGGGTGTGCCATTTGTACACCGCTCGGTGGACGACGACGACAAGGCCGGCGATGTGCTGGTCAAGGTCATCGACAACGCCGTGGCGGCGATGCTGCGCTACCGCAATGCCGCGGCGCCGCATTCGGTCGAACGCGCCATCGCAGCACTCAGCCAGGCGGGGCGTGACGGCCATCGCATCGAGTTTTATGGTGTCGGCAACTCCGGCATCGTGGCGCAGGACGCGCAGCACAAGTTCTTCCGCCTGGGTGTCACGGCAGCGGCCATCCTGGACGGCCACATGCAGATCATGAGCGCCACCATGCTCAAGCCCGGTGACTGCGCCGTGATCATCAGCAATTCGGGCCGCAGCAAGGATCTGCTCGATGTCGCCGAACTGGCGCGCAAAAAAGGCGCCACCGTCATCATCATCACGGCCAGTGGTTCGCCTTTGGCGGCAGAAGCGCGGCAAGCCGGCGTGCAGGGCGGCCAGCAGATCCTGCTGGCCGCCGACCACCCTGAAGATGCCGACCGCTACAGCCCCATGGTGTCACGGTTGCTGCACCTGCTGATCATCGATGTGCTGACCACGGGTGTGGCCCTGCGGCTGGGTTCGGCCCGGTTGCGGCCCATGCTGCAGGAGATCAAGCGCAACCTGCGTGCGCGCCGCTACACGCCAGTGGATCGCGCTTACGGCGATGACGACAACGGCAGCAGCGAGTCCACGCCGTAAAGCGTGGCCAGCGACTGCAGTTTGGGCGGTGCGCCGGCAATTTCCAGTTGACGACCCTGGGCTTGCGCCAGGCGGCGGGCCTGCAACAGCAGCGCGATGGTGCTGCTGTCCAACTCCGCCAGCGCGCTGGCGTCTATGCGCAACGGCGACTGGGCATTGGGCAGCGCCGCCAAGGCTGCTGGCAACGCAGCAGCCAAGGCAGCGGCCTGGTCAACGGTAGCGATGGCGGGCAGTTCCATTGGGCGGGGTTCAGCTCTTGGCGGGCGCCGCGTTGCGCTTGACCAAGTCGGCAATCAGGCCGTCGATGCCACCACTGCTGAGGGCCTGGGCAAACTGCGTGCGGTAGTTCTGCACCAACCAAAGGCCGCCGACGTTGACGTCGATGATCTTCCAGTCGGCACCCGCCTTGCTGTCCAGCCTGTAGTCCAGCTTGATGGGCTCGCCCTTGCCCCGGACTTCGCTTTGCACCACCACCTGGGTGCTGCCTTGCACAGGCTGTGTCTTGGTGATCTCGACCGTCTGGTCGTTCAACTGTGACAGCGCGCCGGAGTACACGCGCACCAGCAGGGTCTTGAACTCGGCCTGCAGCTTGCCGCGTTGAACGGCCGTGGCTTCGCGCCACTTGGGGCCCACCGCGGAGCGGGTCATGACCTCGAAATTGACATGCGGCATGACCTTGGTCTCGACCAGGTTCAGCACCCGGTTGAAATCGCCGCCTTGCACGGCCTTGTCGGTCTTGGCCGTGGTCAGTACGTCGGTGGAGATTTGCCGCACCAGCTTTTCGGCTTCGCCGTCAGCATGGGCGACCGGGGCCACTAGCGACAGGCTCAGGCCAAGCAGGGTGATGAGTTTCTTGATGAACACGGTTTGAATTCCTTCTGGTCCGCGGCTGATCGCCGTACGACCTATAACGGGTCAGGGGAATGAACAGTTCACCTGGGCCAGTTGTACTGGGATCAAAGGTGAGTGCCCACTGTCACTTCTGTGGTGCTTTTGCAGGGGGTGGCGCACTGTCACCGGGGTCAAGGTCTTCGGAACTCACCGGGGGCGAGCCATCGTAGACGGCGCTGAGACGGCGGGCCAGGAAGGCGTCGCGCACAAAGCTGTACTTGTCCAGCGCCGCGCCGTCGAGCAAGCGGGTGGTGGCCAGGAGGTCAGCGCGCAGGTTGACCAGCTCCAGCGCTGAAATGCCCACGCTGGCGTTGCTGCTGTCAACCAGCGTAGAGGCCGAGGCCTGACGGTCGATGGTCAGGCCCGCGGCATCGCGCACGGTTGACGGGCCCAGCAGCGGCAACACCAGGAACGGCCCTGAGCCCACGCCCCACCGCCCCAGCGTCTGGCCAAAGTCTTCTGACCGGCGCGTCAGCCCCATCTCGGATGCCGGGTCCAGCAACCCGCCCAGGCCAAAAACGGTGTTGGTCATGACACGCAACCCCATTTCCAGGCCGGACTGCAGTTTGCCTTGCAGCAGGTGGTTGGCCGCAGACCACAGGTCACCGATGTTGCCGAACACGTTGGTCACGCCGGACCGCACCAGTTCAGGCACAACGGCGCGGTAGCTTTCGGCCAGCGGCTTGAGCACGGCATTGTCCACGGCGTCGTTGAAGTTCCAGACTTTGCGGTTGAAGCTTTCCCAGGGGTCGGCCGGCGACGGTGACGAAGGTGTCGCTGACGCCGGATTGCCCGTCGTGGCGCAACCGCCCAGCACGGACAGCATGGTCAGCAAGCACAGCACCCACGCCAGTTGGCGAAGCCATCGGGCCGACCACGATGTATCGGGCGCTGCCGCAGACGGGGCATCGGGGATCCAGAGCGCCGCCGTCATTTTCCGGCCTCGGGCGCGGCGCTGCCAGCTTCGGCGGCCTTGCCGGTCATGAACTGGCCGATCAGGTTTTCCAGCACCACGGCCGACTGCGTCTGCGCGACGGTTTCGCCATCGGCCAGATTGGCATCATCGCCGCCAGGTGACATGCCCACGTACTGGTCACCCAGCAAACCGGCGGTCAGGATCTTGGCCGACGTGTCCTTGGGAAACTGGAAGCTGCGGTCGATGTCCATTTTCACCACACCCTGGAATGTCTTGGGGTCCAGCGAAATGGCCGTGACACGGCCCACGTTGACCCCGGCGCTGCGCACGGGGGCACGCACCTTCAGGCCGCCGATGTTGTCAAACCGCGCCGTGACGCTGTAGCTGGCGGTGCCGCCCATGCTGCCCAGGTTGGCGGCCTTCAAGGCCAGGAACACCAGCCCCAGCATGCCCAGCAACACAAAGACGCCGACCAGCATCTCAATACTTCTTTTGCCCATGGTCTCAGGTCTCCAGTTCTTGCGCCACCTTGCACGGTGGAAAAACTTACGGGGTGGAAAACATCAGCGCGGTCAGGATGAAGTCCATGCCCAGCACCCACAAAGAGGAAATCACTACCGTGCGGGTGGTGGCATAAGCCACGCCTTCGGGCGTCGCCTCAGTTTCATAACCCTGGTACAACGCGACCAGCGTGCAGACCACGCCAAAGACGGTGGCCTTGACCAGGCCGTTGCCGACGTCGCGGGTCACGTCAACCTGCGACTGCATGATCGACCAGAAGTTGCCCGAGTCCACGCCGATCAACAGCACCGCCACCACGTAGGCGCCCAGGATACCGACGGCCGAAAACAGGATGGCCAGAATGGGCATCGAGATGATGCCGCCGATGAGTCGCGGGGCCAGCACCCGCACCTTGGGGTCGATGGCCATCAGTTCCATGGCAGCGATTTGTTCACCGGCTTTCATCAGGCCGATCTCGGCCGTCAGCGAGGTGCCGGCGCGGCCGGCAAACAGCAGTCCCGTGACCACCGGCCCCAGTTCGCGCACCAGCGCCAGGTTCACGATCAACCCCAGGCTTTCGGCCGCGCCATAGGCCACCAAGGCGTAGTACATCTGCAGCGCCAGCACAAAACCCACCGCCAGGCCCGATGCCATGATGATGACCAGCGATCGGTTGCCGATGGCGTAGACCTGCGCCACCACCAGGCCAAAGCGTCGGAACGAGGCCGGCACCGCACGCAGCAGGTCCAGCACAAAAAACGCCGCATGGCCCCAGCCGCGAAACTGGTCCAGTGCCGTGGCACCCAGGCGTTGCAGGAAGCTGGCGACCACGCTCAGCCCGCCACGCCGAAGTCGACGGCCATGTCCTGGGCCGGGTAGTGGAACTTGACCGGACCGTCGGGTTCACCGCGCACAAACTGGCGCGTTTCGGGGTCGGTACTGGCCATCAACTCGTCCGGCGTGCCCTGGGCCACGATGCGTCCCTGGTTGGCCAGCAGCACCACGTGGTCGCTGATGGCCATGCATTCGGGCACGTCGTGGCTGACCACCAGGCTGGTGGCGCCGGTGGCGTCGTTCAGCGTGCGGATGAGCTTGGCCGCCACGCCCATGCTGATCAGGTCCAGGCCGGCAAAGGGCTCGTCGTACATGATGAGTTCAGGGTCCAGCGCAATGGCGCGGGCCAGCGCGATGCGCCTGGCCATGCCGCCCGACACTTCGGAAATGCGCAGCCCCGCCGCGCCCCGCAAACCCACGGCATTGAGCTTCATCAGCACCATGTCGCGGATCATGTCTTCGGGCAGGGTGGTGTGTTCACGCAGGGGAAAGGCGACGTTTTCAAACACCGTCAGGTCGGTGAACAAGGCGCCAAACTGGAACAGCATGCCCAGGCGTCGGCGCATGCGGAACAGCTGTTCCGCATTGCGGGTGTCCACCACTTCGCCGTCAAAGACGATACGGCCGCTGCTGGGCCTGTGGACGCCGCCGATCAGCCGCATCAAGGTGGTCTTGCCGCAGCCTGACCCGCCCAGGATGGCCGTGACCTTGCCGCGCTGGAAATTCAGGGACACGTCGGACAGGATGGTGCGGCTGCTGTCGTAGCCGAACGTGACGTGGTCGATTTCGATGAAGTTGGGATTGCTCAAGCGATGGCGGGGCAAGGCCGCCCTTCAGGAACGGGCGCCCAGGCGCCCAGGGCCCTGAATGAGAAAGATTCTCGCATGCACTGCGACCCTGGGTTGTTGCCAAGGGGTAAAGGACCGGGCGAGCCTCAACGCGGCAATGTGCTGGCCCCCATCAGGTATTCATCCACCGCCCGGGCCGCCTGGCGGCCTTCGCGGATGGCCCACACCACCAGGCTCTGGCCGCGCCGCATGTCGCCAGCGGCAAAAACCTTGTCCACGTTGGTCTTGTAGCAGCCCACACCGTCGGTGCTGGCCTTGGCGTTGCCGCGGTTGTCCTTGTCCACGCCAAAAGCGTCGAGCACCGGCGCCACAGGGGCCACAAAGCCCATGGCCAGCAGCACCAAATCGGCCTTCCAGACCTTTTCGGTGCCCGGCACTTCGACCATCTTGCCGCCTTGCCATTGCACGTGCACGGTCTTCAGGCTGGTGACCTTGCCCTTGCTGCCGCCCAGCGACTTGGTGGCAATGGCAAATTCACGGTCGCAGCCTTCTTCGTGGCTGCTGCTGGTGCGCATCTTCACCGGCCAGTAAGGCCAGGTCATGGGCCTGTTTTCTTCTTCGGGCGGCTGCGGCATCAGTTCAAACTGCGTGACGCTGGCTGCCCCGTGGCGGTTGCTGGTGCCCACGCAGTCGCTGCCGGTATCACCACCGCCAATGACGATGACGTGTTTGTCCGTGGCCTTGATCTGGCCCTTGACCTTGTCGCCAGCCACCACCTTGTTCTGTTGCGGCAGGAACTCCATCGCGTAGTGAACGCCGTCCAGATCACGCCCGGGCACGGGCAGGTCTCGGCTGGTTTCACTACCGCCGGTCAGCAACACGGCGTCGAAGTCGGCCTTCAGCTGCTGGGCGCTGATGGTTTGCTTGGCGTCGTTGGTGACCTTGCTGTCCTTGGGAAAGTCGCCCACCAGCACACCGGTCTTGAACACCACACCCTCGGCGCCCATCTGCTGGATGCGGCGGTCGATGTGGGTCTTTTCCATCTTGAAGTCGGGGATGCCATAGCGCAGCAGGCCACCGATGCGGCTGTTCTTCTCGAACACCGTGACGGCATGCCCCGCGCGCGCCAACTGCTGCGCCGCGGCCAGACCGGCCGGACCGCTGCCCACCACGGCCACTTTTTTGCCGGTTTTCTGTGTGGCGGGGGCGGGCACCACCCAGCCTTCTTGCCAGCCGCGGTCCATGATGGCGTGTTCGATG
>JAHECB010000062.1 GCA_024641925.1 Betaproteobacteria bacterium
CGACGCCCGCCTGGCTGAACTGGCCCGAAACGTCGACGACCTGAAAAAGCTCAAAGGCACAGCCGAGCCCGGCAGTCCCGCAGCCCAAGCAGCGTCGGGGCCTGGCTTGCCGGTTCCGGCTCCCGTGGTGGTGGCTGCCGCGCCCGAACCAGCGCCTGCGCCCCCCCCGGCGCCTGTGGTGGAAGCCCCGGCGTCTGCTCCGGCGGTTGCGCAGGCCCCTGCTGTGGTGACGCCCGCTCCCAAGCCGCCCGCTCAAACGGCGGAAAAAGAAGGCCCTGGGTTCCTGGACAACCTGAGCGACAACGGCTTCCTGCTGCCTGCGCTGGGCGTGCTGGCCGCACTGCTGGCGGGCCTGGGTCTGTATCGCTTGCGTGGCCGCATGCGCAAGCCTGTTGGCGAGACCTCGTTCCTGGAAAGCCGCCTGCAGCCCGATTCCTTCTTCGGCAACAGTGGCGGTCAGCGCGTGGACACGCACGAAGCCACATCTGAAGCGCCGGCCTCGTCATCGATGAGTTATTCCTTGTCGCAACTGGATGCGATTGGCGATGTCGACCCGGTGGCCGAAGCGGATGTCTACCTGGCTTATGGCCGTGACCTGCAGGCCGAAGAAATCCTGAAAGAGGCGATGCGGTCCACCCCCGACCGCCTGGCCATCCGCACCAAGCTGCTCGAGGTCTACGCCAAGCGTCGAGACACCAAGGGCTTTGAGTTGTTGGCCACGCAGGTACACAACGTCACCGGTGGTGTGGGCGAAGACTGGGCCAGGATGCAGGCCCTGGGCCAGGGCATCGACCCCGACAATGCGCTTTACCAACCCGGCGGCGTGCCGGAAGAAGTGCTGGGCAACAGCGGCCAGGCCGTGGAAGCCCTGGGCGCTTCCACGGTGCCCTACACGGCGCCCGTGCCGACGCCGTTCGAGCCGGCCCTGGACGCCACGCTGGATGGCCCGGATGTCGACCTCGATCTGGACATGCCGGAGCAGAAGGCTGCGCCCTACGAAGCGACGCAGGCATACGGCACCAGCGCCGACCTGGGCACACCGCCCGATGCTGCAGACAGCGAACATGGGGGTGTCGACTTTGATCTGGGCGACCCCCTGGACATGCCGTCGGCACCAGTGCCTGCGCCGCCCGCGCCGACGCCTGCGCCAGCCAAACCGGGCCGCATTGCGGGCGCATTGGCCGCCACCGCTTCGGGCTTTGGTGCCATGACGTCGCTGGGTTCATCGTCCAAGGCGCCTGCGCCACCAGAGCCCGATCTGGGCGCTGACCTGGACTTCGATCTGGGCTCTCTGGAAGCTGAAGGCCCGATGACCGCGCCGCTGTCACCCGACACCAGCGTCGACTTTGGCGACTTCGATCTGGATGCGCCCGCCAAGGGTGGCGCCGGCGACGCCGACCCGCTGGCGCGCAAGCTGGAACTGGCCGATGAGTTCCGCCAGATCGGTGACCTGGAAGGTGCACGTGACCTGCTGGAAGAAGTGCTGTCCAAGGCCAGCGGCGTGCTGAAGACCAAGGCACAGGGCATGCTGGACCAGCTTGGCTGAAACACGGCCGCCGCTGCCGGCGGCGGCTGGTGATGAGGTGGCCTCGTCGCAGGACGAGGCCCGCCCGCATGACCGCGACGGCTGGCACCGGGTTGCCCTGGGCGTGGCCTACCGAGGCGCTGCCTACAACGGCTGGCAGTCGCAGCTGGACGGCTGCACCGTGCAGGACAAGCTGGAACAGGCGTTGCATCGTTTTGCCGCTCAGCCCGTTCGTACGCTGTGCGCAGGCCGCACCGATGCCGGCGTGCACGCGCTGAACCAGGTGGTGCACTTCGACACCCCGCTTCACCGCGACAACCATGCCTGGGTGCGCGGCACCAACACCTTTTTGCCACGCGACGTGGCCGTGCAGTGGTGTCAGCCTGTGCCAGCCCACTTCCACGCCCGCAATGCGGCGCGCCGGCGGCGCTACGTCTACGTGCTGTTGGCCTCGCCCGTGCGCCCTGCGCTGGAACACCAGCTGGTCGGCTGGGTCTACCGCGCCATGGACGGCGCTGCCATGCAGGCCGCGGCCGATCACCTGTTGGGCGAACACGACTTCACATCGTTCCGTGCCTCGTCTTGTCAGTCGCCGACACCGGTGAAGACGCTGTACCGCGTGCAGGTGTCCCAGCGCGGCCCCTACTGGGCGGTTGAATTCGAAGGCAGCGCGTTTTTGCACCACATGGTGCGCAACATCATGGGTTGCCTGGTGGCCGTGGGCGCCGGCCGCTACCCCAGCGGCTGGATGGCCGAGGTGCTGGCGGCACGCAGCCGCGACGTTGCGGCACCCACTTTTCCGGCCGATGGGCTGTACTTTCTGGGTCCGGCCTACGATACGGCTTTTGGCCTGCCCACCCAGACCGCTGCGATGCATTGGCTGCCAGGGGGCTTTGACCTGCCGTGAGCGCCCATCTTGCACCACCGAACCCGCATCAAGATCTGTGGACTGACCCGCGAAGCCGACCTTGACGCGGCAGTGGCCGCGGGTGCCGACGCCATCGGCTTGGTGCTGTGGTCTGGCAGTAGCCGTCACGTGCCGCTGGACCGTGCCGCCGCGCTGGCGCGCCGCCTTCCACCCTTTGTGACCCCCGTGCTGCTGCTGGTCAACGCCAGCGCCAACGAGGTGCAACAAGCGGTGCAGGCCATACCCAACGCCCTGCTGCAATTCCATGGTGACGAAACGCCCGAACAGTGCCAGGCGCCGGCAAGGCCCTACCTGCGCGCGGCGCGCATGGCGCCCGGGTTCGATTTGTTAGACTGGGCAGACCGTTATGGCAGTGCGCAGGCGCTGTTGCTCGACGCGCATGTCGAGAACTATGGCGGCAGCGGAAAGGTCTTCGATTGGTCACAGATTCCTCCAAGCGTGCCCCTTCCGGTCGTTTTGTCTGGTGGGTTGAGTCCTGCCAACGTGACCGATGGGGTGCTTCGCGTCCGGCCTTGGGCCGTTGACGTGAGTTCCGGCGTTGAAGTCAGCAAGGGCATCAAGAGCCCCGAGCTGATGCGCCGGTTTTGCCGGGCAGTGCGCCAAGCTGACGACCAGTTGCCACCGCCCTGACGCCTCCCATCTGAAAGATCATCATGCAGAATTACCACCAGCCCGACGCCCGCGGGCATTTCGGGCCTGTCAATGGCACTTTTTACGGCGGCACCTTTGTGGCCGAAACGCTGACCCATGCGCTGCTGGAACTGGAAGCAGCCTATGCCCGTTACCGGGTCGACCCCGAGTTCATCGCGGAATTCCGCCACGAGCTGAAACACTTCGTGGGCCGGCCCAGCCCGATCTACCACGCGTCACGCCTGAGCCGTGAAATCGGCGGCGCGCAGATCCACCTGAAGCGCGAAGACCTGAACCACACCGGCGCGCACAAGGTCAACAACACCATCGGTCAGGCCTTGCTGGCACGGCGCATGGGCAAGCAGCGGGTGATTGCCGAAACCGGCGCCGGCCAGCACGGTGTGGCCACCGCCACCATCTGTGCACGCTACGGCATGGAATGTGTGGTCTACATGGGCAGCGAGGACATCAAGCGCCAGAGCCCCAACGTCTACCGCATGCACCTGTTGGGCGCGCGCGTGGTGCCGGTGGAAAGCGGCAGCAAGACGCTGAAGGACGCGCTGAACGAGGCCCTGCGCGACTGGGTCACCAACGTGGAAGACACCTTCTACATCATCGGCACCGTGGCCGGCCCGCACCCTTACCCGATGATGGTGCGCGACTTTCAAAGTGTCATCGGCGAAGAATGCCTGACGCAGATGCCGGAACAGGTGGGCCGCCAGCCCGATGCGGTGATAGCCTGTGTCGGCGGCGGCAGCAACGCCATGGGCATGTTCTACCCCTACATCCCGCATGAAAAAACCAGGCTGATCGGCGTTGAGGCGGCAGGGCAGGGCCTGCAGAGCGGCAAGCATGCCGCATCCTTGACGGCCGGCAGCCCGGGTGTGCTGCACGGCAACCGCACCTACCTGCTGCAGGACGACAACGGCCAGATCACCGAAACGCACAGTGTGTCGGCCGGTCTGGACTACCCTGGCGTGGGTCCGGAGCATGCCTACCTGAAGGACATCGGCCGCGCCGAATACGTGTCGATCGAAGACGGCGAAGCGCTGACCGCGTTCCACCGCCTGTGCCGCACCGAAGGCATCATCCCGGCGCTGGAGTCCAGCCATGCGGTGGCCTACGCCATGAAGCTGGCGGCCACCATGAAACCCGACCAGCACCTGCTGGTCAATCTGAGCGGCCGTGGTGACAAGGACATCGGCACCGTGGCCGACCTGACCGGCGCCGAGTTCTACTGCCGGCCATCCTGCCGCGGGCAAAGCGTGAAAGGCGGTGCAGCATGAGCCGCATCCCTGCCCACCTGGCGACGCTGAAGGCACAGGGCCGCAAGGCCTTGATTCCCTACATCACCGCGGGCGACCCGTTTGTGGACGTCACGCCGCAGATCATGCAGGCGCTGGCTGACGGGGGCGCCGACATCATCGAGCTTGGCGTGCCGTTTTCCGACCCCATGGCCGACGGCCCCGTCATCCAGAAAGCCAGCGAGCGTGCGCTGGCGCGCGGTGTGGGCATGGTGCAGGTGCTGGACATGGTGCGCGAATTCCGTGTCGGCAACCAGTACACACCGGTGGTGCTCATGGGCTACGCCAACCCGGTGGAACGTTACGACCAGAAACACGGCGCCGGCAGCTTCATCCAGGACGCCTCACAAGCCGGTGTCGACGGCCTGCTGATCGTGGACTACCCGCCCGAAGAGTGTGTGGACTTTGCGGCGCAGATGAAAGACGCCGGGCTGGACCTGATCTTCCTGCTGGCGCCCACCAGCACCGAGCAGCGCATGAAAGACGTGGGGCGGGTGGCCAGCGGTTATGTGTACTACGTGTCGCTCAAGGGCGTGACCGGTGCCGGCAACCTGGACACCAACGCCGTGGCGCAAATGGTGCCGCGCATTCGCCAGCATGTCAGCCTGCCGGTGGGGGTGGGTTTTGGCATCCGCGACGCCGTCACGGCGCGTGCCGTGGCCGATGTGTCCGATGCGGTGGTCATCGGCTCGCGGCTGATCCAGATTCTGGAAACCCAGACGCGCGACAATGCCCCCGAAGCGGCGCGCGCTTTCATGGCCGAGATCCGGGCCGCGCTGGACGCTTGATCGTTGTACTAGGCTTGCAGGGTCTGGTTCGCCACCCCTGCACCTTGATAGCCAGGAGGAATGCAACACCATGAGTTGGCTCGAAAAACTGCTGCCGCCCAAGATCCAGCCCACCGACCCGGCCGAACGCCGCGCCGTGCCCGAGGGGCTGTGGATCAAATGCCCGTCGTGCGAGACAGTGCTGTACAAGACCGACCTCGAGCAGAACCTCAGCGTCTGCCCCAAGTGCGACCACCACCACCGCATCAGCGCGCGGGCGCGGCTGGACGGCTTTCTGGACCCCGAAGGCCGCTGGGAAATCGGGCAGGAAGTGTTGCCGGTTGACGCCTTGCGCTTCAAGGACAGCAAAAAATACCCGCAGCGCCTGAAGGCTGCGCTGGAAGCCACCGGCGAGACCGATGCACTGGTGGTGGTGGGTGGCGCCGTGATGAGTGTGCCGCTGGTGGCCGCCTGCTTTGAATTCGACTTCATGGGCGGCAGCATGGGCAGTGTTGTCGGCGAACGTTTTGTGCGCGGCGTGGAAGCAGCGGTGGAGCAGAAGGTGCCTTTTGTCAGTTTCGCAGCCACCGGTGGCGCGCGCATGCAGGAAGGCCTGCTGAGCCTGCTGCAGATGGCCAAGACCAATGCGTCGCTGACGCGGCTGGCCAAAGCGAAGCTGCCTTACATCAGCGTGCTGACCGACCCGACCATGGGTGGTGTGTCCGCCGGTTTTGCCTTCATGGGCGATCTGGTGATTGCCGAGCCCAAGGCACTGATCGGTTTTGCCGGGCCGCGCGTGATCGAAAACACCGTGCGCGAGAAGCTGCCTGAAGGGTTTCAGCGCAGCGAGTTCTTGCTGGGCACGGGGGCGCTGGACATGATCTGCGACCGGCGGCAGTTGCGCAGCACGATTGCGCGGTCGCTGGCGATCCTCCAACGCCAAAGCGCCGACTTTGTCGCTTGACGCTTTCCTGCTGCGGCCGCCCATCTTGGCCCTGTGATGCTCGCCGTACGGGCGTACGGCTGCGCTTCTCGGACCAACCTGGGCGCCCTCGCGACGGAAATCGTTCAAGCGACACGCTGTGCCTGATCGTGAACAAGCCTTGTAGTTGATGACCACCACCAAGACTCTCGACGACTGGCTGGCGCACTGCGCGCAGTTGCGGCCGGGCATGGACCTGTCGCTGGAGCGCACGGTGGCGGTGCGGCGCAAGTTGGGCATCCACTTCGCCTGCCCGGTCATCATCGTGGCGGGCACCAATGGCAAGGGGTCCACTTGCGCCATGATCGAAAGCATCGCCCGGCATGCGGGTTACCGCACGGGGCTGTACCAGAAGCCCGAGCTGGTGCACTTTGTGGAACGCTGCCGGGTCAACGGCGAACCGGTTGAGGCTGACGAGCTGGCCTTGCACTTTGCGGCCGTGGAAGCAGCACGGGGCGACGTCGAGCTGTCCACCTTTGAATTCAGCACGCTGGCCATCACCCGGCTGCTGTCGATGGCCGAGGTGGACATCGTCATCCTGGAAGTGGGGCTGGGCGGTCGCTTCGACTCGGTGAATGCCTTTGACGCCGACTGTGCCGTCATCACCAGCATCGACCTGGACCACATGCAATGGCTGGGCCCCGACCGCGAAAGCATCGGTCTGGAAAAGGCGCAGATCATGCGGCCCGGCGTGCCGGCCATCGTCAGCGACCCGGTACCGCCGGCCAGCGTGGTGGCCCATGCCCAGGCCATCGGCGCCGACCTGTGGCTGGTGGGGCGCGACTTCAACCACAGCGGCGACCGCCAGCAGTGGAGCTTCAGCGGCCGCGGGCGGCGTTACAGCGGGATGTCCTACCCGGGCCTGCGGGGCGCCAACCAGCTGCTCAATGCCAGCGGCGCCATCGCGGCACTGCTGGCGCTGCGCAACCGCCTGCCCATCACCGCCCAGGCCGTGCGCACGGGCCTGGCCATGGTGGACCTGCCCGGTCGTTTCCAGATCGTGCCGGGGCAGCCTTCACTGGTGCTGGATGTTGCGCACAACCCGCAAGCGGTGTCGGCGCTGGCGCTGAACCTGGACGCCATGGGCTACTTTCCGCGCACCCAGGCGGTGTTTGGTGTCATGGCCGACAAGGACGTGGCCGGCATCATCGCGCGGCTGTCGCCCCTGGTCGACGTGTGGCATTGCTGTGACCTGCCCAATCCCCGCGCTGCCACGGCAGCAGCGCTGGCCGAGCAGTTGCAAAGCGCCACCGCGGCGCGCACGGGCGGTGCGCCGCAGATTCACCAGCACGTCGACCCCGCCAGCGCCCTGCAAGCCGCAGTGGCCCTGTCACAGGCCACCGATAGAATCGTGGTTTTCGGGTCCTTCTACACCGTGGGCGGTGTACTGCGACAAGGGCTGCCGACGCTGGCGGCACCCCATCTGGGTGCTGCACCGGGCGGTCCTGGTGAGCAGGCACAGCGCCTGGTGCCCGGCTGAAACCCCTGAGCCCACCACCTGACATGCGTCTGCCCTTCCAGCGATCGAAATCGACCGACAGCCGCCAGGTGGCCGCCGGTTCCGGCGATCCGCAGGCGCTGAAAGTGGCCCGCACGCACGCCCGTCGGCGGCTCATGGGTGCCCTGGTGTTGCTGGCGGTTGCCGTTGTCGGGTTCCCCTTGTTGTTTGAAACGCAGCCAAGACCGCAGCAAGCCCCGGTGCCGATTGAGGGCGGCATACCGCTGGGTGGGGCCGATGTGACCATTGCCAGTGCTGCAGCTGGCGATGCAGCGGTGGTGTCGCAGGCCGCCGCGCCGCCGGTGGCGCCGGACAAGGCCGCTGCGCCGGCAGCGGCACCCGCTCCCCCTGCCAAAGGCGTCGCCACGGCGGCCGCGGTGGCCGCCGCCGGCTCGATAGACCTGGCCATGAAGCCAGCCGCGCCCACTGCAAAAGCAGCACCAACGCCTGCCAAAGCCGACGATCGCAAGCCCGAAGAAGTCAAAGCCCCGCCCAAGCCGGACCTGAAGCCGCAAGCAAAGTCTGAACCGATACCGGATCCAAAGCCGCCTGCCAAGGTCGAACCCAAACCTGCGCCCGCTGCCCCTGCCCCTGCCCCGGCGCCTGCACAGGCCAACGCCGACAACCAGCGCTGGGTGGTTCAAGTTGGCGCTTACACCAATCTGCAGCGCATGAACGAGACGCGCCAGAAACTGGAGCGCCTGGGCTTGAAAACCTACATCTCCGATGTGAATACGGCCAACGGCAAACTCACGCGGCTTCGGCTCGGACCCTTCTCGAGCAAGGCTGAAGCCGAGGCCGCTGCGGCCAAGGTCAAGGCGCAGGGCTTTGCCAACAACCTGTTGGCGCTGTGATGGAAGCCAGTGCTGCGCTGCCCTTGGGCTGGCTGGACTGGACGTTGCTGGCGGTGCTGGCGATCTCCTTGCTCTTTGGTCTGATGCGGGGCTTCGTTTTTGAATGCCTGTCCTTGGCCGGCTGGGTGGTGGCCTGGTTTGCCGCGCAGTGGGCTGCACCGCTGCTGGCGCATACGCTGCCCATCGGCGAGCCCGGCACACCGTTGAACCATGGTGTGGCCTTTGTGCTGAGCTTCATCGCGGCACTCATCGTCTGGTCTTTGCTGTCGCGCCTGGTGCGCATGCTCATCCACGCGACACCCTTGTCGCTGATTGACCGCTTCCTGGGCGCAGGATTTGGTGTGCTTCGGGGCATGGTGATTCTGCTGGCGCTGGCGTCGGTGGTGGCCATGAGCCCGGCTGCCAAGGCCGAAACCTGGCAGCGTTCTCAGGGTGCCCGCATACTCAGCCAGACTTTGACGGCCCTTAAACCCCTGCTGCCGCCCTCGGCAGCGCAATTGCTGCCGGCCTGACCGCCAGCGCGACAGGACTGACCCACCCATGTGCGGCATCGTTGGCGTCATCGCCCAAACGCCAGTCAACCAGCTCATCTATGACGCGCTGCTGCTGTTGCAGCACCGCGGTCAGGACGCTGCCGGCATCGTCACCATGCAGGGCACCAAGTGTTTCATGCACAAGGCGCGCGGCATGGTGCGCGACGTGTTCCGCACGCGCAACATGCGCGGCCTGCCCGGGCAGGTGGGGCTGGGTCAGGTGCGTTACCCCACGGCCGGCAACGCCTACAGCGAAGAAGAGGCCCAGCCCTTCTACGTGAACGCGCCCTACGGCATCGTGCTGGTGCACAACGGCAACCTCACCAACGCTGCGGCCCTGAAGGCCGAACTGTTTGACGTCGACCGTCGCCACATCAACACCGAAAGCGACACCGAGGTGCTGATCAACGTGCTGGCACACGAACTGGAACGTGTGGCGCGTGACCTGCCGCTGAAGCCCGAGCACGTGTTTGCTGCCGTGGCGGCCGTGCACCGCCGCGTGCGCGGTTCTTATGCCGTCATCGCGCTGATTGCTGGCCACGGCTTGCTGGCCTTCCGGGACCCGTATGGCATTCGCCCCCTGTGTTACGGCAGCAGCACAGCAGACGGCGACAAGCAGATCATGGTGGCCAGCGAGTCGGTGGCGCTCGAAGGCACAGGCCACCAACTGGTGCGAGACGTGGCGCCCGGCGAGGCCTTGTACATCGATACCGCAGGCGAGGTGCACACCCGTCAATGCGCTGAATCGCCCACCCTGAATCCGTGCATGTTCGAGTATGTGTACCTGGCGCGGCCCGACTCGGTGCTGGACGGCATCTCGGTCTACCAGGCGCGGCTGAACATGGGCGAAACGCTGGCCCAGCGGGTGATTTCCACGTTGCCGCCCAACGAGATTGATGTCGTCATCCCCATCCCGGAGAGCAGCCGCCCCAGTGCCATGCAACTGGCGCACCGGCTGGGCAAGCCCTACCGTGAAGGCTTTGTCAAGAACCGCTATGTGGGGCGCACCTTCATCATGCCGGGGCAGGGCGTACGCAAAAAAAGCGTGCGGCAAAAACTCAACGCCATCGGCATGGAGTTCAAGGGCCGCAACGTGCTGCTGGTGGACGACAGCATCGTGCGGGGCAACACCAGCCGCGAAATTGTGCAGATGGCACGCGAGGCCGGTGCCCGGCGCGTGTACATGGCGTCTGCCGCGCCGCCCGTGCGCTTTCCCAACGTCTACGGCATCGACATGCCTACCAAGGAAGAACTGGTGGCGCACAACCGCAGCATCGAAGAAGTGCGGGCGCTGATCGGCGCCGACCAGCTCATCTACCAGGACGTGGATGCGATGAAGCGTGTGGTCAAGGCCTTGAACCCGGCCATCAATGGCTTTGAGGCCAGCTGTTTTGACGGTCACTACATCACCGGTGATTTCAGCGACGCCGACGTGGCTGCCATGCGCGGCAACCGCGCCAGCGCGCTCGACGAAGAAGACGACGAACAGCGTTCGCCCCTGGCGCTGTACGGCAGCAAATAACCGTTTCCAAGGAAGTGTTGAAGTGATTCCAAGAGTCCGGCTGCCTGCCGACGTGCGTCTGGAGACGCTGGCCGTGCGTGAAGGCCTGCCTGCATCGCCCTGGGGCGAAAACTCCGAAGCCCTGTTCCTGACCAGCTGTTTTGTGCACCCCGACGCGGCCACCGCCGCGCGGCGTTTTGCCAACGAAGAAGAAGCCTTTGTCTACAGCCGCTTCTCCAACCCCAACCTGACCATCATGGAGCGCCGCCTGGCGGCGCTGGAAGGCACCAGCGGCTGCATCGCCACCGGCAGCGGCATGGGCGCCATCCTGCTCATGTTCCTGGCCCTGTTGAAGGCGGGCGACCATGTGGTGTGTTCCCAAAGTGTGTTTGGTTCCACCATCAAATTGCTGCAAGGCGAATTTGCCAAGTTCGGCGTGGAATCCACCTTCGTCAGCCAGACCGACCTGGCGCAGTGGAAGGCCGCCATCAAGCCCAATACCCGGCTGCTGTTTGCCGAGACACCCACCAACCCCATGACCGAGGTCTGCGACATCCAGGCCCTGGCCGATATGGCGCATAACGCCGGCGCGCTGCTGGCCGTGGACAACTGCATGTGTTCGCCGGCGCTGCAGCAGCCTGTGAAGTTTGGCGCCGACATCGTCATGCATTCGGGCACCAAGTTCCTGGACGGGCAGGGCCGCGTCAATGCGGGTGCGCTGTGCGCAACGCAGGTGATGGTCGACGAAAAATTCCTGCCGGTGATGCGCAGCGGCGGCCTCAGCCTGTCGCCCTTCAACGCCTGGGTGGTGGCCAAGGGCATGGAAACCCTGTCGGTGCGCATGAAGGCACAAAGCGACAACAGCTTGCAGCTGGCGCAGTGGCTGGAACAGCACCCTGCGGTGGCGCGGGTCTACTACCCCGGCTTGCCGTCACACCCGCAGTACGAACTGGCCATGAAGCAGCAGTCGGGCAGCGGCGGTGCGGTGCTGTCGTTTGATGTCAAGGGCGGGCGCGAGCCTTCGTTTGCGGTCATCGACGCCACCCAGGTGTGCAGCATCGCGGCCAATTTTGGCGACGTGCGCAGCATCATCACGCACCCGGCCACCACCACCCACGGGCGCCTGACCGAAGCGCAGCGCCAGGCCGCCGGCATTGGCCAGGGCATGATCCGCATGGGGGTGGGTCTGGAGCACATTGAAGACCTGAAGGCTGACCTGGCCCGCGGTCTGGACGCGGTGGCGGCATGACAGCGGCGCCCTCCAAGGTCCGCACGCGGATCGCGCCTTCGCCCACGGGTTTTCTGCACCTGGGCACGGCGCGCACGGCGTTGTATTCGTGGGCCTATGCGCGCCACCACGGCGGCGAATTTGTGCTGCGCATCGAAGACACCGACGTGGTGCGGTCCACCGAAGATTCGGTGCAGCAGATTCTGCAATCCATGCAGTGGCTGGGCCTGGACTACGACGAGGGCCCCATCTACCAGATGCAGCGCCTGCAGCGCTACCACGCTGTGGCCGAGCAGATGATCGCGGCCGGCACCGCCTACCGCTGTTATTGCACACCGGCTGAGCTGGACGAGATGCGCGAACAGCAGCGCGCGCGTGGCGAAAAAACACATTACGACGGCCGATGGCGCCCGGCACCCGGCAAGCCATTGCCGCCACTGCCCGAAGGCGTGCAGCCGGTGGTGCGCTTTGCCAACCCCGCGCAAGGCGCGGTGGCCTGGGACGACCTGGTCAAGGGCCCGATCAGCATCAACAACCAGGAAATTGACGACCTGATCATCCTGCGCCCGCCGGCCGACGATGCAGGCCCGGGCGCTCTGGGTGTGCCCACCTACAACTTTGCCGTGGTGGTCGACGACTGGGACATGGCCATCACGCACGTGTTCAGGGGCGACGAGCACATCAACAACACGCCCTGGCAGATCAACATCTTCTGCGCGCTGGGTGCAGCGCTGCCGCAGTTTGGGCATTGCCCCGTCATCCTGGGCGATGACGGCTTGAAGTTGAGCAAGCGGCGCGGCGCGGTCAGTGTCACCGCCTACGAAGAATCAGGCTACCTGCCCGAGGCCATGCTGAATTATCTCGCGCGACTGGGCTGGAGCCATGGCGACGAAGAACTGTTCAGCGCGCAGCAGATGGTGCAGTGGTTTGACGGCAGTCACCTGTCCAGGAGCCCCGCGCAGTGGGACCCGGCCAAGTTGGCCTGGGTGAATGCGCACCACCTGAAAGCCGCCAGTGATGAGCGCCTGGCGCTGCTGGCGCAGCAGCAGTTGGCCCGCCGCGGCGTCAGCGCGGCGGCGCTGGGTGCGCTGGCCCAGGGCATTGCCCTGTTCAAGGACCGCTGCGCCACGGTGGTTGAATTGGCCGACTGGTTGCAGATGCTGTTTGTGCCCATGCCACCCAGTGCCGAAGACCTGGCCACGCATGTCACCGATGCCGTCAAGCCGGCGCTGCGTGGTTTGCGCGATCAGCTGACCACAGCCACCTGGGACAAGGCCGGCATCGCAGCAGCCATCAAGGCCAGCTTGACCGCGCACCAGCTGAAGATGCCCCAATTGGCGCCTGCGCTGCGTGTGCTGGTGTGTGGTCGTGCACAAACACCGTCCATCGACGCGGTGCTGGCCCTGTTCCCACGCGAAGAAGTTTTGTCGAGGTTGCAGCACGTTTGATGAATGGTTTATACTTTTGGGCTTGCTTGACCAGAGTCAAAGTGGATTGGGTCGGTTGCAGAGCGTGTTGAAAAACAAGGCGCTTGGCATCTGAACCAAACTTGGGGGTATAGCTCAGCTGGGAGAGCGCTTGCATGGCATGCAAGAGGTCAGCGGTTCGATCCCGCTTACCTCCACCATCAATGGCGCTGGTCAGGTTCGAAGAACAAAGTTTGAAGCAGTCAAAAAGATTGTCAGAAGAAGATTCGTCAGAAGAAGATTCGTCAGAAGAAGGACATGTCCCCTTCGTCTAGAGGCCTAGGACACCACCCTTTCACGGTGGCTACAGGGGTTCGAATCCCCTAGGGGACGCCACATCAAAGCGTCTGCTGCAGACAACGCAGCAGACATTTCATGTGGTCAGTTTTACCGACAGACTTGCAGCGCTTTGCTGTAACGTCAGTCGTATGGAGTGGTAGTTCAGTTGGTTAGAATACCGGCCTGTCACGCCGGGGGTCGCGGGTTCGAGTCCCGTCCACTCCGCCAACACCAAAGCCCCAAGCAGTTGATCTACTTGGGGTTTTTTCTTTGCCGAACGCGTTTTTGATCTGTCTGTCCATATTGCTTCCCACTTCTGGGAGCGAGACCTTGGACGACCTACTGAGAACTTGTTTGGGGTGCGCCAGCGCCGGATTGACCCACTTTCGACAGTTCTGCCGACAACCCGGTGACCTTCGGCCTCCGCGAGCGGCTGGCGCCATTGCTGGGTCCTGAACCCGTCGCCAGGGTCAGCCCGAAGTTGGCACCAAGGATCCGTCGTGCGTCGGTTACAGCGCGCCGATGGCTTGCAGCGCGCGCCGGACCTCCACCACGCCCTCGGGCGGCAGCGGCGCCTGCGGCGCCAGGGGCTCGCCAACCGCATAGCCTTGCAGTTGCAGGCCGCCCTTGATGCAGGCTGCCAGGTTGTATTTGGCAAAGGCCTGGTTGAGGTGCCACAACGGCTGCTGGGCGGCCATCGCGGCGGGCCAGTCGCCGCGGCGGCACAGCTCGTACAGCGCCACGCTTTGCCGGGGCGCCACGCAGGCCGGCCCGGCCATCCAGCCGACACCACCGATCATCATCACGCAGGCCGGGATGTGCGCCGACGCGGCAAACACCTGCATGCGCCCTTGCACCCGTTGCAGGATCGACAGCAGGCGGCCGGTGTTCGATGAGGCGTCTTTGATGCCGACAATGTTGGGCACCTGGCTCAGCCGTTCGATCACCGGCAGGCTCAGGTCGGATCGCTGGAAGTTCGGGTTGGTGTAAAGCACCACCGGCAGGGGCATCGCATCGGCCACGGCCTTGAAGTAGCTGTACACCCCGTCGTCGTTGATGGGAAAGTAGGCCTCCAGGATGGCCAGGATGCCGTCGCAGCCCAGCCGCGCGAAGTCCTGTGCCTGCGCCACTGCATCGGCCGTGCTGGTGGAGGCCACACCCGCCAGCACCGGCACGCGGCCACGCGTGGCCTGCACCACCACCTGCACCACGCGCCGCCGCTGGGCCGCCGACAGGTAGGCAAATTCGCCGGTGGAGCCCAGCGGTGCCAGGCCATGCACACCGGCGCTGATCAGGTCGTCGCACAGCCGGCTCAGCACCTCGGCGTCCACGTCGCCATCGGGACGAATGGGCGAGACCAGGTACGGAAACACGCCGTGGAACGGGTTGGGGGTGGTGCTCATCTAGGGCTTCTCCAGCAATGCCATGGGGTGCAAGCCAGGGTTGTACCGCACGACGTTGGTGGCCCGGCAGGTGGCCCGGCTGGCGGGGGCGGCCTGTGGCGCCACCACGGTCGCGATCCGGGGGGTCGTCACGGGCCGCGGTGCGGGTTACAGGGATGCGCTATTGGGTCGATGTTTCACTGTCACCCACGCCATTGCCGTCGAAGGCGACCTGCAACAGGTCCGGCAGGCCTTCACACAGCCGGCGACGTGGTGGATCAGCCAGCACCCCTGGGCGGGGCAGGGCTCGAACCTCAGTGCGGACGTGCAGGCCGGTTGACGACGTGCTGACCTTCGGCACGGCGCGGCGCAGCGCGATGGCGTGACGCGGCTGCGCCTGACCTGCCGCGTGGCCGGTACGCTCGCGGCGGGGCTGGACAAGTTGGCGCCGGCGGTCGATGCGGCGATTGACGAGCAGAAGCCGTGCATGGGCCATGGGGAAGGTACAGGTTGTTCAGGCCGTTGATGCGCTTGCCGGCGGCAATCAGCAACCCGCGCGCGCCAGCATGGCGTGCAGCAGCACATTCGCACCCGCGGTGACATGCTCCGGTGTTGCGTCTTCAGTCTCGTTGTGGCTGATGCCGTCCTTGCACGGGATGAAGATCATGCCGGTCGGGGCCAGGCGCGCCATGTAGACCGCGTCGTGGCCTGCGCCTGAAACGACGGGCATGTGGCTGTACCCCATCCGCGTGGCAGCACCGGTGATGGCTTCGATGCAACCGGCATCAAACGCCTGCGCGTTGTACTCGGACACCGGCTCGATGTGGATGGGCAATCCTGTCTGCACGCTGAGCCTTTCTGCCACCGCGCGGATATCGGCATCCATCGCCAGGCACAGTGCGTCGCTGGCGTTGCGCAGGTCGATCGAAAACGTCACGCGGCCCGGAATGACATTGCGGCTGTTGGGGTGCACCTGCACCATGCCGACCGTGCCACGGCCGTGCGGCGGGTGGCGGTGCGCACAGGCCACCACCTCTTGCATCAATCGGGTGGCCACCTGCAACGCGTCTTTGCGCAGCACCATGGGCGTGGGCCCCGCGTGGGCTTCCATGCCGGTCACGGTGCAGTTGTACCAACGGATACCCAACACGCCAGTGACCACGCCGATCACCTGGTCGTGGTCTTCCAGCACCGGCCCCTGTTCAATGTGGGCTTCAAAGTAGGCGCCCACTGGGTGCTCACCCGGCACTTCGGCGCCGATGTAGCCGATACGGGCCAGCTCGTCCTTCACCGTCACCGCGTTGACGTCGGTGGCGGCATAGGCCTGCTCCAGCGGAATGGCCCGGGCGAACACGCCCGAGCCCATCATCACCGGTACAAAGCGCGAGCCCTCTTCGTTGGTCCAGATGGCCACTTCGATGGGTGCCTCGGTCTGGACACCCTGGTCGTTGAGCGTGCGCACCACCTCCAGGCCTGCCAGCACACCGTAGTTGCCATCAAACTTGCCACCCGTGGGTTGCGTGTCGATATGGCTGCCCGTCATCACCGGCGGCAGCTGGCGATTGCGACCAGCGCGGCGCATGAAGATGTTGCCGATCTGGTCGACCTGTATCGTCATGCCGGCGTCTTGAGCCCATCGAACCGCCAAGTCTCTGGCCTGGCGGTCCAGGTCACTCAGGGCCAGACGGCAAACGCCGCCTTTGGGCGTGGCGCCGATGCGCGCCAGTTCCATCAACGATTGCCAAAGGCGAGCACCATCGATGCGCAACGCCAGGTGGTTTGAAGCGCCTTGGGGTGTCATCTGCACGGTCCTTAAGGTGCGCCGGAAGGTGCGACGCAGAGTTACAGGGCACCGCGATGCTAATGGCGGCTGCGGCGGTTCAAGTCGCGCCAACGGGCGGCGCATGGCGCCAAGGCCCGGCCAGTGGGGCGGCCTGTCCACAAGGCGATGCTGCCGTGTGACTTGGCGCCAGTGTGTTGCCATATGTAATTCGCCGCAAACAGTTCCTCGGGCGAAAGCGCTGCGTGAAACCAAACCCCCTTGTCCTTGGCCCCCCCCCAGGTGATCGTGCGAGTGCGCCAGACGCTGTGATGCAATGGTTTGGGGTTTGTGCTCCTGCTCAGGGTTTTGCAGATGACGATTGGCAAAGGGGTTCGCAGGTCAGTCTCGACAGGTGCGCGCATGGCCTTGTTGCTGCTGGTTGCCGCCGCATGCAGTGGTGGTGGCGAAACGGACGCGGTCAACGGGCGGTCAACGGCGTCCATTGCCGCTACCGCGCTGGCAGCGGACAGCGAATGTGTGCTGCCGGCCTTGCCCACCAAGCCGGCCTCTTGGGTCGACGTGCGCAGCTTTGGTGCTGTACCCGGCGATGGCCGGGACGACACTGCGGCCATTCAAACTGCGCTGGATTCACTGACGGAAGGCCAATGGCTGCTGTTCCCGGCCGGCACTTATGAACACAGCAAACGGCTGATCGTGCGTACACCGGGGGCTGTGCTGTGGTCCGAGGGGGCAACGCTGCACGCCACCAATCCTGATGACCAGGCGGTGATGCTCTCTGCAGATGGCGCTTCGATCTACAACTTCACATTGACGGCCATCACGGGTTCTCGAGAGAACGCACCCTGGCATTCGCGCATCGCCGTCTTTGAGCTGTCGTCCCGACCGCTGCCTTTGCGCAACAACGTCGTTCAGGGCAACCGTATCGTGCCTGCGCCTGCGCCAGGCGTTGCGGGTGCCAACAGTGCGTCGTCGGCCGGCATCTACGTCGACCACGCCGACAACTTTCTCATCGCAGGCAATGAAGTGCGACGCAGCCTGGCCGACGGCATTCATGTCAATGGCGGTTCGCGCAACGGCCGCGTCGTGTTCAACACCGTTCGAGAAACCGGCGACGACATGATCGGTGTGGTCTCTTACATGACCGACGGCGACTGGACCGCCGAGTCGTCAACCCAGATTGCCCAGACCCTGGCCGAGCGCCTTGACAGGTTGGGCGTGCGCAACGTGCTGGTCGCCAACAACGACTTGGCGGGCCAGTATTTCGGGCGTGGCATTGCCGTCGTGGGCGGCGCCGACATCACCGTGCGCGACAACCGCGTGGCGCACACCACATTCGGCGCCGGCATTCTGGTGGCGCGCGAGGCCAGCTTCGTGTCCTGGGGCGTCAACAACGTCCTCGTTGAAGGCAACACCATCAGCAGCGTTCAGACCAGCGCGCCGGCCTACACCCCTGCAGGCTGGGGCCCGACAGCGCCGCTGACCGGGCATGCGGCCATCGAAATTCATGCGTTTGTGTTCGACGACGAACTCGCGCTGGCCGACCTGGTGCAGGCCACCGTGGTGCAGGACGTTCGAGTTGTCAACAACCAGGTCACACAATCCAGCACGGCCGGTGTTCGGGTGGGTGCTGGCACCGGCCAGTCATCGGTGCTCAAGGGCATCAACTCCAGGGGCCAGCCGCTGCAGCGGCGCTATGGTGGTGGCTTGGTGCGCCGCGTTGAGATCAGTGGCCTGAGCTTGCAAGATACCGCCGTGCCATCGTTGCAGATCCTGTCGAACACCACCACCAGCGACAACGTGTTCTGCGAAACCGTCACCCGAAACGGTGTGGCGCTGAGCCATGCGGCCTGTGGTGGTGTGCGACCCGTCGTCAGTGGCGCGGCCATCGCCTGCAGCCGTTGAGGCCGCCCTGAACCCCATTGGCAAGAGCGTTGGGGAAACCTGCGCGCTTTCCGGCTTGAGCCCGTACAAGGTCCTGTGGGACCGACCACTGGCCACCGCCGTGTTGAGTCCAGGCTTCGACCTGACAGATGCCGGTGATGGTGGTGCTGGCATCCTCGATGGCCAGCGGACGAACCGCCCAGGCGCCTGAGTCGGGCAACAAGGCGATGGTCACCACGAAGCCCCTGAAGATCGTCTTCACGGGCAAGACGTGCACGTCCTGCGTCAGGGGGCAGTGGTGTTGGGGTGCCTGCGCTTCAGGCGGTTCCGGGTGTCGAGTCCCTATCGGCGTCGGGCCGAGTATCGGGATGCCCGATAAGGCAGAAGAAGCGCCGGCACTGCAAGCAGCCGTGCACCGGCTTGGGCCTCTGTCTTCAGCGCCAGCTGAACAGCGTGCCCCAGCCCTTGACTTGCGTCGGATCAGCGCCCACAGCGCGCAAGGCGCCCCACACGGTGGTGCTGACCGTATCCAGCAAGGGGATGCCGGTTTCCGCTTCGACATTGTCGGCCATCTGCGCGGCGCGCAGGTTGGTGCAATAGGTGCTGATGGCCTGGGGTCGGCCCTGGTCTGTACCCGCAGCCACCTCCTGCATCAGGCCGCGCAGATGTTCGGGTTCAACCAGCGCGAAGTCGTGGTTCACGCAGATGCCCAGGTGGCGTTCTGCCACCACCGTGATGCCTTCGCGGGCGTAGTTGTCGACGATGCGCTGCTGCACATCCGCGGTGTAGGGTGTCACCAGTGCCAAACGGCTGACCTGGCCGATGGCCAGCAGCTCGTTCAACGCCAGCACGGCGGTGGTGGCCGTGATGCCGGTGCGCTGGTGGATGCGTTCACACAGCCGGCGGTCGGCGTCAAAACCCAGCCAACCGGCGGCTGTGCCGCTCCAGGCAATG
>JAHECB010000329.1 GCA_024641925.1 Betaproteobacteria bacterium
TGGACAAGAGGAAGGGTTCCGCACCCATGTCGATCAGGCGGGTGACGCTGGACGGAGCGTCGTTGGTGTGCACGGTGGCCAGTACCAGGTGGCCGGTCAGGCTGGCCTGGATGGCGATCTGCGCAGTTTCGAAGTCGCGGATCTCGCCGATCATGATGACGTCGGGGTCCTGGCGCAGGATGGCTCGCAGTGCCTTGGCAAAGGTCAGGTCGATCTTGGGGTTGACCTGCGTCTGGCCGATGCCGGGCAACTCGTACTCCACCGGGTCTTCCACGGTCAGCACGTTGGTGGTGGCGGTGTCGATACGGCCCAGTGACGCATACAGTGTCGTGGTCTTGCCCGAACCCGTGGGCCCGGTGACCAGCACGATGCCGTGTGGCTGCTGGATCAGCCGCGTGTAGGCGCGCAGCACCTCGCCGTCCATGCCCAGGCCCTCGAGCGTGAACTTGCTTTCGGTCTTGTCCAGCAGGCGCAGCACGGCGCGTTCACCGTGCGAAGACGGCAGCGTGGACACCCGCACGTCGATCGCACGACCCCCAATGCGCAGCGAAATGCGGCCGTCCTGCGGCAATCGCTTTTCGGCAATGTCCAGCTCGGCCATGATTTTCAGGCGCGAGATCAACGCCGCGTGAAGCGCCTTGTTGGGCTGCACCACCTCGCGCAGCGTGCCGTCCACCCGAAACCGCACCGAGCTGCTGCGTTCGTACGGTTCGATGTGGATGTCACTGGCGCCGTCCTTGGCGGCCTGCGTCAGCAAGGCGTTGAGCATGCGGATGATGGGCGCGTCGTCGGCCGCTTCCAGCAGGTCTTCGACCGCCGGCAGCTCCTGCATCATGCGGCTCAGGTCAACACCACTTTCCACTTCGCCGATCACCGCCGCCGCACTGCTTTCGCCACCCGCATAGGCCGCGGCAATACGCTGCACCAGCGTGGCCGCCGGTTCGCGTTCGCAGCGTGACACGGCAAACTGCCTCATCACCTCGGCCACCGCCGACGGCGCGGTGGTTTCTGCCGCCCACAGCGACAGCCGCTGGCCGTCGTCTTCCAGCAGCAGCGTGTTGGCCTTGGCAAAGGCGTAGGGCAGCGGGGTGCGTGCGGCCATGAAGGTCAGGGCGCCTTGGGTGCGGAGGCTGGCGCGGACGCAGCAGCCGCCGCCGCTTCGTCCGGCGTCATCCTGCTGGTGTCCACTTCGGTGATGGTGCCTGCTGGGGGACGCAAAGGTGGCAGCACAGGCGACTCGTTGATGGGCATCATCACACTGGGCGCGGGCTGCGCGCCCTTTTGCTCGTTGCGAATCTGCTCGTAGCGGTCCAGCGAAAAGCGGTTGGCGCTTTCGGCGTCACGCAGCACCACCGGGCGCAAGAACACCATCAGATTCGTGCGGCGGCGCTCGCGGCTTTCACTGCGGAACAGCGCGCCGATGAAGGGCAGATCGCCCAGCAGCGGCACCTTGCTCTTGTTGGTGACAAAACGGTCCTCGATCAAACCACCCAGCACCAGGATGGCGCCGTCGTCGACCGTGACGGTGTTTTCTATGGACCGTTTGGTGGTGGAAGGCCCTGCATTGGTGGTACCCGCCGCCGTGGTTTCCTTGACGCTGCTTTGTTCCTGGAAGATGGTCATGCGCACGGCACCGCCCTCGCCCACCTGCGGCTTGATGCGCAGCGTGATGCCCACGTCCTTGCGCTCGATGGTCTGGAAGGGGTTGGTGGTGGCGCCGTTGCCGGTGTTCGTGAACTGGCCGGTGATGAAGGGCACGTTTTCGCCCACCACGATTTTGGCCTCTTCGTTGTCCATGGTGATCAGGTTGGGCGTGGAGATGATGTTGGTCTCGCTCTGCGACTGCAGCACCTTGGCGATGGCCGCCAGCGAGGTGACACCATTGACCACACTCAACAGGCCGATGTTCAGGCCTGACCCGACGTTGATCTGCCCCTGCACGGCACCGGTGTTGATGTCGATGATGCTGGGCCGACCGCTGCCCGCGAAGTTGGTGCCCGTGACCACGCCGAACTTGTCGCCGCTCTTGCCCAGCAGTCCTTGCCACTGGAAACCGAAATCAGCCGAATCGGACGGCGAGACCTCGACGATCATGCTTTCGATGTAGACCTGCGCGCGGCGCGTGTCCAGTTGGTCGATGAGCGCGCGGATCTGCCGGTACAGCGGCTCGGGTGCGGTGATGACCAGCGAATTGGTCGCCGTGTCAGCCTGGATGAAACCGCCTGTGGACGGCTGCGAAGACGTCGACAGCGCGCGCGTGGCCGCCGAATTCTGGCCTTGCACGGGTCGCGCCGCGGAAACGACCCGGTTGTTGGTAGCGGGCGCAGAGCCCGACGTCCCGCTGCCCACAGCGCCAAATGCGGCCCGAACCACCGTGGCCAGCCGTTCCGCGTCAGCGTTTTTCAGGTGCACCACCCACATGCCGCCGTCAGGGCCGATGAGGTTGCTGGGGCGGTCCAGGCGCGCGATGGTGGCGCGGATTTCGGCCATGCGTGACGCATTGGCCGCACGCACGATGAGTGAGTTGCTGCGTGTATCGACCAGCACCGTGACACCACCGCCCGCCGCTGCGGCGGCGCCGGGCACCATGGAGCCGGCGTTGCCTTCCGTCAGGCGCTGCACCATCGGGGCCAGGTCGGCCGCCACGGTGTGCTGCAAGGCAATGATCTCGACACCGGTGCCCGACGGCTGGTCCAGCGTGGCAATGATCTTGGACAGGCGCTGCAAATTGCCCGCGTAGTCGGTGATGATCAGCGAATTGCTGCCCGGGTTGGCGTTGATGGTGTTGTTGGCACTGATCAAGGGCCTCAGCACCGCCACCAGGTTGTTGGGGTTTTCAAAGCGCAGCGGAAAGATCTGCGTGATGACCTGATCGCCACGGTAGGGCACGCTGCCCACCGAGACGGTACCGGTCTGCAGTTTGGCATCGGCCTCGGGCACCACCTTCAGGATGCCGTTACTTTCAACCACCGCAAAACCCAGCCCGCGCAGCGCGCTGACAAAGTTGGCGTAGGCGTCCTGCACACTTTGCGGCTGCTCGCTGTAGACGGTGATGGAACCCTTGACACGGGGGTCGACGATGATGGCCCTGTCCAGCATGGCCGCAAAGGCGCGGCTGACGGCTTCGATGTCGGCGCTGACAAAGTTCACGGTCACCGGTGCGCGCGAACGCACCACGCTGGACTGCGCTGCCGCCTGTGGCGTGTTGGCCAGCGGCAGCAGGCCGGCGGCGGCGGTTGCCATCATGGCAAACAGGCGTTGGCCTTTGGCGCGTCGTGGCCTGGGCTGAGGGGCAGTGGTCATGGTCATCCGATCGATAGGACTGACAGCGCGCCCTGGCGCCGCCCGATGATGTTGAGCAGGTTGTTCAGGGCCGGCTCGAAGCCTGGCGCTGCTGAAGCCTGGCCACGAAAACGCAGGCGGGATGCCGCCCACTGGCCGGTGCCGCTGAGCTGCAAGGGCCCACGTGTGGTGCGCAACTGAACGGTGGCCGCGTCGCCCTTGGGATCGCCCTGCAGGCTCAGCACATAGTCACCCAGCGCATTGAGTGTGGACACGCGCGAGGCAATGTTGTTCAACTGCAGTTCGGCCTGCCCCAGCATCACGACACGACCCTGCACGGCTTCAACCGCCAGGGCCTGACCGGACAACTGCATGGTGCCGCTGGGCCGCAAGGTGTTCCAGGGTGCGCCCAGGCCTTCCAGCCATTCAACGGGCCAGCGCGCGATGCTGCGTTTGGGCGCGACTGCCGCGGTCGCTGGCGTGGCATCGGCGGGCAAAGGGTCCACGTCAACGCGCAGTCGGCTCAGGCCTGGCTGCAGTCGCAGCAGCAGCGGTCGGTCGATGCAGCAGGCCTGTTCAAGCCACAGCGCCGGCGCCATGCCGTCCAGACCCAAGCGCCACTGCAGTCTGCCCGGCAGAGCCCGTGCCTCGCGGCTGTCCAGGCCACCGGTCAGCACCACCACCGCGTCACCATGCCACACCGTGCCCCGGGCATCGGCCAGAAACAGGCGTCCATCGGTGGCGGTGGTCACCTGGCGGGCCAGCCAGGCTGCCGGCGCAAACACCAACAATGCCACCAGGGCGCCCAGCGTGGCACCGGCCAGCAGCCAGCGCCGCGTCATCGTCCGGCCCCCAAGGCCAGCACCAGTGTGCCGCTGTAGCCATTGCCGCTGCGCACCAGGTTCAGTTCCAGCGGGCTGGCACGGGCACCGGCACGCACCTCGGCCAGCCAAGGTTCCAGCGTGGAGGGCTCCAGCGCGGTCACCGTCAACACTGCGCGCTCACCCTGCATCGTCAGTTTGGCCTTGGCGCCCAGCCGGTCGGCAGCCGCCTTCAGCGCCACGGCGGCCTGCTCACGCGACACCGGCGGGATGGCGCGCAAGCGCTGGGTTTCGTCGGCCTGCACCTGCATGCCTTGCCATTGCCTGTCCAGCGACTGCAGGGTGACCGGTGCCGTGCGCAAGGTGCGCAGCGCTGGTGCCAACGCCAGCATCCACAGCAAGGCTGCGGCCACGATCAGCAATCCGGCCACCAGCAGACGACGCTCGCGCAGGGCCAGGGTCAGCCACCAGGCGCGGATCGGTGCCATCAGCGCCGGGCCCTTGTTGCCGAGGGCCGTTGTTCTTTGCAGCATCTTCATGGCGACGCCCCACCGCGCCCAGCCCCATCGGTGTTCGGGCGCGACAGCGTGACACGCCCCTGCGCGGCCTCCAGCGCCCAGCCAGCCGCGCGCAAACGCTCGCGGAAGCTGCTGATGTCGGCGTCGCGCCAGCCTGTGGCCGCCAGCGTCAGCTGGCCCGCCTCATAACGCAACGTGGTCGCTGGGCCCTGGCCGTCGGGCCACGAAGCGGCCGCGGCATTCAGCATCACTTCAAGGTCGGTGCCGCCCGGCTGGCCGGCCGCAGACCGCAAGCGTTCGGTTTCTGCTGCCATCTGGACAGGGGCGTCCAGAATGGTGCGCACACCGGGGTGTGCAGAGCGCAACAGCTGGTCCATCGCTGCGCGTTTGGCCAGCACGGCCT
>JAHECB010000330.1 GCA_024641925.1 Betaproteobacteria bacterium
ACCTACCCCTGCGTGAAAGAGGGCGACCCCGGCGACCCGGTGGTGTTTGTTAAGGACTTCCCGCGCGAAGGCGGCCGTGCCCGTTTTGTGCCGGCCGACATCGTGCCGGCCAACGAGCGCCCCGACGCCGACTACCCGATGGTGCTGATCACTGGCCGGCAGCTGGAACACTGGCACACCGGCAGCATGACGCGCCGCGCCACGGTGCTGGACGCCATCGAGCCCGATCCCGTGGCCCTGGTTCACCCGCTGGACCTGGCCGACCTGGGTGTGCTGCCGGGCGGTCTGCTGACCTTGCAGTCGCGTCGCGGCGAGGTGACCTTGTACGCGCGGGCCGACGAAAGTTCGCCCCGTGGCGCCGTCTTTGTGCCCTTCTGCTACTACGAAGCGGCCATCAACCGGCTGACCAATGCGGCCTTGGACCCCTTTGCCAAGATTCCCGAGTTCAAGTACTGCGCCATTCGCCTGGTGCCGGGCGGTGACGCGCCGGTGCAGGGCAGCTACGGTGGGGGCCAGGCCAGGTTGCCCGTTCGGCCGCAGACCACGCCCGCCTGAACACAGGCGCCTGAACGCCACCGCCTGAACCGCCAAACGATTGCGCCGGGCCCCAGTCACCGCTAGGGTCATACCGGGGGTGCCAGGGTCCGTGCAGCGCCTAGCATGGGCACGCTGCACTGGCGCAGCTTGGAGCCTTGGCCATGAAGCAGCTGTCGGGACTGGACGCCGTATTCCTGCACCTTGAAACACCGCAGATGCCCATGCATGTGGGTGCCTTGCATGTGTTTGAGCTGCCGGTGGGCAGCAAGGGCCGCTTTGTCGTCACCCTGCGCAAACATCTGGCTCAGCGGCTGCCTCTGGCTCCCGCGTTGCGGCGCCGCCTGTGGTGGATGCCGCTGAACATGGCCGACCCGGCCTGGGTGGACGCCGACCCCGACCTGACGCAGCACATCGTTGAAGTGAAGCTGCCCGCGTCGGCCAAGCAGGGCGACGGCATGGCCGAGTTGCAAGCGGCGGTATCGCGTCTTCACCCAGTGCTGCTGGACCGCAAGAAGCCGCTGTGGAAGTTCCACGTGCTCGAAGGCCTGGCGCCCGCCGCCAGCGGCCAGCGCAGGGTGGGGCTGTACACGCAGTTGCACCATGCGGCCGTGGACGGGCAGGCGGCGGTGGCCCTGGCCAATGCCTTGATGGATCTGAGTGCCACGCCAAGGCAAGTTGACGCGCCGGCCAGCAAGCGCCCCAAGACCTTCAAGCTCGACATGACCGAGATGCTGCGTGGGGTGCTGGGCTCGCAGGCGCAGAAAGTGGCCGAGATTGTGCGCAACCTGCCGGCCACCGTGGGCACGCTGAAAGACGCCGCCAGCCTGGCGGTGGGCAAGTCGTTGCTGCTGCGAGGTGGCAAAAAGGGCAGCGGCAACGTCACCCTGGCGCCGCGCACACCCTTGAATCTGTCGGTGAGCACCGGGCGCGCCTTTGCAGCGGTCACGCTGCCGCTGGCCGAGATCAAGTTGCTGGGGCGGGCGCAAGGCGCCACCATCAACGACATCGTGCTGTGGATCTGCAGCACCGCCCTGCGCCGCTACCTGGCCAAACACAAACAGCTGCCTCGCAAGAGTCTGGTGGCGGCGGTACCCATTTCGCTGCGGGCACCCGGTGATACGTCGTCTGACAACCAGGCCTCGATGAGTCTGATCAGCCTGGGCACCCACGTGGCCGATCCGCGCAAACGTCTGGAATACGTGAAGGCCGCCACGGCTGCCATGAAGTCCACCATGGGTAGCGTCAAGAGCATCCTGCCCACGGACTTTCCGTCGCTGGGTGTGCCCTGGCTGATGGAGGCCGCGGTGGCGCTGTACGGCAAGGCCAAGGTGGCCGACCGGCTGCCGCAGGTGGCCAACGTGGTCATTTCCAACGTGCCGGGTCCGCCCGTGCCGCTGTACATGGCGGGCGCGCGCATGACGAGCAACTTCCCCACCAGCATCGTGGTCCATGGTCTGGCGCTGAACGTGACTGTGCACAGCTACGACCAGCAGATGGACTTTGGCCTGATGGCCGACGCCGCCGCCATGCCCGACGTGGCCGACTTTGCGCAGGCGGTGCGCATTGCCTTCGAAGACCTGCAGATGATGCCGGCACTGGGCGAGCCTGAAACCGACGAGCCCAAGGCCCCCGGCCTGGTGTCGCGTTCGGCCAGCGGCCTGGGCGGGGCACTGAAAAAGGCGGTCAGCACGGCTGCCGACCGTGCCGTGAAGGGTGCCGTGAAAGGTGCCATGAACAGCGCCGTCAAAGGTGCAAACCAAATGGCAGCGGGTCGGCGCGTCGCCAAGGCGACAACGACCTCTAGGGTCAGCGCCCCAAAGGCGCGCCGCAAGGCTGGCTAGTATCAAGACATGATTGCAAAGCGCCGGCCCTGGGGCCCACGACACGGTGACGCCCGACACAAGCGGCCGTTGCCCGACCCTTTTGCACCCGTGCAGCCCGAAGACCTGGTGGCAGCGCCGGGCGCTTTTCTGATGATGCTGGAAGCGCGTGCACCTTGGGAGTTCATGGCCATGCTGGCTGCCAGCCCCTGGATGGGGCGCATTCCCAAGGGCGACGGTCACCCGGTGGTGGTGTTTCCAGGCTTGGGTGCCAACGATGGCAGCACCACGCCGCTGCGTAACTTTCTGCGCGATCGGGGCTACACCCCATACCCGTGGAAACAGGGCTTCAACTTCGGGCCGCGCAACGGCGTGCTGAACGGCTGCCGCGACCATGTGCAGCAGTTGGCGCAGCGTCATGGCGAACGTGTCAGCCTGATCGGCTGGAGCCTGGGCGGTATCTATGCCCGTGAAATCGCCAAGGAACAGCCGCAGAACGCCCGTTGCGTGATCACGCTGGGCACGCCGTTTTCCGGCCACCCGCGCGCCACCAACGCCTGGCGTCTGTATGAAATGGTCAGTGGCCAGTCGGTGCACGACCACGAACTGGCGGCCCAGGTCAAGGTGGCGCCACCATGCCCCACCACCAGCATTTTCAGCAAGACCGATGGCATCGTGGCCTGGCAGTGCAGTCTGAATGATGCCGCGTTGCACACCGAAAACATCGAAGTGCATGCCAGCCACATCGGCATGGGCATGAACCCGCTGGCGCTGTTTGCCATCGCCGACCGCTTGCGGCAGGACACTCAGCACTGGAAGCCCTTTGATGTCAAAGGCGCGCGCCGCTGGTTCTACAAGCAGACGGGCCACAGCCCCTTGCAGGCGGCAGGCGCTTGAGCCCCGCCCAAACGGGTCCAGGAGCCGCACCATGAGGGTGGTGGCCAATGGCATCGGCATCGAAGTCGACGACCAGGGCCCGCCCGACGGCCCGCCTTTGTTGCTGATCATGGGCCTGGGCATGCAGCTGACCGGCTGGCCAGACGAACTGGTTCGGTTGCTGGTGGCACAGGGATTTCGTGTGCTGCGCATGGACAACCGCGACGCCGGCTTGAGCCAGGGTTTCGACGATGCCGGCGTGCCCAACCTGGCCATGGCGGGCATTCGCTATGCCCTGCATCTGCAGGTGAGTTCGCCGTACCGGTTGCAGGACATGGCTGCGGATGCGCGCGGGGTTCTTGATGCGCTGGGCATCCACCAGGCCCATGTCTGTGGTGCGTCCATGGGCGGCATGATTGCGCAGCATCTGGCGGTGCGCAGTCCCACGCGCGTAAAGAGCCTGGCGCTGCTCATGACCACCACCGGGTCGCGCCGCCTGCCGCAGCCCAGCCTGCGTGTGCGCGGTGCGCTGATGTCAAGACCCGACGGCCGGGACCCTCAGGCAGTGGCCAACCACCTGCAGAAAATCATGGCCTTGATCGGCAGCCCGGCTTACCCAGCCGACCCGGCGCAACTGCACCAGCGCCTGCTGCAAAGCGCCCAGCGCGCCTGGCGCCCGGCCGGCACGGCGCGGCAACTGGCCGCGATCATGGCCGATGGTGACCGCAGTGTGCTGGTGCAGAACCTGGCATTGCCGACCACCGTGATCCACGGTGAGGCCGACCCGCTGGTGCCGGTGGCGGCGGGCCATGAACTGCAGCGTTTGATTGCCAGCGCCACCGGTGAATACATACCGGGCATGGGCCACGACCTGCCGCAGCAACTGCTGCCGCGCATCGCCCAGGCCATCACCGCCAATTCGCGGCGCTGATCACCCGCGGGTCAGGCGCCGTCGTCGACGCTTTCAGCCTGCCGGGCTGCGTCCCGCAAGGCCTGGCGGTGTCGCAGCCAGGCCAGGCAGGGCTCGGCCAGCATCAGCGCGGCGGCAAGCCCGTACGAGCCCCAGACGAAGAAGCCATAGCCGCCCATGGCAAAAAATTCACTGGCACTGCCCCAGTTCATGTCAGACCCCTTTCACGCACACGGTCTGCCACCCAGGCGGCGTGGCTGTCCCGTTCGATCAGCGCCGCCCGGGTTCGCATGAACACCACCGCAAAGGCATAGGCCCAGCAGGCTAGCGACATCAACAGCATGGCGGTGAGCATGGTGCTGGCCATCTTGGGCGCGGCTGTGAGGCTGACCGACGCGCCCTGGTGCAGCGTGTTCCACCATTTCACTGAAAAATAGATGATGGGCACATTGACGCTGCCCACCAGGGCCAACAACGCGCCGGCCTGGTCGGCCCGGCGCGGTTCGTCAATGGCGTTGACCAGCGCGATGTAGCCCAGGTACAGGAACAGCAGGATCAATTCGGTCGTCATGCGCGCATCCCAGGCCCAGTAGGTGCCCCAGGTGGGCTTGCCCCACAGGGCGCCGGTCCACAGCGCCAGCACGGTGAACAGGGCGCCGGTGGGTGCGATGGACCGGGCCAAGGTGGACGCAGCGCGTGCGTTGAAGGCCCAGCCGATGCCGGCCCAGAAGGCCATCACCAGGTACAAGACCATCGACATCCAGGCCGCCGGTACATGGATGAAGATGATGCGGTAGACCTGGCCCTGAGTGGCGTCGGTGGGCGCCACAAAAAAGCCCATGTACAGGCCGACAG
>JAHECB010000331.1 GCA_024641925.1 Betaproteobacteria bacterium
CATGGCGATCTGGACGCCGCCCAACTGAAAGAAGCCCAGTCGCTGGGCTTGAAGGTGCTGGTATGGACCGTCAACGACACAGCCGCCATGGGCCGCTGGCTGGACCTGAAGGTTGACGGGCTGATCACCGACAGGCCCGACCTGGCGCACCCGTTGGTCCTCGAACGCGGTCTGGTCATTCAACCCTGAAGTCGACCCCACGCAGTCGCGCTGGCGGCAGGTCGACACAACAACCTGCCGTTACCATGTGCTGATGAATGCCTTCACCAACGCGCTTGAACGCGCCACCATGGCCACCATCGACCGGGTGCTGCAGCACCTGCCGCAATTGCTGGGCGCATTGGTACTGCTGCTGCTGGGCTGGCTGCTGGCCAAGCTCATGCGGCTGGCGGCCAATCGGGCGGTAGGCCTGGTCGACTCGCTGATGATGCGCAGCGTGGCCGGTGCGCGCTGGCAACTGGGCCGTTCAGCGCGCCTGGTGGGCGAGGTGATGTACTGGGTGGTGCTGCTGTTTTTTGTGGCGGCGGCCACGCAGACCCTGGGCCTGCAAACCTTCACCACCTGGCTGGCACGGCTGCTGGACCATCTCCCCACCGTAGCCGCCGGTCTGCTCATCATGGCCGCGGGCTACCTGTTGTCCGGCGTGGTCAGCCAGGTGGTGCAGGCCGCGGCCACCGGGCTGGCCCCCACGCAACGGGCGGCGCTGGGCCGCGTGGCGCAAGGGGCCACGCTGGTGGTCGCGCTGCTGGTGGGCGCAGACCAGGTGGGCGTCAAGGTCACCTGGATCGCCATCTTTGCGGCGCTGCTCTTGGCCTCGGTGCTGGGCGGTATGGCACTGGCGGTGAGCCTGGGCGCACGAAGTTATGTGGCCAACCTGATCGGAGCACACCACCTGCGGCAGGCGCTGCAGACGGGCCAGCTGGTTCGTGTGGGCGCACACGAGGGGCACATTGTCGACATCAGTGCCACGTCGCTGGTGCTGGAAACACCGGAAGGCCGCGTGGTCTTGCCCGGCCGCACCTACCACGATGACGTGATCACGGTGCTGTCGCGCGCCGAGCCCCCGCGGGCTGAGCATTCAAAGGCCGACCATGCCTGATTCACAGGCGCTGACGCTGGCCTTCATGCGCACGCATCCCGCCCAAGCGGCGCGCGTGCTGGAGGGCCTGAAACCCGGCGTGGCCGCCGAGTTGTTTGACCGCACACCCGCACGCCTGGGCGCAGGCGTGCTGGCGGCCATGCTGCCCCGGCGCGGGGCCCTGGTGCTGGATGAGCTGGACGATGACCGCGCGTTGGCGCTGCTGTCGCCCATGCCCACACAACCGGCCGTGACGCTGCTGCGGCATCTGGCTGAGGACCGGCGGCGGCGCTTGATCATCGGCCTGCCCACGGCGGCAGCCATGGCGTCAAGCCTGTTGCTGGGATACACCGACGACACCGTGGGCGCCTGGGCGGACCCCGACGTGGTGCTGTTGCCAGCCGACCTGCGCGCCGGTGAAGCGCTGGAACGGCTGCGCCAGGCACCCGGCATACGCACCTACGAAAGAAGCACCTTCGACCGAGGGAGCGACGCCGCCGCTGCCGCCGAACAGGCCAGCGTCGATGCCCGAACCTATGCGCAGATTTTTGTAGCCGATGCCGATCGCCGCCTGTCGGGCATCGTCAGCCTGCCCGCGCTGCTGCGTGCGCCGCCGGGCGCGACGCTGGCCACCTTGATGCAAGCGCCCGCCGCCACGCTGCCCGCGGTGACACCGTTGGCCGCCGCCGCCTCACATCCGGGGTGGGAGTTTGCGTCGCTGCTGCCGGTGGTTGAACACGGCCAGCGGCTGATAGGCCTGATGACACGTGACGCCCTCACCCGCGCCTTGCGCCAGGCCACAGCAGCGCCCTTGGATGCGGCGCCGCTGAGCCTGCCGGGCTTCCTGGCACTGGGTTATTGGCAGTCGATCTCAGGCCTGCTGCACGGCGTGCTGGCCGTGCTTCCGCGGGTGCGGCCGGTTTACCCTACACCGGTAGAACAAACCCAGGTTGTCGTGGTCAGCCCGCCGCAACAGGCCGCACCATGACAACAAGCCCTCACTCCGGGATCGCCCCCGAAACCGCGGTAACCACCAGCGCCGACCAAGCCTTGACCCTGCGGTTTCTGCTGGACTACCCACACGAAGCCGCCCGGCTCTTTGAAGCCATGCCTGCCGAAGAAGCGGCGGCGATGCTGGGCGCGCATTCGCCCCACGCCGCCCTGCGCGCCTGGCAGGCGCTGGCGCCCGACGTGGCGCTGCGCACCTTGGAGCATCTGGATGTGGCACTGGGCCTGCACCTGCTGACCGAGGCCGAGCCTGTGCTCAGCGTGGCCGTGCTGGCGCAGATGGACGCCGAGGACCGCAAGGTCTGGTTCACTCGCCTGAGCGCCGACGTGGCGGCTGAACTGCGTGAACTGCTGGCCTACCCCGAAGACTGCGCCGGCCGCCTGATGGACCCGCGCGTCAGCCCGTTGCGCGCGGGCATGCGCGTGTCTGACGCCTTGCAACGGCTGCGGCAGATCCGCCGCCATGGCCTGCGTGAACTGTTTGTGGTGGACGACCAGGGTCGGCTCACGGGCCGCATCGAAATCCAGGACCTGGCCCTGGCCGAACATGTCTTGCCGCTGGCCGACATCACGCGCCCGCTGGTGGCCCAGGTGGGCGATCTGGACCCGCGCGAAGACGTGGTGCAGACGCTGCAGGACAAACCCATCAGCACGCTGCCGGTGGTGGACGTGGATGGCCGTTTTGTCGGCGTCATCCGGCAGGCCGAGCTGGTCACCGCGGTGGAAGAAGAAACCAGCGTCGACATGCAGACCATGGTCGGTGCCAGCCCCGATGAACGGGCCTTGTCCAGCCCTTTGTTTGCCGTGAAAAAGCGTTTGCCGTGGCTGCAGATCAACCTGCTGACGGCGTTTCTGGCGGCTGCCGTGGTCAGCATGTTCGAAAGCACCATCGCGCAATTCACCGCGCTGGCGGTGCTGCTGCCGGTGGTGGCCGGCCAGTCGGGCAATGCCGGCGCCCAGGCGCTGGCGGTGACCATGCGCGGGCTGATGCTGCGCGAGATCAGCCTGCGGCACTGGCCCAAGGTGGCGGGCAAGGAACTGCTGACCGGCCTGGTCAACGGTGTCGCCGTGGCGCTGACCACCGGCCTGGCGGTCTACGTGTGGAGCCGCTCGCTGGCGCTGGTGGGCGTGATCATGTCGGCCATGGTGGTGTCGATGATGGCCGCCGGACTGGCCGGCGCACTGGTGCCAGTGTTGCTGCGCCGCGTGGGGCAGGACCCAGCCACGGCATCGTCCATCATCCTCACCACCGTCACCGACGTGGTCGGTTTCTTTTCATTTCTGGGCATCGCGGCGCTGTTTGCACCGCTGCTGGCGCAAAGTCTGCACTGACAGGCGGCCACCCGCGCCAGGGCGCCCGATCGCCGGGCTTCCTCAGGGCACCACGCATAGGTCGTCTTCGTCGGCCGGCTCTGTGCCGGTGACGTACACCACGTCCCGGTGACCGGGTGCAAATTCAGCCAGGTTCTGCACCCAATGCTGCCCAGGCCACAGCAGTTCGACGCCCGCGGATGCCGGCCGGTAGATGGCGCCGTACAAGGTGCCGTGACCCCGCAGGAATCCGTTCTGGAACAGGGGCGGCTGCAGCAGCGCCTGAGCCACGGTGTTCAACGCGGCACCACCCTCCACCAGCCCACGCAGGCAGTCCTCACGTTGCACCGCGTGCGTGGCCTTGGCATGTTCGGGCCACGCCACGCCATGTTGAAGATTGGTCACGGCACGCCGTTGTGTCACTTCGGCCCGGCGGTCTGGCGACAGGAAAACCGTCGCCCAGTCGCCTTGGCGGTCCAGCAGCGTGACGGAATAGCACATGCTCACCGGCACGCGTTGCAACACCTCAACCGCCTGGGCGGTGTTCTGCGCCACTTCGAGTAAATAACGCAGCACCAAGGGTATGCCGAAGCCGGTGCCCGCAACCTGGCGCCCGCCAAACGACAGCGCGGCCGCCAGCCCCGACTCGTTGATGCCGTCCAGCACACCCCAAAGGCAGTCCGACAAGGCTGCCACGCGCGGCCCCAGCCAGCGCGTAGCCAGCCAGCGCGCTTCCAGCAACAAGGGTGCGAAGTCGTAGTTGCGCACCAATGCCGGCGCATCGATGCCGGCAGGGTCCAGCCAGATGGCCTGTGAGCAACCGCCGATATAGGGAGGCGGGCACCACATCGACAGGAACCGCGCTTCGAGATCGCCACCGCCGGCCAGCGCGACCAGCCTTTCCCAGGTGGGCAGCAGCTCGGGCATGTGCTCACGCAACGCGCGCCGACTGGCCAGGAAGCTGGGTCGGTCAACGCCCGAACTGCTGCGCAGGAACCAGGCGCGGTACCCTGGCCACAGCGCGTGGAAATGCGCCTGCCACAAGGCACCGGGCAGGTCCTCGACGACGGTTTCGAAACGGGCGCCGATGGGCTTGATGTGCATGCTGCGAGTATGCCGGTCCGGTCAAAGGATCTTGAAGGAACCGGGCTCCGGCACCGCCTCGTGCTGCGTGGTCACCAAGGGTTTGCCGGCGTAATGTTTCTTGATGCCACGGATCCAGTCGCGCGCGCGGATGTTGAGCTTGAAATTGTTGTCCATGGAACGGCCGCGTGTGATCAGGATGCCCAGGTCGGCCCCTTCATAGCGGTAGTCGCCCGGGCCGGTGATGCGCAGGAAAAAGGCTTCACGTTCGCTGTCGATGGCACGGCGCTCGACATCGAAGCGGCCATAGCCCACGGTGCCGTCCTCGCCCATGCGGTAGATGCCGGTCGCCGGGGCATGGGTGACCTGGTCGATGTTGCCGTCGGTGTGCTTGATCACCACCTGCGACCAGTCGTCGATGAAGTGCGGCTGCGCCCAGCGGTCGTTCATCTCGCGCACATTGAGGTCGAAGTTGCGGCCCGAAAACTCCAACAGGTGGAACATGAACAGCGGT
>JAHECB010000063.1:0-10393 GCA_024641925.1 Betaproteobacteria bacterium
CAGGTCAAGCCTTCGACCCGGGCCTTGGGCAGACGCAGCTTGGCGCGCTGAAGGGCATCACGGCGGTGGGCCTGCCACTGCGGCGCGGCCGACATCAGCCGCATGGTCAGGTTTGACAGCGTGGCTTCGGGCAGCGGCGCGTACTTCTGAACCACCACGTCCACCAGCTTGTCCATGGCTGCATGCGGGTCGGCAGCTGGCGCGTGGGTTTCGCGGGTGGCGTAGAGGCGGGTGCCGCTGTCACGACCGGCCACGCGCAGCAAGCCGCGGTAATGCATGCCGTCCAGCAGCTGGGTGCTGGCCTTGCTGTTGCCACCAAACCAGTTCTTGCTGTTGCCGTGCTGGAAATGGTCGTCCACTTCGCGCGGATGCACCACACCATGATGGCGCACAAAGTCCAGCACTGCCTGGGCCTGCGCTCGGCGTGCAGGGGGCCAGGCTGTGCGCGCTTCGCGCGGGTGCATCAGATGGTGTGTGCTGCCTGGCACAAAGCCGTAGTTGACGAAAAAATCCTCTTCAATATCCAGGCGTGCGTAGCGGCGTTCCAGGTCACCGGCCCGGTACCCTGCGACGCGGTGGCGCAGGGTCAAATCTTGCGCCCGGGCCGGTGCCCTTATCGGATCAGCCTGCACAAAACCCAGGCGGGACAAGGCCTTGGGCAGGGTGGTGGGCTTGAACAGGCTGCGCGTGATGGCGTACACGCGCAGGTGGTCCAGGGTCAGGGTCGTGGGCATGGGGGGGATTCGGCACAGAGGTCGTCCAGTCTGCCAAAGAAAAAGGGCAACTCTCGTCGCCCCGTTTCACGTGCTGACTGGCCGCGCTGCGCGCGGCGGGCTTACAGCCCGGCTGCAGCCTTCAAGGCTGCAGCTTTGTCCGTGCGCTCCCACGTGAACTCGGGCTCTTCGCGGCCGAAGTGACCGTAGGCCGCCGTCTTTTCGTAGATCGGGCGCAGCAGGTCCAGCATCTGCACGATGCCCTTGGGCCGCAGGTCGAAGTGCTCCATGATCAGCGCGGCGATCTTTTCGTCGCTGATGACGCCGGTGCCCTCGGTGTAGACCGTCACGTTCATCGGTCTGGCCACCCCGATGGCGTAGGCCACCTGCACCTGGCACTGGCGTGCCAGGCCGGCAGCCACGACGTTCTTGGCCACATAACGTGTGGCATAGGCGGCGCTTCGGTCCACCTTGCTGGGGTCCTTGCCGCTGAAGGCGCCGCCGCCGTGCGGGCAGGCGCCGCCGTAGGTGTCGACGATGATCTTGCGGCCAGTCAGGCCGCAGTCACCCTGCGGGCCGCCAATCACGAAGCGGCCGGTGGGGTTGATCAGGTATTTGGTGTCCTTCAGCCATTCCTTGGGCAGCACCGGCTTGATGATCTCTTCGATCACGGCTTCGATGAACGAAGCCTTCATCTTGGTGGCCGTTTCGCTCTGGTCGGGGTGGTGCTGGGTGCTGAGCACCACGGTGTCGATGCTGTGCGGCTTGCCGTCCACATAACGCATGGTCACCTGACTCTTGGCGTCCGGCCGCAAGAAGGGCAGGCGGCCGTCCTTGCGCAGTTGCGCCTGGCGTTCCACCAGCCGGTGGGCGTAATAGATGGGCGCGGGCATCAGCTCGGGCGTTTCGTCGCAGGCGTAGCCAAACATCAGGCCCTGGTCGCCGGCACCGGTGTTCAGGTGGTCGTCACTCGCGTGGTCCACGCCCTGTGCGATGTCGTTGCTCTGCTTGTCGTAGCAGACCATCACCGCGCAGCCCTTGTAGTCGATGCCGTAGTCGGTGTTGTCGTAACCGATGCGCTTGATGGTGTCGCGCGCCACCTGGATGTAGTCCACATGGGCGTTGGTGGTGATTTCACCCGCCAGCACCACCAGCCCGGTGTTGCACAGCGTTTCGGCAGCCACGCGGCTCAGCGGGTCTTCCTTGAAGATGGCGTCAAGGATGGCGTCGGAAATCTGGTCGGACACCTTGTCGGGGTGGCCTTCAGAGACGGATTCAGAAGTGAAGAGAAAGTCGTTCGCCACGGTAGGGCTCCTGGTGTTTGCAAAGGTTGAAACGGTCGCTGACGTCTGCGTCGTCGCCGGTCAGTTTTTTGCATCCTGGATCCGCGGCGAACGCTTTAGCGGATTTGTTGAGCTGCCCCCCTGACGCTGCATGTACACAACGCTTGGGCCGGCAAGCCCGGCGGCGCTGGTTATCCTGTGCGCCGCGATCGCCCCGCAAGTTGTTCTTTAACTCGGCGATCCGCCAATTATAGAAACATGCATCCCGTTCTCCAATGGTTTTCCAGGCGCTCGCTGCGGCTTTTGCACGCGGGCGGCGCCGTGGTCGGCTGGGTGCCGTACCTGCTGTCCCGCAAATACCGGCACATGGTTTGCGAAAACAGCAGGCAGGCCGGGGTGCCCGCGGACCAGCGCCGCGCCTCGGTGGCCGAGGCCGGGCGCATGGTGATGGAGCTGCCCAGGCTGTGGTTGCGCGCACCTGAGCGGCCCATAGACGACCCTGTCAGCTGGGACAACGCCGAACTGGTGGACCAGTTGCTGGCCCAGGGCCGGGGCCTGCTGCTGTTGACGCCACACCTGGGCAGCTTCGAGGTGGCGGCGCAGGCCTACGCCCAGCGTTTTGGCGGCCAGCACCCCATCACCGCGCTGTACCGCCCTGCGCGCCAGGCCTGGCTGCGTGAGTTGGAGGCCACGGCTCGAGCCCGTCCCGGCCTGCTGACCGCGCCGGCCAGCGTGGCAGGGGTGCGCCAGCTCATCCGCGCGCTGCGCAGCGGCAACACCGTGGGCATGCTGCCCGATCAGGTGCCGCCCGACGGCCAAGGGGTGTGGGCACCGTTTTTTGGCCGTTCGGCTTACACCATGACCCTGGTACCGCGCCTGGTGCAGCAGACCGGCGCCGCGCTGTGCCTGATCTGGGTGCAGCGCCTGCCGGGCGGGGGCGGCTACCGGGTCTGCATTCGACCCCTGCCGCAGCCATTGCCCACACGGCCTCTACAGGCGACGCCAGAACAGGACCAGGCTTGGCTGGTGGCCTCGGCCACGGTGCTGAACGACGCCATGGCCTGGGTCATCCAGCAGTTGCCCTCGCAATACCTGTGGGGCTACAACCGCTACAAGCAGCCGCGCCAGCTGCCCGGTGCCTGAGCGCCCATGAACAACCCATGAGCGGCGCGCGCCCGAGATGCTGAACGCTGCTGCTGCACGGCTGTTGCTGGCCCTGGTCTGGTTGCTGCACCTGCTGCCGCTGGGTGTGCAGGCTGGCCTTGGGCGTGCACTGGGATGGCTGATGTACCGGCTGGCGGGCCAACGCCGGCATGTGGCACTGCGCAATGTGGCGTTGTGCCTGCCGGAGCTGAACGAAGGTCAGCGCCAGAGCCTGGTGCAACAGCACTTCCAGTGGCTGGCGCGCAGCCTGCTGGAGCGCTCGGTGCTGTGGTACGCCAGTGCTGAGCGCCTCAAGCGCCTGATCCACGTCGAAGGCGACGTGCACCTGGCCGAACGCAGCGACCGCCCGGTGATGTGGCTGGTGCCGCATTTTCTGGGGGTGGACGTGGCCGGCGCAGCCACACAGCTGTTCCAGACGCGGACCGTGTGCAACGTCTACACCGCGCAGAGCAACCCCGTGCTGGACGCCGCGCTGAAACGTGGGCGCGGCCGTTTTGGCCGTGCCGAGATGTTCACCCGCCAGCAAAGTGCGCTGCCCATGGTGCGGGCCATCAAGCGTGGCAGCGCGTTTTTCAACCCCAGCGACATGGACTTCGGCCTGCGCGACTCGGCCTTTGTGCCGTTTTTCGGGCACCCCGCGGCGACGCTGCTGGCGCCGTCACGCCTGGCGCGCAGCCTGAACATGCTGGTGCAGCCCGTGGTGGCCGAAATCCTGCCCGGCGGCCAGGGCTGGCGTGTGCGTTTTTTGCCGCCCTGGGAAAACTGGCCCACCGACGACACCGTGGCCGACGCCGCGCGCATGAACCAGTTCATCGAAGGTGAGATCCGGCGCAACCCGTCGCAATACCTGTGGGTGCACCGGCGCTTCAAGTCCCGGCCGCCCGGCCAGCCGCCGGTGTATTGAGCTTCGAAGCCGCCTGCCGGTGTCGGCGGTTGGTGTTTTGCACCGACAATCTGCCCATGCGGCTGCGCTTTACCAAGATGCACGGTGCGGGCAACGACTTTGTCGTGCTCGACGGCACGCGTGCGCCTGTTGCGCTGACCCAGCGCCAGCTTCAGCATCTGGGCGACCGACGCCTGGGCGTGGGCGCCGACCAGATCCTGGCTGTGGAGCGCAGCACCACCCCGGGTATCGACTTCAATTACCGCATCTTCAACGGCGCCAGCGGCGACGAGGTGGAGCACTGCGGCAACGGCGCGCGGTGCTTCATGCGCTATGTGCACGAACAGGGCTTGAGCCAGCGATCGCGGGTGCGTGTGCAGACCGTCAACCGCGTGCTCGAATTGGCGCTGCAGGCCGACGGCCGCGTTACCGTGGACATGGGCGAGCCGGTGTTTGAACACCCGCACATCCCCTTCGACGCAAAAGGCTTGGTGCCGCGCGCCGTCGGTGACTTCCAGCTCTGGTCGCTGGCCGATGTCGCACCCGGTGTGGAGGTGGCCGTGTTGTCCATGGGTAACCCGCATGCGGTGCTGCGTGTTGAAGACGCAGCCCACGCTGACGTGGCAGGTCTGGGGCCCGCCATCGAACACCACCGCCGGTTTCCGCAGGCGGTCAACGTGGGCTTCATGCAGGTGCTGTCACGCCAGGCGGTGCAACTGCGGGTTTTTGAACGCGACGCTGGCGAAACCCTGGCCTGTGGCACGGGAGCCTGCGCAGCCGTGGTGGCGGGCGTGCGCCTGGGCTGGCTGGGCCACCAGGTTGAAGTGCATACCCGCGGCGGCGACCTGCGCATTGAATGGCTCGGCATGGGCAGCCCGGTGCTGATGACCGGCCCGGCAACTACGGTCTACGAAGGAGAGATTGAACTGTGAGCATCACCGCAGGGCCGAACAGCCCGTCATCCAGCCCTTCAACCGCTGCGCCCGGCAGTGCCGCCACCGACGGTGTGCAGGGCATCACCGAAACCGACATTGCGCACTACCTGGCCAACAATCCGGGTTTTTTTGAACGCCACGCCGACCTGCTGGCCACGGTGCAACTGACCAGCCCGCACGGCCAGCGGGCAGTGTCCTTGCAAGAACGCCAGATGGAGATGCTGCGCGAGCGCAACAAGGGGCTGGAGCAGAAGATCATGGAGATGGTGCGCAACAGCCAGGACAACGTGGCCTTGTTCGACCGCCTGCACCGCTTCACCCGCCAGGCCCTGGCCACCACCGACGGCGCGCTGCTGCCTGATAGCCTGCTGCTGTCGCTGCAGCACGAATTCCTGATTCCGCAGGTGGCCATGCGCTTGTGGGGCCTGCCATCAGAGTACGACAGCACACCACACGGCCAGCCGGTCAGCGACGACGTGAAGAGCTTCACCGCCAGCCTGAGCCTGCCCTATTGCGGTGTGAATTCCGGCTTCGAAGCCGGCGAATGGCTGGGCGATGCCGACACCATCCAGTCCATGGCCATGGTGCCCTTGCGACAGGGTGACCACAGCTTCGGTTTGCTGGTGCTGGGCTCGCCGGACGCTACGCGCTATAGCGCCGGCATGGGCACCGAATTCCTGGTGCGCATCGGCGAGATCGCTGGCGCAGCGCTGGCCCGGCTGTACCGGCCCGCCGCCGCGTAGACATCCGGGGCAATATCGGCGCTGCCATGACGGCCCCTGAACTGTCGCCCATGCTGCAGGACTTCCTGCTGCACCTGCGGGTTGAAAAGCGCCTGGCCGAACGCACGCTGGCCATGTACGGCGAAGCCCTGCGTCGCCTGCAGGGCTTTGCGGCGACGTCGGGCACTGATTTGCAGCAGGCCCAGCCTCACCACCTGCGCGGCTGGGTGGCGCAACTGCGCACGCGGGGTCTGGCGCCCCGCAGCATTGCCATCGAGCTGGCGGCCTGGCGCGGCCTGTACCGCTGGTGGGGCCGACAGGGGCTGGTTGCCGCCAACCCGGTGGAGGGCTTGCGGCCGCCCAAGGCATCCAAACCCTTGCCCAAAGCCCTGTCGGTGGAACAGGCCATGGCGCTCGCCGACAACCGGGGTGACGGAACAGGGGCCGCCAACCCGGCACTGGCCGCGCGTGACCAGGCGATCACCGAACTGCTGTACGGCTGCGGCCTGCGCATTGGTGAACTGATGGGCCTGGACGCGGCGCCCAGCGCGCACGCCGGCGGTTGGGTGGACCTGCCCGACGCGACAGCCCATGTGCTGGGCAAAGGCAGCAAACGCCGCAGTGTGCCCGTGGGCGGCGCTGCGCTGCGGGCTTTGCAGGGCTGGCTGCAGCACCGGCCTGGCATGGCCAAGGCGGGCGAGGCGGCGCTGTTTGTCAGCCAGCGCGGCACCCGGCTCACAGCCAACCAGCTGCGCAACCGCCTGCAGGCGCAGGCCCTGCGTGGCGGCTTGCCCACGCGCGTTCACCCGCACATGCTGCGCCACAGTTTTGCCAGCCATGTGCTGCAAAGCAGTGGCGACCTGCGAGCGGTGCAGGAACTGCTGGGCCACGCCAGCATCAGCACCACCCAGGTGTACACCAAACTCGACTACCTGCACCTGGCCAAGGTGTACGACGCAGCCCACCCGCGGGCGCGGAAAAAGACACCTTGAAATCGGCCTGCTGAACCGGGCAGCCTCAGGCCGGTGCGGCCGACGGCGAGAATGCAGGCCATGAAATCCATCCGCCTGTTGCCCGGCAAGGAGCGCTCGCTCCAGCGTCGTCACCCCTGGGTGTTTGAAGGCAGCGTCGCGCGCGGCAAGGCCGACCCCGGCGAAACCGTGCGTGTAGAGGCTGCCGACGGCCGCTTTCTGGCCTGGGGTGCCTTCAGTGGCAGCTCCAGCATCCGCGTGCGGGCCTGGAGTTTTGACGAGGCCGAGCGCATCGACCGCGCGTTTTTTGACCGGCAGGTGCAGCGTGCCGTGGCGCTGCGCCAGCGCCTGCCCATCAGCAGCACGGGTGTGCGTCTGGTGCACGGTGAAGCCGACGGCCTGCCCGGCCTGGTGGTGGACCGTTATGCCGACACTTTGTGCGCGCAGTTTGGCAGCGCCGGTACCGAACGCTGGAAAACCACGCTGGCCGATGCACTGCTGGCCGCCACCGGCTGCACCCGTCTTTACGAACGCAGCGACGCCAGCGTGCGCGGTCTGGAGGGCCTGCCCGCCGTCACCGGCTGGTTGAACAAGGCCGCCGACGACGACGGCCATACCGACATCACCATCACCGAACACGACTGGCGGCTGACGCTGGACGTAGCCAGCGGCCACAAGACCGGCTTCTACCTGGACCAGCGCGACAACCGTGCCCACCTGGCACGCTGGGTGCGGCAACTGGGCTGCCAGCGGGTGTTGAACACCTACTGCTACACGGGCGGCTTCAGCGTGGCTGCGCTGGCCGGTGGTGCGGCGCAGGTCACCAGCGTGGACTCTTCGGCGCCGGCACTGCAGCGTGTGCAGCAGCATGTGGTGCTGAATGGTTTTGACGCTGCCCGCAGCGCCTGCTTTGACGCCGATGTCAACAGCTTCCTGCGCCAGCAACTGCAAGCCGGTGAGCGCTTCGACGCCATCGTGCTGGACCCACCCAAATTTGCGCCCACCGCGGCCCACGCCGAACGTGCAGCGCGCGCCTACAAGGACATCAACCGGCTGGCGCTGATGCTGCTGTCGCCCGGCGGGTTGCTCTTCACGTTCAGCTGCAGTGGCGGCATCAACGCCGACCTCTTCCACAAGATCGTGGCGGGTGCGGCGGTAGACGCGCAGGTTGATGGTGCCATCGTGCAGCGCCTGGAAGGTGCTTGCGACCACCCCACGACGATGGCATTTCCCGAAGGCGAATACCTGAAAGGCCTGGCCATCGTGCGCCAGCGCTGAAGGCCACCCCCCCGCAATGCGGGGTTGTCACGGCGCCGTGAACTTTGGGTGATCAGCACGGGAAGGCTGCTTTCTAGCATGGGGCATTCGTTCACAACCAGGAGCTGAACATGTCCCTTGCCCGTCCTTCTGCAACGTTTGCCCGCACCGCGTTGGCAGCCTTGGCCTTGTCCGGCGTGCTGGCCAACGCCCAGGCCGCTGTTGTGAATCTGCGCGTGACGGTGGAAAACGTCGCACCTGCTGATGGTGTCGCCTTTGCGCCGCTGCACTTCGGTGTGGGCAACGGCAGCTTCGATGGTTTCAACAGTGGTGAAGCGGCCAACGCCGCCATCGCAGCCGTGGCAGAAACCGGCAGCGGCGCCTTGTGGCTGCCGGCGTTTCTGGCCGCCGATCCGCAGGCGGCGGTGGGCTCGGTGGGCGGCCCGCTGCTGGCCGGCAGCACGGCTTCGATGACGCTGAGCGTGGACAGCGCCGTCAACCAATTTTTCAGCTTTGCCGCCATGGTGCTGCCCAGCAACGACAAGTTCCTGGGCAACGACAACCCGACGGCCTTCCGCATCTTTGATGACGCCGGCAACCTGCTGCTGGGCCAGATCAACCAGTTTGCCCGCCAGGTCTGGGACGCTGGCTCTGAAACCACCGACGCGTCAGCCGCCGCCTTCCTGGGCGACGCCAGCCTGCACACAGCAGAAAACGGCGTAGTGTCGTTCAACTTTGCCGAACTCAGCGCCTACAACGGGCTGAGCACCGCCGCCGGCTACGTGTTCAACAACAACCTGCAGGCCGACACCGCCATCTACCGCATCGGTCTGCAGGTGGTGCCCGAGCCGTCTTCGGTGGCCATCGTGGCCCTGGCCCTGGGGTTGCTGGTGGGCACGCGCCGGCTGCGCCGCGCGTGAGCGCCGCGCCGCCCGGCCTGTAAGGTCATCCTGGTGCGCGGCGACCCAGTCCCACCGTCATCCGGCTGGGGTGCCCTGCAGGGCGCTGCGGCATCCGGGCCTGAAACGACCGATGGAAACGCCATGCACCCTGCCCAGCTCTTGTTGGTGGAAGACGATCCCGCCGTGGCCGAGGTGGTGTCCTTGCACCTCAGCGGCGCTGGCTACCAGGTTGAACATGCGGCCGACGGCCTGCTGGCGCTGCGCCGCCTGGAAACCCGGAACTGGGACCTGGTGCTGCTGGACCTGACCTTGCCCGGCACCGACGGCTTTGAAGTCTGCCGGCGACTGCGTCAGCGCGAAGGCCAGCAGTGCCCTGTTCCCGTGATCATCCTGAGCGCGCGCACGGCCGAGGCCGAGCGCGTGCTGGGCCTGGAACTGGGCGCGGACGACTACATGGCCAAGCCGTTTTCCATGCTGGAGCTGACGGCCCGCGTGCGGGCCCTGCTGCGCCGAGTGGCGCAGCTTCGGCTGGTGCCGCAAAGCCAGGCCTTGCAGCTGGGCAGCCTGCGCATAGACCTGGCCAGCCGCAAGGTGCAGCTGTCAGGCACCGAACTGAGCCTGACGCTGCGCGAATTTGACCTGCTGCACTTTCTGGCACGCCACCCCGGACACATCTTCAGCCGCGCCGACTTGCTGCAGCATGTGTGGGGTGACGGCTTCGACGGCTACGAACACACGGTGAATTCGCACATCAACCGCCTGCGCAGCAAGATCGAAGGCGACGTGGCTGATTCGACGAACACGCCGCGCCTGATCGAAACCGTCTGGGGTGTGGGCTACCGCTTCAACGCGCCGGGGCACGTGGCCAACGCCCGGACATGAAACCCGCCACCCTGGCGCGCCGGCTGGTGCTGCTGCTGGCCACCTTGCTGCTGGGCTGGGGTGCCCTGGTGGGTGTGCTGGCCTGGCGGGTGGCGGCTGAACAAGAGCACGAGGCGCTGCAGCGCTTGTCGCAGGGGCTGGCGCGGCACATCGTTGAACACTGGCCTGAACTGGGCGGTGGCACCGCCGACGACGCAGAGCCCCGCAAGGAACTGCTGCGCATGCTGATGACGGTGAACCCCGGCATCCAGGTCTACGTGCTGGACCCTGCGGGCCGTGTGCAGAACTACATTGGTGATCCGGGCATGGTGCGCCAGCCGCAGGTGAATCTGGAACATCTGCGGGCCTTTCTGGCCGGCGCACCCCTGCCGCTTTATGGGTCCGACCCTTTGGGCACGGGCGAGCCGCGCCTGTTCAGCGCGGCCATGTTTCCGCCCAGCGTGGCCGGCAGCGCCGGCTACCTGTACGTGGTGCTGGACGGCCCTGCACGCACCGCGGTGGTGGCGCGGCTGAGTGCCGCGCGCATCTGGCGCACGGCGGCAGTGGCGGCCTGCGCCGGACTGTTGGCCGCGCTGTTGCTGGGCGCGCTGTTTGTGCGCGTGCTGACCCGGCCATTGCAGCAACTGGCACACCGCATGGCCGCTTTGGAGCTGCCTGGCGCGACAACCCTGCTGCCTTCGC
>JAHECB010000063.1:10403-16611 GCA_024641925.1 Betaproteobacteria bacterium
CGCCGTCCGCCCGAAAGCGGCGGCCCCGCCCCCGCAAGCACACGACGAGGTGGCGGTGCTCTCGCGCAGCTTCGAACACATGGCTGCGCGCCTGGCGCAGCAGCACACCGAGCAGCAGGAACAGGCGCTGGCGCACCGTGAGGTCATTGCCAACGTGGCCCACGACCTGCGCACCCCGCTGACCGCCTTGCACGGCCACCTGGAAGCGCTGAAAACAAGTGCAGCCGACCCGCAGCGCCAGGCGCGACACCTCGACACGGCCCTGTCGCAAAGCGACAAGCTGCGTCGCCTGACGCAGCAGCTGTTTGAACTGGCGACGCTGCAGTCGATGGCACAGGCGCCCCAGCGTGAACGATTCCGGCTGGACGAACTGGTGGCCGACGCCGTGCAGAAGTTCGAGCTGCTGAGTGCGCCGCCGCGTGTGGGCCTGGCCGGCGCAGCGCCCGGCGCGGTGGAACTGGTGGGGGACCTGCACCTGATCGAGCGCGCGCTGACCAACCTGATCGACAACGCCCTGCGCCACACCCCGGCCGACCAGGCGGTGCGTGTCAGCCTGCAGCGCAGCGAAGGGCAGGTGTCGGTGATGGTGGAAGACCACGGGCCGGGCCTGCCCGAAGAACTGCGCCGCCGCCTGGACGAAGGCACGTCGGTGCGCGACCCCGCGGTGCGTCGCCATGCGGGCGGCGGCATGGGCGGCCTGGGTCTGGCGATTGCCCAGCGCATTGCCGCGCTGCACGGCGGGCGGCTGCACACCTTGCCGTCGCCGCAGGGTGGCACCCGGCTGTGCCTGGCCTTGCCGACTCAGTCCGGCTGACCCGGCACGCGCCGGCCGGCGCCGTTGCTGGCGGCCGCCTGCAACTGCACGCGCGGATCGAACTTGGCCCGCTTGACGCTGAAAAAGGCCTTGACGTTGCGCACGTTGGCGTCCTGCGTCAGCAGCCGTTGCACCAGCGCGTGGTAGGCCGGCATGTCCACCACGTGCACCACCAGCACAAAGTCCGGGCCCGGCGACACCCGCCAAACCTGCTGCACCGCATCTTCGCCCACTGCCCGGCCTTCAAACGCGTCCAGGTGCTCTGCCCCTTGGCGGTCAAGTGTGACTTCCACCAGCGCCGTCAGCCCTTGTGCCAGCACGTCGGGGTTCAGCAAGGCCACCGTTCGTTCGATAAGACCTTCATCGGCCAGGCGGCGTACGCGCCGCAAAGCCGTGGCCGGGGACGTCATGGCACGCTGGGCCAGTTCCTGGTTGGTCAGCGAGGCATCGGTCTGCATCACCTGCAGCAGGCGAAGGTCGGTGGCGTCGAGTTTCATGATGAAATAATAAGTTCAAATAGGAGCTTATTAGTGAGCAAAAATTGCGCTAAATGTCATTTGCGAAAGATTTGCACAAAATTCACTGAAAAAAGAAAGCAGACACCAAGCTTCCAAGCCTAGCATCCAACACGGCAACAACATCAAGGCAAAACAACCATGTGTGGCATCGTCGGCGCCGTCAGCACGCGCAACATTGTTCCCATCCTCATCGAGGGCCTGAAGCGGCTGGAATACCGCGGCTATGACAGCTGTGGCGTGGCCGTGCACCAGAACGGTGAACTCAAACGCGCGCGCAGCACCTCACGCGTGGCCGAACTGGAAACCAACGCCGAGACCGACCACATCGTTGCCGGCACCGGCATTGCCCACACCCGCTGGGCCACCCACGGCGCGCCCGCCGTACACAACGCCCACCCGCATTTCAGCAATGGGCCCAACGCTGCCGAAGCCAGCATGGGCAAGCTGGCGCTGGTGCACAACGGCATCATCGAAAACCACGACGAACTGCGTCGTGAACTGCAGGCCAAGGGCTACAACTTCACCAGCCAGACCGACACCGAAGTCATCGCCCACCTGGTGCACAGCCACTACAACGGCGACTTGCTGGAAGCCGTGCAGCACGCGCTGCCGCGCCTGCGCGGCGCCTACGCCATTGCCGTGTTCTGCCGCGACGAGCCGCAGCGCGTGGTGGGTGCCCGCCAGGGCAGCCCGCTGATCCTGGGCGTGGGCGAAATCACCGAAGGCCTGGGCAAGGGCGAAGGTGAACACTTCCTGGCCAGCGACGCCATGGCGCTGGCCGGCGTCACCAGCCAGATCGTCTACCTGGAAGAGGGCGACGTGGTTGACCTGCAACTGGGCAAGTACTGGATCAGCAGTGCCCAGGGCAGCGCCACCCAACCGGGCGGAGTGCCGCGCTACAGCAGTGTCGATCGCCCCGTGCGCACGGTGCACGCCCACAGCGGCGCCGCTGAGCTGGGCCCGTACCGCCACTACATGCAAAAAGAGATCTTCGAGCAGCCGCGTGCGCTGGCCGACACCCTGCAGGGCGTGCGCGGCATCACACCCGAACTGTTCGGCGATGGCGCCTTCAGCGTCTTCAGGCAAGTCGACCGTGTGCTGATCCTGGCCTGCGGCACCAGCAGCTATTCAGGCATGACGGCCAAGTACTGGCTGGAAAGCATCGCGGGCATTCCCACCTCGGTGGAAATTGCCAGCGAATACCGGTACCGCACCAGCGTGCCCGACCCACGCACCCTGGTGGTCACCATCAGCCAGAGCGGCGAAACCGCCGACACCCTGGCGGCGCTGAAACACGCGCGCAGCATGGGCATGGAGCAGACACTGTCCATCTGCAACGTGGCCACCAGCGCCATGGTGCGCGAATGCAAGCTGGCCTACATCACCCGTGCGGGTGTGGAAATCGGCGTGGCCAGCACCAAGGCCTTCACCACCCAGCTGGCGGGCCTGTACCTGCTGACGCTGGCGCTGGCGCAGGTGCGCGGCAAGCTCAGCGCCGAACGCGAAGAAAAGGAAATGCACGCCCTGCGTCACCTGCCGCTGGCCCTGCAGGCCGTGCTGGCGCTGGAGCCACAAGTCATCGCCTGGGCCGACGACTTTGCGCGCATGGACAACGCCCTGTTCCTGGGCCGCGGCCTGCATTACCCGATTGCCCTGGAAGGTGCACTGAAGCTGAAGGAAATCAGCTACATCCACGCCGAGGCCTATCCGGCCGGCGAACTCAAGCACGGCCCGCTGGCCCTGGTGACCGACAAGATGCCCGTGGTCACCGTGGCGCCCAACGACGAACTGCTGGAAAAGCTGAAAAGCAACATGCAGGAAGTGCGCGCCCGCGGCGGGCAGCTGTATGTGTTTGCCGACGACAACACGCACATCGAAAACGAACCCGGCGTGCACGTGATCCGCATGCCCGAACACTACGGCACCCTGAGCCCCATCCTGCACGTGGTGCCGCTGCAGTTGCTGGCGTATCACACGGCTTGTGCAAGGGGGACGGATGTGGACAAGCCGCGGAATCTGGCAAAGAGTGTGACGGTGGAGTAGGGGATTGGCGGTCATCTGCACTTGTTCCTGGTCGCTCAGAACAGAGTTGCTGACTGGCCAACAAAATTGCCAACGCGAGCAGTGAGCCCTACCGGACACAGAAGGGGCAACCCTTGCCCCGGCGGCGGCGCATCCCATCGGCCTTCCAAGGTTGCGCAGCGGCTCGATCCATGAGCAGCTGTCCACGCTGGCTGGACCTCAGCATTACCCTGCGCGGGCTTGCACTCTGGCTTTCGCCAGGCACCAACGACGCTCAGGGTCGTTGGTGTCCGGGCTCACCACCAGTACGGCCGCGATGATCTTCAGCTCGCCGGCAGGGCATTTCGGGCCGTGCGGCAAGGCGACGCCGAAAGCGAAGCTTCAGCTCAGACTGACTTGTACTCGAGTCATGTCGCAGCTGACACGCGCGTGAGCAGCCGCGCCCAACGGACGCGTCCCGGCCGGACTTGGGCGATCTCGAGCTCGCACTGGCCGGCTGCGGCTGCGGCTGCGGCTGCGGCTGCGGCTGCGGCAGCGCTTACCGCTTCCTCGTTCTCGGTGGACCCACCGGAGCCCGCAGCTTGGCGTTCGGGGCCAGCTCGCCGTTTTCTCGCAGCGGTGTCCGCTCACTTTGCCCTGCGATGTGACGGGGGCGAACCCAAGCGCAAGAGGTGCAGCCGCGGTCGCGAAACCAGCGCCGCCTGCAGTGCGTGGTGCGCATCGCCGTACTGCGCCAACGCCGGCGGGGCGGCGTTACATCTTGTGACGCCGGGGGGCTGGTGCGCCGGGGATGGTCCACCTACCCCCTAGTTTGAAGCGGGGCGCTACCCAAGCGAACAGTTGTCAAGCCGGCTGCAGCCCATTACATTGAATTTGAACGTCATGGTGGCAGTCTGTCGGTGCGCCTTAGAACGCTGCCCGGCATGCAAGGACCAAGGGACTGCAGCGGTCGTTCACGGAGCCATCGCAGCCGGACAAGTGTCACATCGTGATCTACACAGGAGATGCGAAATGAGCGACCTGATTGTCACCACTGACCTTGAAGACTATGCACCGGGCAGCATCGCCCTCATCACGGCCAGCGGCTTCGCGCCCGGCGCGACGTTGATGTTCGAGGTCGACCATGCCAGCGACGACGAAAGCGGTGCCGGGCATGAACCCTGGTACGTGATCGACGGCGGCGCGGGCGACCTCGACGGCCTGGCCAACGGCAGCATCAGGACGCCCTGGTACGTGGACCCCGACGATTCGCTGGGGGCGGCGTTTGTGCTCACGGCGACCACTTCGGGCGTCGATGGTGTGTTCGGCACCAGCGACGACACGGTGGCGACGACAGCGTTCACCGACGCTGGGCTCACGATCCAGGCGACGGGTATCGCGGTCACCCATGACGAATCGGCCGGGTTGCAGAATGCACTCACAAGCGGCGTTGTTGGGGACAGTGACGACAACGATATCGACATCTCAGGCCCCAACCTCGTGGCGCTGCCCGGGGACTTTGCCAACCGCTTGAATGTCTTGCAGCCAAGCAACCCCATCGGCGCTGCGCTGAGTGGCTACGACGGTCAGAACTCGGGCCTGGACGCATTCACCATCGCCCCCGCGCCCGGCGGCGCCATCACGGGTGTCGGTTTCGTCGACAGCACCGGCGCGCTGCTCAACGGCACCGACAGTGGACTTGATACCCTCGCCGGCAACTCTATCTTTCTGTACACGGACACCAACGACAACATTGTGCTCGGACGGGAAGGCAGCGGTTCGACCGCCAATCCGACCGGCGCGATCGTCCTGGCGGCCTACATCCAGGAAACCGGAACGCCAGTCACGGGTGGCAAGATCTGGACCGTTCAATATCAGCCGCTGAAACATCCGGACACCGGCAACGCAGATGACGCGGTCAGTCTGGATTTGTCCCAGGTGGTCTTCATCGGCACGAGCCAGAATCTGGAATTCAGTCTGGCCAATGCACCGTCGGGACAGAACCTGTTCCTGATGTTCACGCAAAGCAACCCGGGAACCTTCGTCGACGCGATGGGGGTCACGCGGATCGCCGACCCGACGATCATCGCCACCGGCAAGGACCCGGCCAACCAATCCACCGGCGCCAACCTGTCGACCGGCGACACGATCAACTCCAGCCAGGCCGCGGGCAGCACGACCTTCGGCACCAACAACCAGATGGTGACGATCGGCGAAGGCCTGCGCTTCTCGTTCGTGACCGGCGCGCGCCAGGACGTCACGATCCCCTTCCTTGATCAGAACGAAGCCAAGGTCGAGGCCAACATCGACTTCAAGGATGTCTTCGGCGCCCGCTCGGCCACCTTCCAGGTCGTGCAACTTCAAAGCGGCAAGAGCGCGGTCGTCAAGGTCACTGCGTACAGCACTGCCGCTGAGCCCGGGACCAGCTTCATTGACGGTTACGCGGGTGACACCGTCATCCCGATCACCGCCATCAACGTGACCCTCGCCGATGGCATCACGACAGCGCCCGGCGTAACCATCAGCCCTTCGGGGGGTGCCTACACGATTTCCGGCGTCCTGGCCGGGTTCAAGATCCAATATTCAACCACCACGGACCACAACCGCGTGCTGGTGGAGAACGCCGGGGCGGGCAAAGGCCAGACGAGTGCGGCCTTCGACGTCGGCGGCTTCCAGTTGCTTCAGGTCGGCACTGCAAAAGTCGAAATCGGCTCCAAGATCCATTTCGAGGACGACGGCCCGAGCATCAGCACGACCGGCGCCGAGCCCACGCTGACGGTTGACGAGACGGTGCTGGCGACCGACGCCACGCAGAGCTTCGCGGCCAACTTCACCTCGAGCTTCGGCGCCGACGGTGCGGGCACGCTGACCTACG
>JAHECB010000063.1:16711-19191 GCA_024641925.1 Betaproteobacteria bacterium
TGGTGTTTGAAGTCAGCGTGGCCGCCAACGGCGACGTCAAGCTCGATCAGCAGCGCGCGGTGGTGCACACCGACACGAGCAACCCGAACGACGCAAAGACCCTGTCCGCAGACAACTTGGTGACGCTCACCGCCACCAAGACCGACAAGGATGGCGACAGTGCGCAAGCCACGCTCAATATCGGGCAGAACCTGATCTTCCTGGACGACGGGCCGAGCATCAGCACCACCGGCGCCGAGCCCACGCTGACGGTTGACGAGACGGTGCTGGCGACCGACGCCACGCAGAGCTTCGCGGCCAACTTCACCTCGAGCTTCGGCGCCGACGGTGCGGGCACGCTGACCTACGCGCTGAGCGTGGTGGCCGGCGCGTCCGGGTTGGTCGACACGGCCACGGGCGAAGCGGTGAACCTGTCGCTGACGGCTGGCGGCGTGGTGCAAGGCAAGACGGCCACCGGCGGCTTGTTGGTGTTTGAAGTCAGCGTGGCCGCCAACGGCGACGTCAAGCTCGATCAGCAGCGCGCGGTGGTGCACACCGACACGAGCAACCCGAACGACGCAAAGACCCTGTCCGCAGACAACTTGGTCAAGCTCACCGCCACCAAGACCGACAAGGATGGCGACCATGTCTCGGCCACGCTCAACATTGGGCAGAACCTGGTGTTTCTGGACGACGGCCCGAGCCTTTCGTTCGGCAACCTCGTGGGCACAGGCACCGTCAACCCGCAGTTCGGCTACTGGAACCACATGGTCGGCGCCGATATCCCGGGCAACCTGGACATGATCCTGACCAGCTTCCAGATCGTCCCGCCCGGGGGTGGAGCGCCCATTGCAGGCAGCAGCTTCACCTTCAATGAACTCGGGGGTTCGCCGGATGGCTCCGGCGCCTATCTGTTCGCCGGTTCGCTGACCGGCGACTTCGACAACAACGTCAGCACGCCGAACACGACGGTCGACTTCACGTTGAAGGCATTCGCCAATGGCACTTACGCGCTCGACCTGGTGCAGGGGTTCGGCTCCACCATCACCTACAGCAGCGCCAACGGCTCGCTGCCGGCCGGCGGGCCCGATCCGGTGCAGACGCTTGCCATACCCGGGCTGGATGTGGTCTTCTTCGCGCTAGACGCGACCACGGCACAAGCCGGCATCGAGTCGGCGATCCAGCCTGGTGCGCCAGACTACAGCGAAGCGTACCTGCAGGCGCACTCGGCCATGGCCGACAGCGACGGCATCTCCGGCAACGGCAACCAGCCTGGCGACGGCACCTACCCGTTCATCAACGACACGTTCCTGATGAACGTCAGCACATCCGGCATCGGCGTCGGCAACAACGTGCTGCAGGGTGACAACAGCGAGGCGATCACCGTGGCCGACGAGAGCTTCGTCGTCAACCCGGGCGCGCTGGTCGCCAGCATGAAGGTGTTCATCGACAACTCGGTCGGCGGCTACTCGCCGGCGACCGAGTCGCTGTACTACACCGTCTTCTACGCCGACGGCAGCGCTGGCCCCGCAACCAAGGTGAAGGCGGCGGACCTGAATCCGGAGTCCGGCGGACAGGTGTCCTTCATCGTCAGTAGCGGCACGGGCGCGGGCCAGCTGATTGACGCCGTGCAGCTGACGATGGCCCGCGGCGCGATCAAGATCCCGGTGATCGAGTTCACGATAGGCACCGCCAACCTCGCCAGCGACGTCAAGCTCGGCTTCCTCGCTTCGCTCTACGACAAGGACGGCGACGTGGCCACGAGCGCGTTCACCGCAAGCCTCAACGCCAACAAGCTGCCGGGTTCGGACTTCGACTACGTGCTGGCGGGCACAGGCGGCGGTGTGCAGGACGCGTTCGACATCGACCTGCCGGCGACGCAGAACAAGTACCAGGTGACGGGCTGGGACGCTGGCGACGCGCTGGTGTTCCTCGGATCGGGCAGTCTCACCTCGATCAACAACACCGGCGCTGACAGCATTGTCACGGTCACCGAGACGGCAGGCCAGGTAACGACCGTTAGCGTGGTTGGTGTCGATCTATCGCCCACCGACATCTTCTTCCAGGCGGTTCCGGGCTGAGGCGGCATGAAGGCAAGGACAGCGGGGGTGGTTTGCATGCTGCCCCCGCTGCCCGATCACGAGCGACAGACGAACAACCTATTTGAACATCACAGCTAGTACGTTTTGCCGAGCGCAGCGGCATCGGTTTGTCGCCGATGCCACACAGGGGTCTTGAGGCCCGATGCTTCAGTCATCTCGACATCCTGCAAGGCGCCTGTTGCCTTGCACCTCACCGCCCCAAGAATCGCCCATGTCCGCAGCCCCCAAGCCCCCGAGTTCACCGCAAACCGCCCTCGGGCGGGCGCTCGACGCTTGCCGTGGCGCATTCCTGTCGGCCGGGTTCTTCAGCCTGTTCGTCAACCTGCTGCTGCTGCTGCCGGCGCTGTACATGCTGCAGATCTACGACCGCGTGCTCACCAGCAACAGCGAGTCGACGCT
>JAHECB010000332.1 GCA_024641925.1 Betaproteobacteria bacterium
CAGCACGATGCTGGCGTAGTAGCGCCAGCGCGGCACGCCCTCGATGCGCGCGGCCTTCCAGAGCTCCTCGTCGACGCCGCGCAGGCCTGCCAGCAGGATGGCCATCACCAGTCCGCTGGCCTGCCAGACGGCCGCCAGCACGATGGCGTACATCACCTTGTCCTGCGTGACGATCCAGTCGAAAGTGAAGCTGTCGAAGCCGAGCTTGCGCACGCTGGCCTGGATGCCGAGCTCGGGGTTCAGCATCCACTGCCAGATCAGCCCGGTGGCCACAAACGACATCGCGTAGGGGTACAGGAAAACGGTGCGAAAGGCACCTTCCAGCCGCACCCGCTGGTCGATGAACACCGCCAGCAAGAAGCCCAGCACCAGGCAGGCGCCGACAAACAGCACGCCGAACAACGCCACGTTGTGCAGCGAAACGATCCAGCGGTCGGTGGTGAACAGCCGCTCGTACTGCATCAGGCCGACGAAGTCGTCCCGCGGGAAGGTCCGGGCGCTGCTGAATGACACGCGCACCGACCACAGCACGGTGCCGACGTAGGCCAGCAGCACCGTCAGCGCCATCGGAATCAGCGCGATCGAGGCGGCCCAGTTTCCGGCAAGGCGTCGGCGGCGCGGGTGTTTTTTCGGCAAGGCAGGCGTCATGGCAACAGTCCTCGGTTCAGCCGCGCGAGCGTCGCGTGGCGACGGCATCGCCGGCCGCAGCACAGGCGTGGCCGTTCAGCCCTTGACGGCGTTTTGCAGCGACTTCACCACGTCGTCGACCGTCTGGTTGGTGTTCCAGAATTTCGAGATGATGTCCTCGACCCGGCCGATCCGGTCAGGGCTCATCAGTGCGTCGGGGTTGGCGACGTGACGGGCCGGGTTCTTCAGCGCGGCCACGCCGGCCTGAGCGCAGAGGTCCATCGCCGACACGTCGACGTCGGTGCGCACGGGGATCGAGCCCTTCAGGTTGTTGAAGGCCACCTGCGCTGCAGGCGAGGTCATCACCGTGGCGAGCTTCTGTTGCGCGGCAATGGCTGCGGCGTCGCGGGTCTTGGGAAACACAAACACGTCGCCGGCGATCATGTAGGGCGCAGCGGGGCCGAAGCCCGCGAAGCAGCCGAAGTCCTTGCCCGCCCTCTGCTTGGCGGCGACGAACTCGCCCTTGGCCCAGTCGCCCATGATCTGGAAGCCGGCCTTGCCGGTGATCACCATCGCGGTGGCGTCGTTCCAGTTGCGGTTGGGCGAGCCCGCATCGGTGTAGCCCTTCAGGCGCTTGAAGTCGCTCAGCACCTTGCGAAAGGCCGGACTGGCGATGGCCGCGGCGTCGCGGCCTTCATAGAACTTCAAGTACAGGTCCTTGCCGCCTGCGTGCAGCAGCATGGCGTAGAAGGTGGCATGTTCCTGCCAGCCCTGGCCGCCGAGCGCCAGCGGCACCAGGCCGGCGGCCTTGAGCTTGTCGAGCGCGGCGAACAACTCGTCCACGCTCTTCGGCTCGGTCGCGCCGGCCTTGGCCAGCGCGGCCTTCGAATACCAGAACCAGCTCGGGTTGTGGATGTTGACCGGCGCGGCATAGAAGTGGCCCTTGACCTTGACCAGCTTCAGCAAGGGCGCGGGCAGCAGCTTGTCCCAGTCCTGCGCGGCGGCCACGGCGTCGATGTTGTTGAGCAGGCCCTCTTCGATGACGTCGAAGTACTGCTTGGAGGTGTTGAACTGCGCCGCCGTGGGCGGGTTGCCGCCGGCAATGCGGCTCAGCGCCGAGGCGCGCGCGGCTTCACCGCCGGCCACCGCGGAGTCGACCCAGGTACCGCCGGCCTTGGTGTAGGCCGCGGCGAAGACCTTGATGGCGGCCGATTCGCCGCCCGAGGTCCACCAGTGGATGACCTCGGCCTTCTGCGCCTGGGCGGCGCCGGCCAGGCCCATGGTGGCAATCAGTGCGGCGAGCAATCGGGTGGGTCTTGCGGTCATGGTTTGGCCTTCCTGGGACGTGAGCAGACGATTGTCCAAAAGTGCCTGCTGTTGCAGACAAGGGGCATGGGGGTTCAGCGCGGGCACCCCGCCAGGCACAGCCAAAACAACGGCGCCGTCTTCAGCGTGCGATCTCAGGCGCTGTCGCCGACTCACACGCCATGGCCTCGGCGCAGGGCACCACACCTGCTTGGAATCGGTTTTCTTGAAAGCGATTTCAACACGCCGCCATGGCAGCGGCATCGGTGGATTCCCGCTGCAGGACATCCGGGCACCGGGGTCTGAAATCGTGCCCTGACGGCGTCGCGAGGACCCCTGTTCATGCGAACCAGACCGTTGATGCGGGCAGCCGATTCGTTTGCTGCGATCAGGCATCGGCTCTGCTGCGCGACGTTGCGCGACCTTCAAGTCGACGAGGTGGAGCGCGCAGATGGAACGCTGGCGGCGCGGCGGCCCGAAGTGAGCCACCCAAGCCCGCCCTGCCCCCTGGCATATGATGCGTCGACATGCTTGACCAGCGCATCCAGCAACAGTTTTTTGACAGTGCCGACCTGTTGTACCAGTGCGCACAGCCCTTGGCGCGGCCGATCGCCGACGCGGCATCGGCCGTGCTGGCTGCTGTCACGGGTGGCGGCAAGGTGGTGGTGACCGGCAGCGGTGCCGGCGCCGCTTTGGCGCCGCACCTGGCGCGGCTGTTCACCGGCCGCTTTGAACGCGAACGACCACCCTTGGCGGCCCTGGCGCTGGGCGCACACCCGGTGCAGGAGGTGCTGGCGCTGGGCCTGCCTGGCGACGTGCTGCTGTACATCGACGATGGCGAGGGTCACAGCTCGCGGGTCATCTCGGCGGCGCAGGGCAAGGACATGACCATCGTTGTGCTGGCCGGGCGCGGCGCTTCGGCTTTCGGTGAACTGTTGTCCGAGGCTGACGTGCTGGTGGCGGTGCCGCACGAACAAGCCAGCCGCGTGGCCGAGTTGCAGCTGCTGGTGCTGCACTGCTTGTGCGACGCGGTTGATTTTCAATTGATGGGGGACGAAGAATCGTGATGAACCAATACAAGCGCAGCCTGAAGGTGGTGGTCTTGACCGCGTTGGCGGCAGCCTCGCTGCAGGCTTGCGTGCCCGCCCTGCTGGGCGGGGCCATGATCGGCGGTGGCCTGGTGGCCATCGACCGGCGTACCGCAGGCATCCAGATTGAAGACGAGACCATCGAGCTGAGGGCTTCTGCCCGGGTGCGTGAACTGGGCACCAAGGGCCAGATCTCGATCACCAGCTACAACCGCCTGGTGTTGATCACCGGTGAAGTGCAGACGGCTGCCGACAAGACCGCTGTCGAAAAGGCCGTGCTGACGGTGGACAACGTTCGCAGCGTGGTCAACGACCTGACGCTGGCCTTCAACAGCGGCATCGGTGCACGCGCTGGTGACGCCGTGCTCACGGCCAAGGTCAAGGCCAGCCTGGTCGAGGCCAAGGACCTGCAGGCCAACGCCTTCAAGGTGGTGGCCGAGCGCGGTGTCATCTACCTGTTGGGCCGCGTCACGGAACGTGAGGCCGCTCGTGGCATCGAGGTGGCGCGCGCTGTGCCCGGCGTCGAGAAGGTGGTGCGGGTGTTTGAAATCCTCACCGAAGCGGAAATCACCAGCATGGGCCGCCGCACGGGCGCCGGTGCGGCTGCGGCCGCCGGCGCGGCGTCGGCGCCGAAGTAGAACCTGGCACGGCACCTGTGCGGGCTTGCCTCAGCGGCTGACCGGCCGCTGAGGCGTTGAGCCTCAGCCGCGCGTCAAGCGTGCAATCAGGCTGCTGGTGTCCCAGCGCTGGCCGCCCATGGTCTGCACTTCGGCGTAGAACTGGTCCACCAGCGCCGTCACCGGCAATTGGGCGCCGTTGCGCCGCGCCTCTTCCAGCACCAGACCCAGGTCCTTGCGCATCCAGTCCACGGCAAAGCCGAAGTCGAACTTGCCTTCGACCATGGTCTTGCCACGGTTGTCCATCTGCCAGCTCTGCGCGGCGCCTTTGCCGATGACGTCGAGCACCAGCGGCAGGTCCAGGCCGGCGCGCTGACCAAAGGCCAGGGCTTCGGACAGGCCCTGCACGAGGCCGGCGATGCACACCTGGTTGACCATCTTGGCCAGCTGCCCCGCACCGCTGCCGCCCACCAGGGTGACCGCCTTGGAAAATGCCATGGCCACGGGTTTGATGCGCGCAAAGGGTGTTGCGTCGCCCCCGCACATGACGGTGAGCGCGCCGTTGACGGCGCCAGCCTGTCCACCCGACACCGGCGCGTCGATGAACTGCAGGCCGCGGCGCAGGGCTTCGCCGTGCAGTTGGCGGGCGATTTCGGCCGAAGCGGTGGTGTGGTCAACAAACACCGCGCCGGGTTTCATGCCGGCAAAGGCGCCGTCAGCACCGGTGGTGACCTGCTGCAGGTCGGCGTCGTTGCCGACGCAGGCAAACACGATGTCGGCGCCGGCGGCGGCCAGCTGGGGTGTGTCGGCCGTCTTGACGCTTGCGTCGCCGTAGGTCTTGGCCCAGTCAGCGGCCTTGGCTGCCGTGCGGTTGTAGACCGTGACACGGTGGCCGGCTCGCGCCAGGTGGCCGGCCATGGGGTGGCCCATCACGCCCAGGCCCAGAAAGGCCACGGTTTGTGCGGGGACGGCGTCGTAGGTTCGGGTAGGTGTGTTCATGGTTGCAATGCTGCCATGAAAAAGGCGCTTCCCCGCCGGCGGGCCCCAGCCCGGCCATCAGCGCGCTGCTGCGAATGGATGGCAGGGTTACAAGACCCGCATGTGCTCGGTCCCGGCCGACAGGTCGGTGTTGCGGGATCGCTGGCTGTTCAGCTTGATCTGCAGCCGCAGGTCGTTCACCGAATCGGCGTTGCGCAAGGCGTCTTCGTAGGTGACGTGGTTGCCCTCATAGAGGTCGAACAACGCCTGGTCGAAGGTCTGCATGCCCAGTTCGCGCGAGCGTTTCATCAGCTCCTTGATCTCGCCGACCTCGCCCTTGAAGATCATGTCGGCCACCA
>JAHECB010000064.1 GCA_024641925.1 Betaproteobacteria bacterium
TGTTGTCGAAGGTGGCGGTGTCGCTCTGGTGTTCAAAGCTCAGCGGGTAGAGCTTTTGCAGGTCGTCGCCCAGCACCGGGCTCTTCATCACGCCCTGGCGCGCGCGCATCCAGTTGAAGTTGCCCTTGACGGTGTTGATCTCGCCGTTGTGCGCCACGTAGCGGTAGGGGTGCGCCAGCGGCCATTCCGGGAAGGTGTTAGTGGAAAAGCGCTGGTGTACCAGGGCGAGTGCGCTGGTGCTGCGCGGGTCGGTCAGGTCCTGGTAGTACTGGCCCACCTGGTCGGCCAGCAGCAGGCCCTTGTAGAGCAGGGTGCGGCAGCTCATGCTGGGCACGTAGTACTCGCGGCTGTGGGTGAGATTCAACGCCTGGATGGCCGCGCTGGCGGTCTTGCGGATGACGTAGAGCTTGCGTTCCAGCGCGTCGGGCACGATGACGTCAGGGCCGCGGCCGATGAAGATCTGGCGGATGACGGGTTCCTTGGCGCGCACGGCCGGGCTCATGGGCATGTCGCGGTCCACCGGCACGTCGCGCCAGCCCAGCAGCACCTGGCCTTCGGCCTTGACGGCACGTTCCAGCTGCTGTTCGCAGGCCAGACGCGAGGCTGCTTCCTTGGGCATGAAGATCATGCCCACGCCGTATTCGCCCGGCGGCGGCAGGGTGACGCCTTGGGCGGCCATTTCTTCGCGCAGCAGTTCGTCAGGGATCTGCACCAGGATACCGGCACCGTCGCCCATCAGCTTGTCGGCGCCCACGGCGCCGCGGTGGTCCAGGTTTTCCAGGATCAGCAGGCCCTGCTCGATGATGCTGTTGGAGCGATGGCCCTTGATGTGGGCCACAAAACCCACGCCGCAGGCGTCGTGCTCGGCGCCGGCGCGGTACAGGCCGTTTTGGGTCAGGTCGGCGATTTCGGCGGCGCTGGCGGGATGACCCGATGAATGCCGCGACGTGAGCGCAGCATCGGCGGGGGTGTCAGGGCGCGGGCTGTTGGGGGAAAAGGCGGACATGAGAGCGCTCCTGCGTCGGCTGCGGTGTTCAGTGGTTTGTGAAGCTTCGTTCTGGCGCCGCAAAGCAGCTTCAGCCGAAAGGACGAGAAGACTACCGCAGTGCAGCAATGGCAACAAGCACTTAATTCGGGGTCAGACCCCATTAAGACTGCCAACATCTGGCTGGTAAATTAATTGGGGACATATCATGTCGCCGCGGGCCGGGGCGGGCGGCCTGCGCTGCGCGGCCGGCTGGGCCGTTCGGCCTTGGCAGCCACCTCGTTGGCAAACGCAGCGTCACCGCTGGCCCAGCCGCCCAGGATGGCGCTGCGAAGTGCCTGCGCGCGGCTGGCTGGCAAGCCCGTCGCCAGCAAGGCGATATAGGCCGCCTCGCGTTCGAAGGGCGTGTTGCCCAGCCCCCAGATTTCGGGCGGGTCTGTGAGGCCCTTCAAGGTTTGTGCACCAGTACGGTGCCCCGCGCTGGTGTGCTGGGGCTGCGGCATGGCACCGTCCACCCAAAGCAGGGCGTCCAGCAGCAGGGAGCCTGGCTCCAGCACAGCGCTGCGGAAGCGTCCGCTGAACAAGGTGCCATGGCTGCCATGGCGTCGGTTGTAGGCGCTGACATATCTGCGGCCAACCGCCTGCATGGTTCGTGCCAACCCGCCTTCACGCTCGGGCGTGGCCACCAGGCGAACCTCGTGGTCCAGCAAGGCCCAGGCATGAATCCGGGTGTGCTCCGCAGTCGCTGCCATGCCCAGCGCAGCCAGGTAGGCCTGCCGGTCCTGATCGTCAACAAACAGGGTCTTGCCGTCCAGGCCCCGTTGCAGCACGCCGTGGGCGTGACCGGTCAGGGCCAGGCGTGGCAGGCGCGCCATGTCAGTCGGTACTGGGGAACAGCCGCTGACCCGTCAGCCGGTGGTGTTCTCTCAAGGCAAAACGGTCGGTCATGCCCGCAATGTAGTCCGCCACGGCACGCTGCAGCCAGGGCCGTTGGTGGTGTTCCTCAGGCATTTCCTGGGGGGCAGTGGTGTAGGCCTGGAACAGGTCCGCCACCACGGTCTTGGCCATCTCGGTCATGGCCGTGACCTGGGGATGCCGGTACAGCGACTGGAACAGGAAACGCTTCAAGGCCGCTGTCTGTTCCTGACGGTCTGAGCTCAACCGCGCCATGGCGGGCAGTGCACGCAATGCGTCCGCACTGGTCGGGCGCGCCTCGTCCAGCGCCAGCTGCGTGCTGTGCACCAGGTCCATCACCAGCGCAGAGATCATGCGGCGCAGGCATTCCGCCAGCAAGCGGCGCCCGCCCTGGTCCTGCAGCCCGGGGTATTCATCCAGCACGCGCAGCCGCCAGTGGTTCAGCAGCGGCACCTGTTCCAGCTGCGCCCAGTGGATCAGGCCCGACCGCATGCCATCGTCCACGTCGTGGGCGATGTAGGTCAGCTCGTCGGCCAGGTTCACCAGCTGCGCTTCCAGGCTGGGCTGCCCGCCGGTCAAAAAACGTTGTGCCGGTCCTTGCGGCTCGCGTGTGCTCAGGCGTTCGGCATTGCGCCGCGAGCAGTGCTTCAGGATGCCTTCGCGGGTTTCAAAGGTCAGGTTCAGCCCGTCAAAGTTGGGGTAGCGCTGTTCGAGTGTGTCCACCACGCGCAGGCTTTGCAGGTTGTGTTCAAAGCCGCCGTGGTCGTGCATGCAGGCGTGCAGCGCATCCTGGCCGGCGTGGCCAAAGGGCGTGTGGCCCAGGTCGTGCGCCAGGGCTATGGCTTCCACCAGGTCTTCGTTCAACGCCAAGGCGCGGGCGGCAGACCGGCTGAGTTGTGCCACTTCCAGCGAATGGGTCAGGCGCGTGCGGAAAAGGTCGCCTTCGTGGTTGATGAACACCTGCGTCTTGTAGACCAGCCGGCGAAACGCCGAGCAGTGCACGATGCGGTCGCGGTCCCGCTGGTGCTCGGTGCGCGGCGGTGACGGCGCTTGTGGCAGGCGCCGTCCACGGGTCTGGTCCGGCGCACAGGCCCAAGGCGCCAGCGCGGCAGGACGCATGAACTCGGTGGCGGCCGTCACGCGGCCGCTCAGGCCGCCGCCGTGTGGCGCGCTATCACCTGGCGCACCAGTGTGTCTTCCACGCCTCGCACGCCGGCCTTGCCTGGCGCTTCCAGCACCACGTAGCGGATGCTGCCGGCCTCGGACTTCTTGTCCACACGCATCAGTTCAAACCAGCGTTCCAGCGGCATGCGGGGGGCTTCAACCGGCAATCCGGCGCGGGTCAGCAAGCGCGACAGCCGCTGCACGTAGGCCGGGGTCACCAGCCCCAGGCTGGCCGACAGGTCGGCCGCCAGCACCATGCCGCAGGCCACACCTTCGCCGTGCAGCCATTCGCCGTAACCCAAGCCGGTCTCGATGGCGTGGCCAAAGGTATGGCCGAAGTTCAGCACGGCGCGCAGGCCGCTTTCGCGTTCGTCCTGCCCCACCACCAGAGCCTTGATCTCGCACGAGCGTTTCACGGCGTGCGCCAGCGCGGTGCGGTCGCGGCGCAGCAGGGCGTCCAGGTTGTTTTCCAGCCAGACCAGAAAGTCGTCGTCGGCAATGGGCCCGTACTTGATGACCTCGGCCAGGCCGGCGCGCAGTTCACGGTCAGGCAGCGTGTCCAGCGTGGCCAGGTCACACAGCACACGCTCGGGCTGGTAAAAAGCGCCGATCATGTTCTTGCCCAGCGGGTGGTTGATGGCCGTCTTGCCGCCCACCGATGAATCCACCTGGGCCAGCAGGGTGGTGGGCACCTGTACGAAGGGCACGCCGCGCATGTAGCTTGCTGCAGCAAAACCGGCAATGTCGCCCACCACACCACCCCCCAGCGCATACAGCACCGTCTTGCGATCGCAACCCAGGCCCAGCAGGTGGTCAAACACCTGGTTCAACGTCTGCCAGGTCTTGTGGGCCTCGCCGTCTGGCAGCAGCACATGGCTGACCCGGCTGTGCAGCGACGACAAGGCCTGCACCAGCGCGGCGCCGTGCAAGGCAAACACGGTGGGGTTGCTGACGATGACGCCGTCGCGCGCAGGGGGCAGGCCCTGCCAAGCGTGTGCTTGCGACAGCAGGCCGGCGCCGATGTCGATGCGGTAGTCACCGCCCGGCGTGACCACAGCCACCTGTTGCAAGGGGAGAACAGCCGTCTGGGGTGGGGCGGAAAGGGGGTCTGTTCGCTGCATACGGGGCGCAGTGTAGAGGACCGCGCCTGCGGGCTGTGGCGGACGTTCAAGCCTGAGGTCCGGAGTGTCCGCTCGAGTGAAGCCTGGCGGCTACCGCTGCGGCCTTTTGTGGCGGCATGCACCTCAAGAATCGGCGCCCAGGTCCTCCGCCGCTGGTGGCACGCTGGGTTGTTCGCCGGGCTGCACCAGGCCCGCCAGTTCAAGCTGCATCATGATCAAGCCGATCAGTGCGGGCACTGACGGCCGAGCCGCCTCGACGATGAAGTGGGCGGTTCTTCGGTACAGCGGGTCGCGTTCACGAAACAGTTCACGCAGGCGCTTCAGCGGGTCGCTGGACTGCAGCAGAGGCCGTCTTGTGTCGTTGCGAAGGCGCCTGAACAGTTCTTCGGGTGTGGCGCGCAGGTACACGACATGGCAGCGCGAATGCAGGGCGTCGCGGTTGGTGGGCCGCAGCACAGCGCCACCCCCGGTGGCCAGCAGTGTGCCGTCCAACTGGCTCAGGGCTTCGATGAAGTCCTGCTCCAGATTGCGAAAGGCCTCTTCGCCGTCACGTTCGAACAGGTCGCGGATGGGCATGCCCACTGTGCGTTCGATCTCGTGGTCGCTGTCGACAAAACGCAGGTTCAGCTGGCGGGCAAGGTGGCGGCCAACCGTGGTCTTGCCACAGCCGGGCATGCCGACAAGTGCCAGATGCACAGATCAACGGCTGCAGAGGGTCGCGGTCTTGCCGGGGTCGTCGGGTGAGCTGATGACAACCAGCGGCTGGCCCGAAGCTGTGCCGTAGGGGCTGAGGGAAAAAGCCGGCTCACTTTCGGCCTTGACGTCCGAAATGGGCACGCCCAGTGTGCCGGCAAAGCTGGCACGACCTTCGGTACCGGCCACACCGTTGGCGGCCACCGTCAGCCGGTAGCGCACCCAGGAGCCCACGTTCTTGGGGTAGGTGACCTTCAGGATGACCTGACCCTGTGCGTTGGTGCGCTGGCTACCTTCAACAGAGACCACCGCGTCAGCCTTGCGCGGGTCAAGCTGCCCGTTGCTGTTGGCGTCTTCGCGGTCGAAGTTTGAATACACCTCGATCACACCGTTGCGGTTCAAATCTTCGTTGTCGCAGCTGTCCTCGGCGACCACTTGAATCCACGGGTCGGTCAAAGAGGGCTTGATCCAGGAACCCTTGCGATATGACGGCAGGTCCAGCAGCGGGCTGATCAGTGCATCGGACTTGGCCAGGCCTGAGGAGTCGTTGACCTGCACCACGAAGCGCTGGCTGTAGGTCAGGTCACCGTTGACGATGAGGTTGTCGGTGCCGACGGTGACGGACAGGGCGTCGGAGATGACGGTGACTTTCGCCTTGGGGCTGGCCGCGCCGCTGGGGCAGGTGCCTGCAGGAAAGTCGTCATAGCTCCAGCAGGCGCGCAAGGTCAGACCATCGGTGGGGCTGAAGCGGGTGCCGGCGATGTAGGAGGTTTGGGCAATGCCGTTGTCGTTGCTGAGCACCTGAAGATTGGTCGACGTGTAGATGCCGCCGATGGAGTTGGCGTCACCATCCAGGTCAAAACGCACCCGTACGTTTTTGATCGGCCTGTTGTTGTCGCCGACAAACAGGGCACGGACCTCGATGCGGTTGGCGTCGCCTGTGCTGTTCACGGCCAGGATGCTGGGGTTGGCGCTGACCGAGGATGAGCGCACCGAGCCGGCTGTTACCGGTGGTACGGCGCCCGGCCCGGCCTGCACGATGACCGTGGTGGTGTTTTCGATGCCGCCGGCGCTGGCCCTGATGTCCAGATTGCCCGATGTGGCTGGCGCGGTGTAGTTGTATTCGTACTGGCCGGTCGAGTTGGTGGTACCTTCACTTTGCACGCCGCTGGGGCCGGTGACGACGATGGTCGTGTTGGCCAAGGCGCTGCTGGTGGAGTCCGCCAGGGTGTACAGGACCTTGCCGGTGGTGCCGGGTTCCACCACGGCGGGCACGGCTGACGCCGTGATCTTGGTGCCCGTGACCTGGATGGTGGCTTGCCTGGTCAGGCCGCCGCTGGTGGCCGTGACCAGAATGACGCGGTTGCTGCGGTTGGCACCCATGGACACGATGCCCGTGACCGTGCCATTTTCAGCCGTGCTGTTGCCAGACACCTGCACCGTGGCGTCGTTGTCGACCTGGATCGTGACTGGAATGCCGCTGACGGCGTTGCGGTTGGCATCGACCGCCGTGACCGTGGCTGTAACGGTGGCCGAGCCCGAATTCACCATCGAAGCGGCGCTCAGGATCAGCGAAAGATCAGACGCCGACTGTGCAGCGCCGGTGCCGGTGCCGGTACCGGCGCCGGTTCCAGCCCCCGTGAACGTCGAGGTGCCCTTGGCACCGCCGCCGCCGCCGCAGGCAGCCAGCGCCAGCAAGGCTATGGCCGCGGGCAGGGTCCAGGCGCGCCAGATTCGTCCAGTATTGCTTGTCATCATCGATCCCCTGATTCGGTGCTTTCAGCCCCGGCGGGCATGGCCTGCAGTCCCGGGGCTTCGGTGTATTTCAGCGTGTGGCAGAGCGGTCGGTCACGATCTTGGGCGTGATGAACACCAGCATCTCGGTCTTGCGGGTGCTCCTGACCTTGTTCTGGAAGAGAAGCCCGATGAACGGGATGTCGCCCAGCAACGGCACCTTGTTGATGTCGTTCTGCTCGTCCTGCGTGAAGATGCCGCCGATCACCACCGTGCCGCCGTTTTCCACCAGCACCTGGGTCTTGACCTGCTTGGTGTTGATGGCAGGGCCGGCGCTGGTCAGGGTGCCGCGGCTGTCCTTGTTGACTTCCAGATCCAGGATGACGTTGCCTTCCGGGGTGATCTGAGGGGTCACTTCCAAACGCAGGCTGGCCTTCTTGAACGACACCGAGGTGGCGCCGCTGGAGGTGGCCTGCTGGTACGGAATCTCCTCGCCCTGTTCGATGCGCGCCTTGGTCTGGTCGGCGGTGATGACACGCGGGCTGGACACCACGTTGCCGCGGCCTTCGGCCTCCAGCGCCGAGATTTCCAGGTTCAGGAATCGGTTGGCCGTGGCGCCAAACAACGACAAGGCAAACGACGCTGCACTGGCGCTGGAGATCGACCCGGTGTTGGCCGGCAGGTTGACAAACGGCGTGTCGGAGTAAGCACCCGTCGCTGACTGACCCGTCTGGTAGCCGATCGCGTTGTAGTTGCCGCCCGGCACGACATAGTTGCTGCCGCCGACGCTGTAGCCAGGCACGCCGCCGCGCACACCTCGCAAGTCAGAAGAGCCCAGCTTCACGCCCAGCGAGCGCCCGAAGCTGTCGTCGGCTTCAACGATGCGGGCTTCGATCAGCACCTGGCGCACCGGGATGTCGATCTTCGCAATCAGCGACTGCACTTCTTCCAGCTTGCTGGGCACGTCGGTGACAAACAGCTGGTTGGTGCGGGATTCAAACAGCACACTGCCGCGGGGTGACAACAGCCGGGTGTTCTGGCCACCGTTGGCGCCGCCGTTGGAACCCTGCGCCAGGTTCTGGCCCGTCAGGCCCTTGGCCACCTCTTCAGCCTTGGTGTAGTTCAGCTGGAACGCCTGGGTACGCGTCGGCTCCAGTTCGGCCAGCTTTTTCTTCGACTCCAGCTCAACCTGTTCCTTGGCTGCCAGTTCGTCCTTGGGCGCAATCCACAGCACGTTGCCGCTTTTGCGCACGCCCAGCGACTTGCTCTGCAGGATGATGTCCAGTGCCTGGTCCCAGGGCACGTCTTTCAGGCGCAGGGTGACATTGCCGGTGACGGTGTCGCTGGTCACGACGTTGAAGTTGGTGAAGTCGGCAATCACCTGCAGCAAGGCGCGCACTTCGATGTTCTGGAAGTTCAGGCTGAGCTTTTCGCCCTGGAAGCCCGGGCCTTGTACCAGCTTGTTGGCGTCGACCTTCATGGGCCGCACTTCCAGCACAAACTGGTTGTCGCTTTGGTAGGCGCTGTGTTCCCACGAGCCCGTGGGTTCAACCACCATGCGTACGCGGTCGCCATTTTGGTAAGTGGTGACGCTTTTCACGGGTGTGCCGAAGTCGGTGACGTCCAGGCGGCGTCGCAGGCTTTCGGGCAGGGTCGAACGCAGAAATTCGACCACCAGGCTCTGCCCCTGCTGACGGATGTCCACACCCACCTGGGTGTTGGGCAGGCTGACCACCACACGCCCGGTGTTGTCCGCGCCACGGCGGAAGTCGATGTCGCGCAGCGCCAGTACCTCGGCGTTCTGGGGCGGCGCAAACAGGGTCTGGGTGGGCGGGGCTGCAGTTGCGGCTGCCGTTGCCGGGCTCGCTGACGGGTTGACGGGCGAGGCAACCGCGGCCACAGCTGGCGTGGCCGAAGCATCAGCCGAAGACGCTGCAGGCTCGGGCGCAAACGCCAAGGGGGCGCCGCCGTTGTCCAGCAGCAGCACCAGGGTCTTGCCCTGCAATTGCGCCCGATAGCCCGAGGCGGACTTCAGGTTCAGCACCAGCCGGGTGCGGTCGGCGCCCTGGGCCAGCGCAACCGAGCGCAGGTTGCCCTGGTTGATGTCCAGGGTGCTGCGACCGGTGCCGTTGGTGACGCCGGGCAGGTCGATGGCGATGCGGGGCGGGGCCTGGATCGAAAAACCGCGGGGCACGGCAGCCAGGGGCTCCGACATTTCGATGCGGACCACTTCCGTGCCACTTTGTTGGCTGCTGGTGATGGACTGCACGGCGTTCTGTGCCTGGGCCACCAGGGGCGCCAACAAGGCGCCTGCTGCCAGCAGGGTGGCCCCTGCAGCTCGCCAGAGGGTCATGGTGGAGTTCTCCTGAGTGAATTTCATCGCTGCATCTCCTGGAGTTGCAGCGTCGCCGGGCGTTCGATCCACTCGCCCGCAGCGTCTTGGACAATCTCGCGAAGCGAAATTTCGGTCTCTGATATGCGCATGATGCGACCGTAGTTCTGGCCCAGATAGTCGCCCGTCTTGACCTGGTAAAGCAGGTTGTCCACCCGCAACAGCGCAAAGGGACGCCCTTGTTTGTTGACCGAACCCACCATGTTCATGCCGTCCAGCGGAAAGGCCTCAAGGGGTTCCTTGCGTCGATTGAGTTCACTCGACAACATGGAATTCGGCTGCCTGGCCTCTTGCTTGAGCGCCACGGTGAGCTTTTGTGTGCTGAACGGGTCAATAACCTCACTACCGGCGTAAGGCTGCGGGTCAAACTTCTTCGGCGGCTGCAGCGGCGCCACATTGGGTTTGATCTCACGTTCCTTTTGCGCCATCCAGTCGCGCAACTCGGTCTGGTCGGCGCTGCAGCCCGCCAATGACATCAAGGTCACGGCCAGGAGCAGCGGCAGCGGCCGGCGCGAGGGGTGGTTCTTCAACAAGACGGGTTTCATTTTTTAGCCCCCGCCTTGGTCGACGCCGCACGCTGCTCGGCCACTTCGGCCTGGTCCAGGTAACGGTAGGTTCGCGCGGTGGCTTCCATGGTCAGCGCGCCGCCAGCATCCTTGGCCGTGGACGGTGCAATGCCCAGGTTCTGCAGCGTGACGATGCGAGACAGGTTGGCCACATCTGCCGCAAACGAGCCGATATCGTGGTATCGGCCGCTGACCTTGATGGCAATGGGCAATTCGGCGTAGTAATCCTTGATTTCAATCTGGCCTGGCCTGAAGAGTTCAAACTGCAGCCCGCGGCCCAGCCCGGCCTGGTTGATGTCAGACAGCAAGGCGTCGATTTCCGACTTGCCGGGCAACTGCTTTTCAAGCTGGGTGACATATTCCTGGACCTGCAGCTTCTGTTTGCGCAGTTCGCTCAGGTTGACGGCCTGGGTCAGTGCCTTTTCATAGGTGACTTTCAGCCTCGGCTCTTCAGCACGCACACGCTCCAGTTCGTCCTGTGCGTCCGACACCACCAGGTACCAGCCCAGGCCCAGCGCGGCAGCGCCGGCCAGCAACCACGCCATGGCCTTGGGCAGCCAGGGCCACTGACCCGGTTCACGCGGGTTGAGATTTCTGAACTGCGACGCCGCGTTGTCAACAAGACCGCTGAGTTCGAAACTGAGGGTTGAATTTTTTGCCATCACCTTGCCCCTACAGCGCTTTGGCCGACGCCGCCGGCGCAGCCGGTGTGGCAACCAGCGCCCGAGCAGCCGGCGCACTGGCGCCCAGCGCAGGCGCCGCAGCTGCCGGACGCTTGAGCGAAACGCGCATCGAGAAATTGAAGATGCGGCGCTGTTCCTTGTTGGGCCCGATGGCCGAGCCCGACTTGATCTCGACCAGTTCGGGTTTTTCCAGCCAAGTGGAGTTGTACGAGGTGTTGCGCAACAGCTCGGACACGCGTTCGTTGGTCTGCGCGATGCCGGCTACCGTCACCACCGACCCAGCCTGCTTGATCGACTGCAGGTACACACCTTCGGGTGTCTGGCGGACCAGTTCATTGAGCAGGTGCACCGGCACGTTGCGGTCGGTCTGCAGGTCCTCGACGGCCTTCTTGCGGGCATTCAGGGCGTCAATTTCGCTGCGCAGATTGGCAATGTCGCGAATCTTGGCGTCCAGCTTGGCGGTTTCTTCGCGCAGGAAGCTGTTTCGGCTTTCTTGCGCGGCGGTCAGTCGGGACAGCACGGTGTACCAGGCACCGGCCACCATGACGCCCATGAGGGCTGCCGCAATCAGGCCGCCAAAAAAAGCACGTCGACGAAGCTGGCGCTTTTCCTCGCGGTGCGGCAGCAGGTTGATCAGGATCACTGCACAAACCTCCGCATGGCCAGGCCGCAGGCCGTCAGGTACGAAGGCGCCTCGCGGCGCACGCGGTTTTCGCGTACCGACGAGGCCAGTTGCATATGTTCAAAGGGGTTGACAACACTGGCAGCGAAGCCCGTGAGATCGGTGACGCGGTCTTTCAGGCCAGGCAGCGTGGCGGTACCGCCTGCCAGCATCACGTAGTGCACCTTGTGGTGCGGTGTGCTGGTGAAAAAGTACTGCAGCGCACGCCCGATTTCCTGCGACAGGCTGTCGACAAAGGGCGACAGAATGGCACTTTCGTAGTCGTCGGGCAGGTCACCCGACAACTTTTTGGTTTCGGCTTCTTCAAATGAGAAGCCGTACTGGCGGGAAATCAGCTGCGTGAGTTGCGAGCCGCCAAAGGCCTGGTCGCGGTCGTACAGCATTTCGTCGTCGCGCAACACCTTCAAACTGGTGGTGTCGGCGCCAATCTCGAACAAGGCCACCAGTGCATCGCGCCCGCCATTGGGCAATGCGGCAATCACGCGGCTCATGGCCAGGCGCGATGCGTGCGATTCGATGTCCAGCACGGCGGGCTTCAGCCCGGCCGCTTCGGCCAGACCCTGACGGTCGGTGACGCGGTCCTTGCGCGACGCCGCAATCAGCACCTCGACGTCGCCAGCCGAGGTGGGGCTGTTGCCGATGACGCAGAAGTCCAGGCTGACTTCGTCCAGCGAAAACGGGATGTACTGGTTGGCTTCGGATTCAACCTGCAGTTCCATCTCTTCTTCGCGCAGGCCGGCCGGCAGCATGATTTTCTTGGTGATCACGGCCGACTGCGGCATGGCCATCACCACCTGTTTGGTGCGTGTGCCACTGCGGTTGAGCACACGTTTGACGGCGGCTGCAACTTCGTCGAATTTTTCGATCTGGCCATCGGTGATCCAGCCCTTCTCGAAGGGTTCCGACGCAAACCGCTCGAGCACATATTCACCACCCGCGGTCTGGCCCAATTCAACAAGCTTGACGCTTGACGAACTGATGTCCAGCCCGATCATGGGCGGGTGCTTGCGACTGAACAAACCATCCAGAAGACCCAATGCTTCTCTCCCCAGCGACAACCCAGGCTGCGCCGTGCACGAAAATCGTAGACCCGAGCTTGTTAAGAAGTCACTTCAATGCTAGCAGCAAAGCCATTGACCACCAAAGAAAAGCCGGCGCCTGGCCCGCCTCACAACACGTCTTCGACCCTTCTTCGGGCAAACTGAATGGCAGCTTGTAACGGCTTCGTAAATTCGCCGCATGCCAGGGTCTGGCGACCCGTGGACAATGTCACAAAACGTGTCTTGTTGCAGCATCGGCATGTGGGCACCGTGCGGTCAATGTTGACGAGCCGCGATCTCTATAATTTTTGGAATCGGGATGCAGCCTGTCGTGGCCGTGATCACATCCATAGCCCAATGACCGTAACCCGCGCGCCGTGAATCAACCCAGCCAACCGCACCAAGACACCCCCCCGCCCTCCGGACCGCCGGGCGCGCCGCGTTGGCTGGCGAGCGCTGCCGGGGTCGGTATCGGCGTGCTGGGACTGGTGGGTGCAGCCGTTTTCAGCGGGGCTCTGCTGATCGGCGTGGCCTTGGCCGTGGCCTATCCGAACCTGCCTTCCATCAGCAGCATGACGGACTACCAGCCCAAGCTGCCGATGCGTGTGTTTTCAGCTGACGGCGTCCAACTGGCTGAGTTTGGCGAAGAGCGACGCAACTTTGTGCCCATTGGGCAGATGCCGCAGATCATGAAAGACGCGGTGCTGGCCGCCGAGGACACGCGCTTTTATCAACACGGTGGTGTTGACTACAAGGGTGTGCTGCGGGCAGCGCTCGAGAATGTGCGTGACGCGCGCAGCCAGGGTGCGTCGACCATCACCATGCAGGTGGCGCGCAACTTCTATCTGTCCACCGAGAAGACCTTCACGCGCAAGATCTATGAAATGCTGCTGGCGTTGAAGATCGAGCGTGCGCTGAGCAAGGACCAGATCCTGGAGCTCTACATGAACCAGATCTTTCTGGGACAGCGCGCCAATGGATTTGCCGCGGCGTCTGAAATCTACTTTGGCAAGAAGCTGAAGGATGTGACCGTGGCCGAAGCGGCCATGCTGGCCGGGCTGCCCAAGGCGCCCTCGGCGTACAACCCCATTGCCAACCCCAAGCGTGCCACCCAGCGCCAGCGCTACATCATCGAGCGTTTGTTCACCAACGGCTTCATCACCGAAAGCCAGCATGAAGAAGCGCTGGCGCAGGAACTGAAATATCACGTCCAGACCGAAGATGCCGTTCATGCCGAATTCCTGACCGAGACCGCACGTCAACTGGTGGTGGCGCAATATGGCGATGAGGCCTACACCCGCGGTCTGGATGTGACGCTGACGGTCAACGCCGCCGACCAGACGGTGGCACACAAGGCCTTGCGCGAAGGCTTGATGGACTATGAACTGCGCCAGGTCTACCGTGGCCCCGAGGCCTATGTCGACTTGCCGGCGGACGACAAGCTGGTTGATGCGCGCGTTGCTGAAGCCTTGGCGGACCACCCTGCCAGTGGTGATCTGCTGGCCGGCGTGGTGATGGAGGCCGAACCTCGCAAGGTGGTTGTCATGCTGGAATCGGGCGAACAGCTCACGGTGACTGGCAAAGGTCTGTATCCGGTGCAGTCCGGTCTTTCGAGCAAGGCGGGCCCGAAGGTACGCGTTCGCCGCGGTGCTGTGGTTCGGCTGCTGCGCAATGCCAAGGGGGCCTGGTCCTTGACGCAGATACCCGAAGTGGAAGGCGCGGTGGTCAGCATGGACCCGCGCACCGGGGCGATCCGTTCCATGGTGGGCGGCTTTGACTACCGTCGCAACAAGTTCAACCGCGTCACGCAGGCCTGGCGGCAACCGGGTTCCAGCTTCAAACCCTTCATCTACTCGGCGGCGCTTGAAAAGGGCTTCACAGCCAACACCGTGGTCAATGACGCGCCGCTGTTTTTTGACGCCAGTGTCACCGGCAGCCAACCCTGGGAGCCGAAGAATTACGACGGCAGCTTTGACGGCCCCTTGTCCCTGAAGACGGCGCTGGCGCGGTCCAAGAACATGGTGTCGATTCGCGTGCTGGGCGCGACCGAGCCAGCCTTTGCACAGCGCTGGGTCAGCCGTTTCGGATTTGACACATCCAAGATTCCGCCCTATCTGACCATGGCGCTGGGCGCTGGCTCGGTCACGCCGCTGCAGATGGTGGCGGCCTACAGTGTCTTGGCCAACGGCGGCTACCAGGTCCAGCCGGTGCTGATTCAGAAGGTCACCGACAACAAGGGCAGAGTGCTGCAGCAAACCCAGCCGCTGGCACTGAATGAGTCCTTGCGGGCCATTCCTGCACGCAATGCTTTTGTCATGAGCACCTTGCTGCAGGAGGTGACTCGCAGTGGAACGGCCGCCAAGGCGCAGCAGCAGCTCAAGCGCAGCGACATCTATGGCAAGACCGGCACCACGAATGACTCGATGGATGCCTGGTTTGCGGGCTACCAGCCCACACTGGCTGCCGTGGTGTGGATTGGCTACGACAACCCGCGCAAGCTGGGCGACCGCGAAACCGGGGGCGGCCTGGCACTGCCGGTGTGGATTGACGTCATGCAGCACGGCCTGCGCGGCGTACCCGTGACCGAATTGAATCCACCGCCCGGTGTGGTCCAGGACGCCGGGAACTGGGTCTTTGAGGAATACAGCCAGGGCCGCGGTGTCACCGAACTGGGGCTGGAAGAGGCACTGCCCAAGCCTGCCAGTGAGCAGGAGCGCAATTCGATTCTGGACCTCTTCAGGCGCTGAACTTCAGCTCCTGGCCGCCCTGGGCGCTGGCATGTGTCGAGAGCACGGCCAGGAACTCGCTGGCATCGCGGGTGTCCAGCCACCGGTCGCCATGAAAGCGGTAATGGAATCCACCGCCCTTGGCCGCCAGCCAGATCTCGTGCAGCGGGGGCTGCGTGTTGATGATGATCTTGCTGCCGTTGGGAAAGTGCAGCTCCAGCAGGCCGCCGGTGCGGTGACTGTCGATGTCGATCACGTCATCATCCAGCCAGCGGTCCACCGTGGTTTCAATCCGTGCCAGCAAGGCGTTGGCCAACTGCTGGTAGCGAGCATCGTCCAATGTGGTTTCGGGCAATGAATCGGGTGACGAATGGGGCTGGAGGTCGGCAGGGGCGCCCATAGAATCCTTGCATGAAATTCAAGTTGTCAAACAGTGTAGCGGCGCAGGCGACATCACTTGTGAGTGGGGTCGTGGCGGCGCTTCTGGTGGCGGGTTGCGGGCAAAAAGGCCCGCTGCGCCTGCCGCCCGCAACGGCCGGCGCGGCCGCCGTTGGGCCAGCGGCCTCGGCCCCCGCCGCACCGGTGAGCCGCTGATGCTGCCCGGCGCACCCCATCTGGCCCGTCAGGGCGGTGAACTCTGCCTGGAAGGCCATGCGCTGTCGGCCTTGGCGCGGCAGTTCGGCACACCCCTTTATGTGTATTCGCGGCAGGCCATGCGCGATGCGGCGCAGCAATACCAGCGGGCGCTGCAAGGTCGCCGACACCTGGTGTGTTACGCCATGAAGGCCAATTCAAACCTGGCGGTCTTGCAGACCTTTGCGCAGGCCGGTTGCGGCTTTGACATCGTGTCGGGCGGCGAATTGCTGCGGGTGCTGGCCGCCGGTGCCGACCCCGCCAAGGTGGTGTTTTCTGGCGTGGGCAAAACCCGCGCCGAAATGCAGCAGGCGCTGCTGGCCGCTGTGCGCTGCTTCAATGTGGAAAGCATTCCCGAACTGGACCGCTTGAACGAGGTGGCGCTGTCGCTGGGCCGCACCGCGCCGGTCAGCCTGCGGGTCAACCCCGACGTCGACGCCGGCACCCACCCCTACATCTCCACCGGGCTGAAGGGCAACAAGTTCGGCATCGCGCACGACCAGGCCCTGGCGACCTACCGGCATGCCGCCACGCTGGCTGGCTTGAAGGTGGTGGGCATCGACTGCCACATCGGCTCTCAGATCACCCAGCTGGCGCCCTTTCTGGACGCCCTGGACCGCGTGCTGGACCTGGTGGAAGCGGTGGAGGCTGCCGGCATCACCATCGAACACGTGGACGTGGGTGGTGGGCTGGGCATTGCCTACCAGGCCGAAGTGCCACCCGACGCTGGCCAGATGGTGCAGCAGGTGCTGGCGCGCTTGGACCAACGTGGCCACGGCCATCGCGAACTGCTGTTGGAACCCGGCCGTTCGCTGGTGGGCAACGCCGGTGTGCTGCTGACTGAAGTGCAGTACCTGAAGCCCGCCGAAGCCAAAAACTTCTGCATCGTCGATGCGGCGATGAACGACCTGATGCGACCGGCCCTGTACCAGGCCTGGATGGGCGTGGAGGCCTGCACACTGCGTGATGGCCCCGCCAGCGTCTACGACGTGGTGGGCCCGGTGTGTGAGTCCAGCGACTGGCTGGCACGCGACCGTGAACTGCAGGTGTTGCCGGGCGACGTGCTGGCCATCCTGTCAGCCGGTGCGTACAGCATGACCATGGCCGGCAACTACAACAGCCGCAGCCGGCCGGCCGAGGTGATGGTGGACGGTGACCAGGTTCACCTGGTGCGTGAACGCGACGAGCCCGCCAGCCTGTTTGCGGGTGAGCACTTGATCAACCGCTGACGCTTCAAACCGCGCTGGAGCCCAGCGCGCCCGGCGATCAGATGCGCCCTTCCTCGACCGCGTGGCAGGCCACCTCCACACCCTGCACGGCCTGAAGTTTGGGCCGTTCGGCGCTGCAGCGTGCATTGGCGTGTGGGCAGCGCGGGTGAAAGGCGCAGCCTGCGGGTGGGTTCAGCGGATTGGGCACCTCGCCCTGCACGGGTGTGCGGGCGCGGCCGCTCATGTGCACGTCAGGTATGGCGTCCAGCAACATGCGTGTGTACGGGTGCCGGGGGTTGCTGAACAGGGGCTGCTTGTCAGCCACCTCCACCAGGCGGCCCAGGTACATCACGCCCACCCGGTGCGCCACATGGCGCACCACGGCCAGGTTGTGCGAGATGAACAGATAGGTCAGACCACGGCTTTGCTGCAGGTCTTTCATGATGTTCAGCACCTGGGCCTGCACCGACACGTCCAGCGCCGAAGTGGGTTCGTCGCAGACCAGGAATTCCGGTTCGGTGGCCAGCGCCCGGGCAATGCTGATGCGCTGGCGCTGCCCACCGGAAAACTGGTGTGGGTACTTCAGCACGTCGTTGGCGGCTAGGCCCACCGAACTGAGCAGTTCACCCACACGCTGGGTGAGCTGTGGCAGGTCGCCCGCCAGGCCATGTTCACGCAAGGGCTCGCCCACGATGTCCAGCACGCGCCAGCGCGGGTTCAGGCTGGCGTACGGGTCCTGGAAGATCATCTGCATGCGCTTGTGCAGCGTGCGCAGATCGGCCGCGCCCTGGCTGCGGTCGGTGGCCTGGCCGTCGAACAGCACATCGCCGCGTGTGGGCGCATACAACCCCACCAGCAAACGCGCCACCGTGCTTTTGCCGCAGCCCGATTCGCCCACCAGCGCCAGCGTGGTGCCGCGCTGGATGCTGAACGACACACCGTCCACGGCGTGCACAAACTGCCGCGGCTGGCGCTCGACCACGCGGTTCAGCCAGGGCGCTGAAACGTCGAAGGTCTTGCTCAGGTCGCGCACCTGAACCAGGGGCGTGGTGCTCATGCAGCGGCCCCCTGTGCGGCGTTCACGAGCCAACAGGCGGCCCGTGTGGGGCCGGCGTCCAGCAAATCCGGACGCTGCCGCGTACAGCGCTCGTGCACCTGTTCACAACGCGGGTGGAAAGCGCAGCCGCTGGGAATGGCGTTCAGCCGGGGCATGGCGCCGTCGATCTGCAGCAGGCGTTCCCGGTCTTCGTCCATGGACGGGATCGAGCCCATCAACCCGCGGGTGTAGGGGTGGCTGGGGCGGTGGATCACATCCGAAACCGGGCCGATTTCGGCCACGCGCCCGGCATACAGCACGGCCACGCGGTCGCAGGTTTCGGCGATCACGCCCATGTCGTGGGTGACCAGCATCACGGCCGCGCCCTGCTGTTTGCACAGGCGCTTGAGCAGCGCAATGATCTGCGCCTGAATCGACACGTCCAGCGCCGTCGTGGGCTCGTCGGCCACGATCAGCTGCGGCTCGGCCGCCAGCGCCAGCGCAATGACCACACGCTGCCGCATGCCGCCGCTGAACTGGTGCGGGTACTGGTTCAGCCGTGCTTCTGCCGCCGGAATGCCGGTTTCCTGCAACAGGCGCACGGCCCGCTGGTGCGCCTCTTCTGCGCCCACGGGCAGGTGCGTCTGAATGGTCTCGATGAGTTGCCGGCCGATGGTGTACAGCGGGTTCAAGGAGGTCAACGGATCTTGAAAGATGGCACCGATGCGGCGGCCGCGGATCTTGCGCATCGCCTCGTAGGGCAGGTTGTCGATGCGCTGGCCGTCGAGCTTGATTTCGCCGCCGGTCATGTGACCGGGGGGCTCCAGCAGCCCGATGATGGCTGCACCCGTCAGCGACTTGCCGGCGCCTGATTCGCCCACCACGCCCAGAATTTCGCCCGCGGCGATGGAAAACGAGATGTCGTCCAGGGCCAGCAGCGGGCCGCGGCGGGTGGGGAACTCCACGCGCAGGTTGTTCACTTCCAGCAGGGGCGGTTTGGGGTTCATGCGGTGATGGTGCGCGGCAAGCCGGTCAATGCAGCTTGGGGTTGAGGGCGTCACGCAGCCAGTCGCCCAGCAGGTTCACGCTCAATGCGATGAGCACCAGCATGGCGCCGGGGAACACGGTGATCCACCATTCGCCTGAAAACAGCAGGTCGTTGCCGATGCGGATGAGGGTGCCCAGCGACGGTGACGTGGACGGTACACCCACACCCAGAAACGACAGCGTCGCTTCGGTCAGGATGGCAGACGCCACCTGGATAGTGGCCAGCACCAGCACCGGCCCCATCACGTTGGGCAGCACGTGCTTGAACATGATGCGCAACGGCGCCACGCCGATGACCCGTGCGGCCTGCACGTAGTCCTTGTTGCGCTCCACCAGCGTGCTGCCGCGCACCGTGCGCGCGTACTGCACCCAGCCTGACAGCGAGATGGCAATGATCAGCACGCCAAAAGCCAACGACTCATGGGCGTTGGGGAACATGGCCCGGCCCACGCCGTCGATCAGCAGCGCAATCAGGATGCTGGGAAACGACAGCATCACGTCGCACACCCGCATGATGAACGCGTCC
>JAHECB010000065.1:0-8137 GCA_024641925.1 Betaproteobacteria bacterium
CCGAAGGCGCGCGCGCGCACTCGGATGATGGGTGGCGCCTGGCGGCGCTTGTATTCGTTGCGCGCGATCATGCCGCGCACGCGCTGGATCAGCGCCGCACCGTCGGCTGTGGCCCGCAGCTGGGTGACAAAGGCCTGGGCCTCGTCATATTCCCAGCGCGCCAGGCGCTTGCCTTCGATCAGCAGCTTCAGCACCTCGTCCAGCACGGGGTAGGGCGGCAGGCTGTCGGTGTCTTTCTGGTCGGGCGCCAGTTCGGCCGAGGGTGGTTTGTCGATGATGGCCTGCGGAATCAGCTCGCGGCCCGCGGCTTCGTTGACTTCGCGCGACAGGCCGAACACCTCCGTCTTGTACAGGTCGCCAATCAGGCCCAGGCCGCCGTTGGTGTCGCCATACAGCGTGCAGTAGCCCACCGAGATTTCCGACTTGTTGCCGGTGGTCAGCAGCAGGTGGCCGAAGCTGTTGGAGTATTCCATCAGCACCGTGCCGCGGATGCGGGCCTGCAGGTTTTCAAGCGCCAGGCCCTTCAGCGGCGGGCCGAAGCTGGCCTGGAAGCCCTTTTCGTAGCCCGCCACCAGCTCGGCAATGGGATGGGTGAACAGTTTGACGCCCAGGTTCTTGCACAGTGCCACCGAGTCGTCCACCGACCCCGACGACGACACCTTGGACGGCATGGTGACCGCGCTGACGTTGTCGGCGCCCATGGCCTCCACGGCCAGCGCCAGCGTCAGCGCACTGTCAATGCCGCCCGAGCTGCCCACCACCACGGTGCGAAAGCCGCAGCGGCGCGCGTAGTCGCGCAGGCCCAGCACGATCTGCGCGCGGTAAAAGGCCATGGTGGGTAGGCCCATGGCCGGCACCGGGGCCAGCGCACCGCCGCCCTGGGTACCGAAGTGACCGTTTTCAAACTGCAGCGTCCTTACGTCGGACTCGAATCGGCGCGCTTCAAACACCACGCCGGCTTCGGGCTCCACCGCAAACGAAGCGCCGTCATACACCAGCTGGTCCTGGCCGCCGACCTGGTTGACGTAGACGATGGGCAGGTGGTGCCGCCGGCTCGCGCCGCCGAAGATGGTGTGGCGCTGTTCGCGTTTGCCGATTTCCGAAGGGCTGGCGTTGATGGACACCAGCAGGTCGGGTGCCGCGTCGCGCAGGCGCAGGAAGGGGTTGATGGCGTAGTCCTGCTCTTCGTCGTTCCAGCCGTCTTCGCAAATCAGCAGGCCCACCTGCTTGTCGCCGATGCGCAGCACCCGGGCCACGTCGGGGCCCGCGTCGAAGTGGCGGTGTTCGTCAAACACGTTGTAGCTGGGCAGCAGCTGCTTGGCATAACGCAGCACCACGGTGCCCGCCTTCAGCACCAGCAGCGCGTTGTGCAGCTTCTTTCCCGGGCCGTCGTGCGGCACCGGCGCGCCCACGGCCCAGTGCAGGTCGGGCCACTGCAGTGACGCCTTCAGCAGCGCGTCCAGGCCCTGATGCACACGCTGCTGAAACTGCGGCTCTTCCAGCAGGTCGCCGGGGTAGTAGCCCGACAGCGCCAGCTCGGAAAACACCACCAGGTGCGCGCCACTGTCGTGCGCCTGCCGGGCGGCGTCCACCATCAGGGCCACGTTGCCCTCGATGTCGCCCACGGTGAAGTTCAGTTGGGCCAGGGTGATCTTGAGCATGGGTGAGTTGCCTTCAGGCCTGCACGTTGAAAACCTGGCGCAGGTAGGCCAGGAAGGTCTGATCGTCACACAGCGTCTTGCCCGGGCTGTCGGACAGCTTGGCCACGGGCTGGCCGTTGCACTGGGTCAGCTTCATCACGATGTTCAAGGTCTTCAGGCCCATGTCGTTGCTGAGGTGGGTGCCAATGCCGAAGCCCAGTTGCGTGCGGTTGCCGAAGTGCTGGTACAGCGACAGCGCACGTTCGATGTTCAGGCCGTCGGAAAACACCAGGCGCTTGGTGTGGGCATCGATGCGCAGCTGCGCGTAATGCGCCAGCGCCAGCTCGCCCCACCACACGGGGTCGCCGGAGTCATGCCGCAGGCCGTCGAACAGTTTGGCGAAGTACAGGTCGAAGTCGGTCAGAAAGGCCTGCATGTTGATGACGTCGGTGATCGCCACACCCAGGTCACCGCGGTATTCCTGCACCCAGTTTTCCAGCGCGGCCTTCTGGTGGTCGCGCAGCCGGAAACCCAGCGCCTGGTAGGTCTGCACAAATTCATGCGCCATGGTGCCGATGGGCACCACGCCCAGGTCGCGCGCCAGCAGCACGTTGGACGTGCCCTTGAAAAACTGCGGCACCTCGCGCGCCAGCGTGGCCACCACCTGGCGCTGCCAGGCCCCGGAAAAGCGCCGCCGCAGGCCATAGTCAAACAATTCGAAGGGGTGGCGCAGGGCGGGTTGTGCGTCCAGCGTGCGCAGGCGTTCCAGCTTGGCCTGCAGCCGGCGTTCACCTTCGGCATGCGCGGCCGTGGCGTCAAAACGGCGGAAGTACAGCTCGTTGACGATGGCCAGCACAAAGATCTCGAAGGCCATCACGTGCACCTGCGGGCCGCGGGCTTCGACGTCCAGTTGCGCGCCGTTGGCGGTGGCGTGCACAAAGTTGCGCTGGAAACGAAAGATCCGCAGAAAGTCGACAAAGTCCGACTTGATGAAACGCAGGCCGCCCAGATAGGTCAATTCGTCTTCGGCAAAACTCAGCGAGCACAGCTGGTCGAGCTCTCGGTTGACGTCGGCCAGCAGGTCACCCAGCGGGTACTCGGGCTGGTTGCGGCAGACAAAGCTGTAGACGGCCTGGGTCTGCGGGTTGCGGTGCAGCATGGCCTGCCACATCGTGAACTTGTACAGGTCGGTGTCCAGCAGGCTGGTGATGACAGGGGCCATGGGGTTCTTTCAAGGGCCGTGGCAGCGCCGGCCCGGCAGGGTGGAGGCGAGGCGCAAGCGGCTTACCAGCGCAGGGTGCAGCGGTCGCCACTGGCGCCGCGTTCAACACTGACCGCACACAGTCCGGGCAGGTGCTCCAGGAGGTGTGTACGGATGAACAGACACAGGTTTTCCAGCGTGGCAGGCCCCAGGCCCGCCACGTCGTCCAGCAGGTGGTGGTCCAGCAGTTCACGCAGTTGTGCAATGGCCTGCCGCACGATGGCCAGGTCCACCAGCATGCCCGAACCCGCCGCCGGCGCGCCCGCCACGCTGACTTCCACGTGGTAGGTATGGCCGTGGATGCGGCGGCTGCCCGCGGTGTCCACTTCACGGTGCAGGGTATGGGCCGCTTCGAAGTAGAACTTCTGCGACAGCTCAAAGCGCAGCGGTGGGTCGGGCTGTTCGGCCATCAGCGGATCTCCAGCATCTTGTGCGTCTGCACCGACAGGCACCAGTGCGGGTGTGCCTGGCAGTGGGCGATGGCGGCCTGGGTGTGCTGGCGGCGCAACGGGCCATCCATGGGCTGCAGCAGATAGTGTTGAAACTGCGGTGTGGTGGGCGCCGGTGCCAGTGCCTGTTCGGGCATCAAGGCCGGCTGCGGGTACACCAGCTTCAGCTCATGGCCGGTGCGCTGCACCCAGCTTGCGCCGGCCTTGGGGCTGACGCAGATCCAGTCGATGCCGGCCGGCGCGGCCACGGTGCCGTTGGTTTCCACCGCGATTTCAAACCCCTTGCTGTGCAGCGCGTCAATCAGCGCTGCATCCACCTGCAGCAGCGGTTCACCGCCGGTCAGCACCACATAGCGGTTGGGGCCCAGTTCGGGCCACAGCGCGGCCACCTGCGCCGCCAGCGCCTGGGCGGTGCTGAACTTGCCACCCAGCGTGCCGTCGGTGCCCACGAAGTCGGTGTCGCAGAATTGGCAGACCGCGCTGGCGCGGTCCTCTTCACGGCCCGACCACAGGTTGCAACCGGCAAAGCGGCAGAACACCGCGGGCCGGCCGGCCCGCTGGCCTTCGCCCTGCAGCGTGTAGAAGATTTCCTTGACGGTATAGGTCATGGCTGCGGCGCCTGCCCGGTGAAGGTCTCAAAGCCGGTGCGGCGCAAGTCACACGCCGGGCACTGGCCACAACCGTAACCCCAGGCGTGGCGCGTGCTGCGATCGCCCAGGTAACAGGTGTGCGTGTGCTCGATGATCAGGTCCATCAGCGGCCAGCCCCCCAGGCTTTGCGCCAGGGCCCAGGTGCCGGCCTTGTCTACCCACATCAGCGGCGTCTCGATCACCATGGGGCTGTCCAGGCCCAGGCTCAGCGCCACCTGCAGGGCTTTGAGGGTGTTGTCGCGGCAGTCAGGGTAGCCCGAATAGTCGGTTTCGCACATGCCGCCCACCAGCACCTGCAGCCCGCGCCGGTAGGCCACCGCCGCCGCGAAGTTGAAAAACAACAGGTTGCGGCCTGGTACGAACGTGTTGGGCAAGCCGTTGGCCTGCATGGTGATGGCCTGGTCCTGCGTCAGCGCGGTGTCGCTGATCTGGCCCAGCACCGACAGGTCCAGCAGGTGGTCGGGGCCCAGCCTCTCTGCCCAGGCCGGAAAGCCGCTGCGCAGCTGGGCCATCATTTCAAGTCGGCACTGCAGTTCAACGGCATGGCGCTGGCCGTAGTTGAAGGCGATGGTTTCGACGTGGGCATACCGCTCCAATGCCCAGGCCAGGCAGGTGGCGGAGTCTTGGCCGCCTGAAAACAGGACCAGGGCTTTGGAGTTCATGGGGGTTCAGCGAAGTGGGTCGGCAAAGGCCAGTGTCGCCCAGGCGCGTGGGCGCTTACCGTCTTGATCAACGTGGCGCGAGCCACCCTGGGTGCCCTGGATTTTGCCTGCAGGCGCGCCGGCCCCTACGGGTTCTCCACAGGATCCCCCACAAGACGGCGACCTACGATGCCATTCAAGTCAATGCCAAGGACCGCCCATGATGCCAGCCCATACCCTGGACCGTTTTGTCGGCGACCAGCCGCCGAGCCTGACAACCGCTGCCGACGTGGCGCGCTTTGAGGCCACGCCGTACCAGGACCGCATCAAGGCCAACAGCGTGTACGAAGCGTTGCAGCTGGGGGCCGCCGTCAATCCACAGGCGGCTGCGCTGTTGTGCCTGGCGCGGGCCGACCCCGACGAAACGCCGGTGACCGTGAGCTTTGCGCAGCTCATGGCGCGGGTAAACCAGACGGCGAACTTTTTCCACCAACTGGGGGTGGGCGCCAACGACGTGGTCAGCCTGCTCATGCCCTTGCTGCCGCAGACGTTTTTTGCGCTGTACGGTGCGCAAGCCGTGGGCATTGCCAATCCGGTCAACCCCTTGCTGTCAGCTGCGCAATTGGCTGCGATTTTGCGGGCGGCCAACACCAAGGTGCTGGTGGCGCTGGGCCCGGTGCCTGGGTCGGACATCTGGGACAAAGTGCAGCAGATTCGGCATCTGCTGCCGCAGTTGAAGGCCATCGTGGTCGTGCATGGCGCTGCCGACGAAGCGTCGGCTGTCTACAGCTTCGATAGCAGCATCGGCCAGCAGCCCGCTGACCGGCTGCTCAGTGGCCGCACCATAGCCGCAAGCGACACGGCCGGCTACTTTCATACCGGCGGCACCACCGGCACACCCAAGCTGGTGCGCCACACCCACGCCAACCAGATCTACCAGGCCTGGGCCTTGGGCCTGATGTTGCCCAGCGGGCCGGGCAACTTGTTGTTCGGCCTGCCGCTGTTCCATGTGGGGGGTGCACTGACGCAGGGGCTGGCACCGTTGTCTGCGGGCACCACGCTGGTGCTGCTGGCGCCTTCGGGCTGGCGCGAGCCCAATGCCGTGCGCAATGTCTGGCGTCTGGTACAGCGCTACAGGCCCGAAGTGTTTGGCGGCGTGCCCACGGTGCTGGCTGCGGCCATCCAGGTGCCCCGCGGCGACGCCGACACCGGCAGCATCGTGATGGCGTCGGGCGGTGGGTCGGCCATACCGGTGGCGGTGGGCAAGCATTACCAGGAACAGCTGAAGGTGCCGGTGATCGAGGTCTACGGCATGACCGAAACCGCCAGCGTGTTGACCCTGGCCTACCCCCAGCGCCCCGTTCGCCTGGGCTCGGCCGGGCACGCCCTGCCTTACAGCCGTGTACGGGTGGTCAAGGTGGATGCGCAGGGGCAGTTGGTGGGTGATTGCGCGGTGAATGAAATCGGCGTCGTGGCCATGGCCGGGCCCGGCGTGTTTTCAGGCTACCTGAGCGAGGTCCACAACCAGGGCGCTTTTGTGGCCCCCGGATGGGTGAACTCGGGCGACCTGGGCCGGCTGGACGAAGACGGCTACTTGTGGCTGACGGGCCGCGCCAAGGACCTGATCATCCGCGGCGGCCACAACATCGACCCGATGGCGATCGAAGAGGTGTTTTTCCAGCACCCCGACGTGGCACTGGCGGCCGTGGTGGGCGAGCCGGACCCCTACGCCGGCGAATTGCCCGTGGCCTATGTGCAGCGCAAGCCGGGCGCTTTGGTGTCGACCGATGCCTTGATCGACTTTGTGCGCGAAAGAACGCCCGAACGTGCCGCCGTGCCGGTGCAGGTGTATTTCATCGACGCCGTACCGCTCACGGCGGTAGGCAAGGTCTTCAAGCCGGCTTTGCGCTTGGACGCCGCCCAGCGCGCCGTGGAGCGGATGCTGGCCGACCTGCCACCCGCGGGGGCGGCTATGACGGTGAACGCTGCCGCACATGCCGTGCACGGCGGCCTGATCACGGTGCGTTTTGAAGGGGTGGCCAAAAGCGCTCGCGCCGCGCTGGCCCAGCAGGTCGACAGCCGTCTGGACCCGCTGGTGATGGCGCACCACATCGACTGGGCCTGAGCAGCCTGGCCGCTGCGCGGCTGTTCAACGTCTCAGGCCAAGCGCTCAGGTCAACGTCACGCGCAGGTCGGGGAGGCCTTCGGTGATGGCCAGCCGCCAGGTCTGACCGGGCAACACCGGCCAGGCGTCGGTCCAGGTGCCGGTGGTGACCACGTCACCGGCCGCAACGTCCGGGGCGCCGGCACAGGCCCGCAGCTCGGCCACGAAGTGCAGCAGCGCCATCAAGGGGCTGTCCAGCACGTTGGCGCCCGGGCCCTCGTCCACCCGTTTGTTGTCCTGGAACAGCGTGCAACGGGCCTGGCCCAGCCGTTTGTGCAGCCCGGCTGCATCCTGGGCCAGCGCGGTCACGGGCACACGGCTGCCCACCCGCAAGCGCGCGTGCAGGCCGCTGTCAGCCATGGTCTGCGCCGCCTGGAACGTCCAGTCGGGCAGGTGGCATTGCACGATCTCAAAACCGGGCGCCGCCCAATCCAGCGATTCAAACAGTTGCTGCACGGTGCAGCCCATGGGCGGGGGCTGCTTGAAGGCCAGCACCAGCTCGGGTTCGATGCGCGGCTGGCAGGTGTGGGCCAAGGACAGCGGCGTTGGGCCATCGGCAAAAGACAGGCTGCTGTCCCATACCGTGCCCCAGATCGGCGCAAACACCTGGTAGCGCGCCCAGATGCTGCGGTTGGTGAAGCCGATCTTGTAGCCCACGGGCCGCTCGCCACGCGCCTGACGCAACTTGCGCACTTGCAACGCCGTTTGGTAGGCCGCCGCCGTGTTGGTGAAGGCTTCGCCGGCGCCAATGGGCCACAGGGTGCCCTGGTCGATATGGTGCAGCAGCTGTTCCGGGGTCAACATGGGGTTTGGCCTTTTTCAAGTGAACCGGGCGGACGCAGCGCCGCTTCACGCATCTTTGCACGCGCTTGACGTTGCGGTGTCATGCACCACGGCCTGCCCGGCGTTGAAAGAGGGCGCGCCGACGGCGTCGCAAACCACAACCGTCAAAGGAGATTCCATGCGCCAAATGACCAAGCCCCTGCTTATCGCCGCTGCTGCCGCTGCTGCCATCTGGGCCGTGCCAGGTGCCGCCTTTGCCCACCCCGGAGCCGCCGCCGTACCCTACCAGGCACTGGCCGAGATCACTATGCGCCAGGCGCAGCAGCAGGTGCGCATCGAGCGCGGCGTGGCCAGGGGGCAGATCGACCGCCGAGAGGCACGCGCGCTGACAAGAGACCAGCGTGCGATTGCCCGTGCCGAAGCCCAGGCGCGCGCTGACGGCCGCATCACCCGACATGAAATGGCCACCCTGGTGGCCATGCTGGACCGTGCCGATGCCCGCATCCGCCTCCCCGTGAACGCCGCCCAGCACGAGCAGCGGCGCGTCGA
>JAHECB010000065.1:8147-19116 GCA_024641925.1 Betaproteobacteria bacterium
GTGCGCCGACCCCACCGCGACGGCGCGCACTGGCCCGGCTGATCCGGCGGTGACGATGGGCCGTGGGCGCAATCACCCTGCGCCCACCGCGCCCGTCCGCTGTTACGGCACCACGCTCCTAGAATCGGCGGATGCAAGAACGCTTCCCACAGATTTCCTATGAGTCCCTGGACGCCGGCGTGCGGCCGCTGGCCGACGACATCCTCAAGGTGTCCAGCGCCGGGCTGGGTGGCCCTTACAACGCGCTGCTGCGCAGCCCCGACATGGCGCGGCGCTGTTTTGACCTGCTGGACTACCTGCGGTTCAAGACCAGCGTCGACAAACGCCTGAACGAGTTGGCCATCCTGATCCAGGCGCGCCTGTCCAACGCGCAGTACGAGTGGTGGGCGCACGAAACCATTGCCCGCCGCGCCGGCCTGTCCGACGCCGTGATGACCGATCTGCGGGAATGCCGCCGCCCGGCCAGCATGCGGGACGACGAGCGTCTGGTGTTTGACTTCTGTCTGCAGCTGAGCCTGAACCACCGCGTGCCCGACGCCCTGTGGCAAGAAGTGATCACCCAGATGGGCGAGCAGCAGGCGGTGGACCTGACCGTGTTGTCGGGCACCTATGTGATGGTGTCGATGCTGCTCAACGCCACCCAGGTGGGCATACCGGGCGGCGCGCCCGAACCGCTGCAGGTGCTGGACCCGCTGGAAATCCGCCGCCGACTCTTGGCTTGATGTTGGCCTGAACTGGGCCTGATCGTGGCCTGACCCCGTCTTTTGACACCCACCCGATGGGCACCCATGGCTGAAAACTACCCCGACATCCGCGACGGCGTGCGCGCCCTGTGCGCCGACTTCCCGGCCGAATACCACCGCAAGGTCGACGCCGAACGCGGTTACCCCGAAGCCTTTGTCAATGCGCTGACCCAAGCCGGCTGGCTGGCGGCGCTGATCCCGCAGGAATTTGGCGGCTCCGGGCTGGGCTTGGCCGAAGCCAGCGTGATCATGGAAGAGATCAACCGCAGCGGCGGCAACGCCGGCGCCTGCCACGGCCAGATGTACAACATGGGCACGCTGCTGCGCCACGGCTCGGCCGAACAGAAACAGCGCTGGCTGCCGCCCATCGCACGCGGTGAATTGCGGCTGCAAAGCATGGGCGTGACCGAGCCCAGCACCGGCACCGACACCACACGCATCAAGACCACGGCGGTGAAAAAGGGCGACCGTTATGTCGTCAACGGGCAGAAGGTGTGGATCTCGCGCGTGCAGCATTCCGACCTGATGATCCTCTTGGCGCGCACCACGCCGCTGGCCGACGTGGCCAAAAAAAGCGAAGGCCTGTCGATCTTTCTGGTGGACCTGCGCGAGGCGGTGGGCCAGGGCATGTCGGTGCGGCCCATTCCCAACATGGTCAACCACGAGACCAACGAGCTGTTTTTCGAGAACCTGGAAATCCCGGCCGAAAACCTGATCGGCTCCGAAGGCCTGGGCTTCAGGTACATCCTGGACGGGCTGAACGCCGAGCGCACGCTGATCGCCGCCGAATGCATCGGCGACGGCCGCTGGTTCATCGACAAGGTCAGCGCCTACGCCAAGGAGCGGGTGGTGTTTGGCCGTCCCATCGGGCAGAACCAGGGTGTGCAGTTCCCGATTGCCGAAGCGCACATTGAAGTGGAAGCCGCCGACCTGATGCGCTGGCAGGCCTGTACGCTGTTTGACAACCACCAGCCCTGTGGTGCGCAGGCCAACATGGCCAAGTACCTGGCAGCCAAGGCCAGCTGGGAAGCGGCCAACGCCGCCATCCAGTTCCATGGCGGTTTTGGTTTTGCCTGCGAATACGACGTGGAACGCAAGTTCCGCGAAACCCGGCTGTACCAGGTGGCGCCCATTTCCACCAACCTGATCCTGAGCTACGTGGCCGAACACGTGCTGGGCCTGCCGCGCAGCTTCTGATCGAGGCACACACCATGACTGGACCCGACACCGCCCATCCCAGCCGCACCCTGGCGCAGTTTGCCGCCACGCTGCAGGCTGGCGACGTCCCGGCGCCGGTGCTGCGCCGCACCGAAGACCTGTTCCTGGACTGGATGGCGTCGGTGCTGGCCGGCAAGGGTGCTCGCGCCGTTGAAAGTCTGGCGAAATTCTGGTTGTCCCAGGGGCCGTCAACAGGCCCCAGCGAAGTGCTGATCCACCGCAGCACCAGCAGCCCCTTGGTGGCCGCGGCCATCAACGCGGCGGCGTCCCATGTGGCCGAGCAGGACGACGTGCACAACGGGTCGGTGTTCCACCCCGCCGCGGTGGTGTTCCCACCCGCGCTGGCGGTGGCCCAGGCCCTGGGCAAAAGCGGGCGTGAACTGCTGGTGGCGGCGGTGGCCGGTTACGAGGTGGGCATCCGGGTGGGTGAATTCCTGGGCCGTTCACACTACAAGGTGTTCCACACCACGGGCACGGCGGGCAGCGTGGCGGCAGCAGCTGCCGTGGGCCGGCTGCTGGGCCTGAGCCCCGACACCATGTTGCACGCCTTTGGCTCGGCCGGCACCCAAGGCGCCGGGCTGTGGGAATTCCTGCGCGACGCGGCCGACTCCAAACAACTGCACACCGCCCATGCCGCCAGCACCGGGCTGACGGCGGCCTATCTGGCGGCCGATGGGTTCACGGGCGCGCAGCACATTCTGGAAGGCCCGCAGGGCATGGCCGCAGGCATGTCGACCGACGCCGACCCGTCGCGCCTGACGCAGGGCCTGGGCAACCGCTGGGCCACGGCCGAAACCTCGTTCAAGTACCACGCGTCCTGCCGCCACACCCATCCTGCCGCTGACGCGCTGGTGGTGCTGATGGACCAGCACCGCCTGGCCGCCAGCGACATCGCGCAAGTCACGGCGCAGGTGCACCAAGGCGCCATCGACGTGCTGGGCCCGGTGACCCACCCGCAAACGGTGCACCAGGCCAAATTTTCCATGGGCACGGTGCTGGCACTGGCCGCCTTGCACCGCCATGCCGGCCTGGGTGTGTTCGACAGCGACTACCGCAACCCCGCGGTGCTGGACTTCTGCAGCCGCGTGACGATGGCGCTGGATGCCGAAGTGGACAGCGCCTACCCGGCCCGCTGGATCGGCAAGGTGCAGGTGTTGACCCAGGACGGCCGCACTCTGTACGCCCGTGTCGATGAACCCAAGGGCGACCCCGGCAACACCTTGTCGCGCCCGGAACTCGAAGCCAAGGCGCTGAGCCTGGCCGCCTACCGCGGTGGTGCCAGTGCCCATGAGATGCAGCAGATCATCCAGCGTGTCTGGAGCCTCGAACAAGCGACCACGGTGGATGGCTGGCTGCCGGCCCAGACATAGCCAGCGCGCTGCGCCCTGAAACCAAAAGAGACAGAACAGACCCCATGCAGATTGCTTATTACGAACAAACCGGTCCCGCCGCCCAGGTGCTGAAACTGGCCGATGTGGCAACGCCTGAACCCGGCCCCGGCGAAGTGCGTGTGCGCCTGCGCTGGTCAGGTGTCAACCCGTCAGACGTCAAGAGCCGCGCCGGCTTGCGCAGCACGGTGCTGGCGTTTCCGCGCATCGTGCCGCACAGCGACGGCATGGGCCATATCGACGCCGTGGGCGCCGGCGTGGATGCGCAGCGGCTGGGTGAACGGGTCTGGGTCTGGAACGCCGCCTGGCGTCGCGCCCATGGCACGGCCGCGCAGCAGGTCGTGCTGCCGCAGGCCATGGCCGTGCGCTTGCCCGAGGCCACACCCGACGAAGCCGGCGCCTGCATGGGCATACCGGCGCTGACCGCATTGCACGCGACGCTGTGTGGCAGCGGCGTGGCCGGCAAAAACGTGCTGGTGGCTGGCGGTGCCGGTGCGGTGGGCCATTACGCGGTGCAGTTTGCGCGCCTGCTGGGTGCGCGCCGCGTGGTGGCCACTGTCAGCAGCCCGGAGAAGGCCCATGTGGCCTTGGCCGCCGGTGCTGACGCGGCGGTGTTCTACCGGTCCGCCGATGTCGTCGATCAGATCAGCCAGGCCGTGCAGGGCCAGGGCATTGACCGGGTGGTGGAGGTGGACATTGCCGCCAACGCGGCGCTGAACCTGCAGGTGCTGAAACCGGGCGGCGAGTGTGTGGTGTACGGCAGTGGGGCGGGGAAATTCGAGTTGCCGTTTTTTCCGCTGATCAGCAACAACATCAACCTGCGGTTTTTCATTGTCTACAACCTGTCGGCCGTTGATCGCGCGCGCGCCGAGGCCACCTTGAGCAGCTGGCTGGAACGCGGTGTGCTGCAGCACGCCATTGCGGCGCGGGTGCCGTTGGCTGACATTGCACAGGCACACGAGATGGTGGAACAGGCGCGTGTGGTCGGCAACGTGGTGCTCAGCCTGCCTTAGCCCGGCATCACCGCCGCGACGGGCGACGGCGCCCTTGAACGCCTCAAATCTGTCACCATATGCTTCTACGGCTTTCACCAAAGGCCTGCAAGACAGCGTCGCTGCACAACGGCCCGCCAACCGGAGCACGACCATGAAACAAAGTTTCCGCAATCGACTGCTGCCCCGCCTGCGTCATATTGCCCTGGCGCTGCCTGTGGCCGTGTCCATGGCGGCTGTGGCACTGGCCGTGACGGCACCGCTGAACCTGGCCTGTGCCCAGTCTGCAACCTGGACCGACGCCGAGGTCAAGAAAGTGGACCGCGAAGCCGCCAAGGTGACCTTGAAACATGCCGAGATCAAGAACCTGGACATGCCCGCCATGACCATGGCGTTCAAGGTCCAGGACAGGGCCATGCTCGAAGGTCTGGCGCCGGGCGCCAAGGTGCGCTTTCGCGTCGAGCAGAAAAGCGGCGTTTACCTGGTGACCGAGCTGCAGCGAGCGCCTTGAGCGGGTGCTGAGCGCGCAAGCGACCACGGCCTGCGCTGACCAGGGCTGCGCTACGGCGCCCCCGCACCCAGCTGACGCCAGGCCAGTTCTTTCATGATCTCGGTGGCACCGCCACCAATCTGCATCACCTTCACCTCGCGGTAGATGCGCTCGCTTTTTGTGCCGCGCATGTAGCCCATGCCGCCCAGGATGTGCACCGCGTGGTCGGCGCAGTGCTGCATGGTGCTGGTGGCGTGGTTTTTCAGCAGGCACAGGTCGGCCACGGTGTGCGGGTCTTGCGGTGCAGCTTCAAAACGTGCGGCCACGTCGTGCAGCAAGGCGCGGCTGGCAATCAGCTGCGTGCGCATGTCCATCAGCCGGTGGCGTATGGCCTGATGCTCCACCAGGCTCTGGCCGAATGTTTTGCGCTGGTGCGCCCATTCGGTGGCCTCGTCCAGGCACAGCTGCGCAAAGCTCACGGCGCCGGCGCTCATCAGCAGCCGCTCGCCGTTGAAGTTGTTCATGATGAAACGAAAGCCGCTGTTTTCATTGCCCACCCGGTTGGCCAGGGGCACCCGCACACTGTCGAAGTGCAACTGGGCGGTGTCGCTGCACCACCAGCCCATCTTCTGCAGCGGCGTGCGGGTCAGGCCGGGGCTGTTGCCCGGCACCACGATCAGTGAAATGCCGGCCGCACCCGGATTGCCGGTGCGCACCGCCACGGTGATCCAGTCGGCGCGCAGGCCCGATGTGATGAAGGTCTTTTCGCCGTCGATGACGTAATGGTTGCCTTCCAGCCGCGCCGTGGTGTGCAGCCGCGCCACGTCTGACCCCCCGCCGGGCTCGGTGATGGCCAGCGCCGCAATCTGGTCGCCCGCCAGCACCGGTGGCACCACCCGCTGCTGCAGTTCGGCACTGCCGTGTGCCACCACGGGCGGCAGGCCGATGTTGTGCGAAAACAGGCTGGCCATCAGGCCGCCCGAGCCGGCGTTGGCGATCTCCTGCGTGGCTATCAGGCGCCATTCCCAGCTGCAGAGGGTGCCGCCCAGGGCTTCCGGGTAACCCAGCTGCAGCAAGCCCAGCGCCGAGGCCTTCTTGTACAGGTCACGTGGAAAGCTGCCGGCTTCTTCCCAGGCGTTCAGGTGCGGCGCGATTTCGCGCTGCACAAACAGGCGCACGCTGGCGCGAAAGTCGGCTTGTTCCGGGGTGTCGGTCATGGTGCGTTGTGGGCAAAGGCTGCGGCAGGTGACGAAGCATCGCACGCCGGCTGCCTTTTCACGCAGCCTGTGGCCACGCGCGGCCAAAGCTATGCTGCTGGCATGGCTGCGCCACCCACACCGCATGAATCCCGCCTGGCCCGCGGCCGATTGCGCCCAGCCGGTGGGCGTGTGTTGGCATTGACGCCCCAGGGGCAGCAAGAACAGGTGCCGCAGCTGCAGGCCGCGCCGGCGCTGCCCTCGCGCCGCTGAAGCCATGGCCGTATTCCCGCAAGGACTGACGCAGCTTGATGCCCGCTGCAACGCGGGCGAGCGCCGCGTGCTGCACCAGCTCAAGCGCTGCCTGGAAGACGACTACCTGGTCTGGCACGACATCCCCATCGGCCCGCGTGCGCGCCAGCCCGACTTTGTGATCCTGTCGCCGCGCTGGGGCGTGCTGTTGCTGGAGGTCAAGGACTGGCGCCGCAGCACCCTGGGCGCCGCCACCCGCGACGCCGTCGAGCTGAATACGCCCCGCGGCCGTGTCACGCAGCCCCACCCCTTGCGCCAGGCCCGTGACGTGACCATGGAGCTGGCGCACCTGATGCAGACCGACCCGGCACTGGTGCATGGCGAAGGACCGTTCCGCGGCCGGCTGCTGTTTCCTTATGGCTGGGGTGTGGTGATGAGTGGGCTGCGCCGCGCCGACGTGCAGCAAGCCGGCCAGCACGGCGACTTCGACGAGCTGTTCCCGCCCGCCCGAACGCTGCTGCGTGACGAGCTGGAAGACCACGTGCCCGCGGCCGACTTCCAGACCCGGTTGTGGGGCATGTTCACGGTCAGCTACCCGCACACCCTGACGCTGCCGCAGCGCGACCGCATCCGCTGGCATCTGTTCCCCGATGTGCGGCTGTCCACACAAGCCACACTGGACCTGGGCGAAAACGACGGCGACAGCACCGCGCTGCTGCCCAGCCTGCTGCAGGTGATGGACCTGCAGCAGGAACAGGTGGCGCGCACGCTGGGCGAGGGCCACCGTGTGATCCACGGCGCCGCGGGCTCGGGCAAGACCATGATCCTGATCTTCCGTGCGCAGTTCCTGGCGGCCGTGGCCAAGCCTGAACAACCCATCCTGGTGATGTGTTTCAACCGCACGCTGGCCACGCGCATCGAAGCGTTGCTGCGCCAACGCGGCGTGGACGAACGTGTGCAGGTGCGCACCTTCCACAGCTGGTGCCAGGACATGGTGCGCAGTTACCAGCTGGCCGTGCCGCCCGGGCTGCAGGGCGACGATTACTTCCAGGCGCTGGCGCAGGTGCTGCAGCGGGCCGTGGACAACGGCCGGGTGCCCGGCGGGCAGTACAGCGCGTTGCTGATCGACGAGGCCCACGACTTTGAAGACGCCTGGCTGGCCATGGCGTCGCGCATGGTGTCGCCGGCCACCCGCAGCCTGCTGGTGCTGTATGACGACGCGCAGAGCATCTACCAGAAGCAGCGCCGCAAGTTCAGTTTTGCCAGCGTGGGCATCGAAGCGCGCGGCCGCACCAGCGTGCTGCGGCTGAACTACCGCAACACCGCCGAAGTGCTGGCCTTGGCCGTGCAGTGTGCACAGCATCTGCTGCTGCCCGACGCGGCCAACACACCGTTGCCGTCACCCGTCTGCACGAGCTTGACGGCAGCAGCAGCACCGGTCGAGTCCGGCGAAGGCACTGACGACAAGATGCAGCGTGTGTCACCTGCCAGTGCCGGCCGGCGCGGCCCGCTGCCGGTGCTGCTGCTGACGCGCAACGCCACCGAAGAAGCGCAAGACATTGCCCTGCGCCTGACCGCCGCCCATGCCGACGGTTTGCCGTTGCAGGACATGGCCGTGCTGTGCCGCACACGCACCCAGATGCGGCCCATTGCCCAGGCGCTGAATGCGGCGGGTCTGCCCGTGCAGTCCATGGCCCATCAGGCCTTCAGGGCCTTTGACTGGAATGCCAGCGCGGTCAAGCTGGTGACGCTGCACAGCGCCAAAGGGCTGGAGTTTTCCTGGGTCTGCATCGCCGGCCTGCAAGGCTGGCCGCTGCCGGGTGAAAGCCTGGACGACGCCTTGCGCCTGCTGTACGTGGGCATGACCCGCGCCACGCAACAGCTGCTGCTGTCGGCGCACGGCCCGGTGCAGGGCCATGTGCTGGTGCAGCGGGTGCAGGCGGCGCTGCACGACGTGGCTGTACGGTTTGCCAAGGCGGGTTGAACCCGCCCCCCTTCTAGAATGCGCCGGTGCCCAACCCGCAGATTCCGCAGCCGCCGCTGACCACCACCCGCGCTGCTGCGCTGCACCGCCTGTTGGTGGTGGCCCTGCTGGGTTTTGCGTCGGGCCTGCCGCTGGCGCTGTCGGGCCAGGCCATGCAGGCCTGGCTGACGGTGGAAGGGCTGGACCTCGCCACCATCGGTTTTCTCAGCCTGGTGGGTCTGCCCTACACCTTCAAGTTCCTGTGGGCGCCGCTGATGGACCGCTTCGAGCTGCCGCTGGCCGGGCGCCGCCGCGGTTGGCTGGTGCTGACGCAACTGGCGCTGGCGGGCGTGTTGATGCTGATGGCGGCCACGTCGCCCAAGGACTCGATCGGTGCTTTTGCAGCCCTGGCCATGTTGCTGGCCTTTCTGTCGGCCTCGCAGGACGTGGTGGTGGACGCTTACCGCACCGAACTGACACCGCCGGCCGAACGCGGCATGAGTGCGTCGCTGGTGGTGATGGGTTACCGCTTGGCGATGGTGTTGTCGGGTGGCGTGACGCTGATCTGGACCGACGCACAACAAGGCGGCGGCTGGTCCTGGCCCGAGGTCTACCAATTGATGGCCGGCCTGATGCTGGGCGCCGCGGTGCTGTCGCTGCTGCTGTTGCCGCGCCTGGCCAAGGTGCCGCCCAGCGCCGTGTCCCGCAACCCGGCCTGGGTCGAGCTGCGCGGCTTTGTCGCCGTGGCGCTGACCGTGGCTTTTGGCGTGTGGTTCAGCAACCAGTTCCTGAGCATGGCCGCACAGGCGCTGCTGGGCGGCTGGCTGCAGGGCACGGGCTTGGCAGCGCCGCTGCAAAAACGCTGGATCGACCTGGCCACCTTGCTGCTGGGCGTGGCCTTCACGCTGCCGCTGGTGGCCAAGGCCGCGCGACTGGCGCGTTTTGACACGCTGATCAACGGCCTGAACAACTACTTCAGCACCAAAGGCGCCGCGGCGTTCTTGCTGCTGATCGTGCTCTACAAGCTGGGTGATGCTTTTGCGGCGTCGCTGCTGACACCGTTTTTGCTCAAGAGCATGGCCTATTCGGCGGCCGAGGTGGGCGTCATCAACAAGGTGGTGGGTCTGTGGCTGACCATCGGCGGCGCCTTGCTGGGCGGCGCGGTGATGCTGAAGCTGGGCCTGTGGCGCAGCCTGATGCTGTTTGGTGTTCTGCAGATGGTCAGCAACCTGGGTTTCTGGTGGCTGGCCGTGGGCGGGCAGGGACAGCTGGGCGGTGTCACGCTGCCGCCGTTTGACTGGGGCTTTGTCAAGCTGACGGCGCCCACGCCGGTGGACGGCGGCCTGCTGGCCGTGGTGGCCTTTGAGAACATCAGCGGCGGCATGGGCAACGCCGCTTTTGTGGCCTTCATGATGAGCCTGTGCAACCAGCGCTTCACGGCCACGCAATACGCCTTGATCAGCGCTTTTTCTGCCATTGGCCGTGTCTGGGTGGGGCCGCTGGCCGGCGTGCTGGTGGAAACCATCGGCTGGCCGACGTTTTTCATCATCAGTACCGTGGTGGCGGTGCCGGCACTGGTGATGCTGTGGTGGATGCGGGCAGGGGTGCAGGCGCTGGATGTGTTGCCCCCGGGCGAGGCGGCCACCGACGACTGAAGCTTGCGGTCGCCGGCACGGCCCGTGACACGGTGGTCTTGGCCCGGCGTCGGCAGCCTGTGTAAACGGTGGGTAAAGAAGGCCTGACAGGTCGCGCTGCGTCTGAATGCCGCAACGCCGGCCGCGGGCGGCGCGATGACAATCCGCGGCATGCCAAAACACGCGCCACGCCTCGTTCCCACCCGCGCTCTGTCGGGCCTGTGCCCGTTGCTGCTGGCCTGGGCGGCGAATGCCCAGACGGCGCCGCCGGCAGCCGCCGCGTCGGCGCCCGCTGCTGCCGCATCGGCGCCGGTCAAAGCGGCTGACAAAGCGGCTGACAAGACCGAAGCGGGCGCTGGCGCCCAGAAGATCGAAATCACCGGCGGGCGTCTGACCGACACCGAAGAGCGGCGGCGCTCCACAGCCAGCAAGATCATCATCGGGCGCGAAGAAATCGACAAATTTGGCGACTCGTCGGTGGGCGAAGTGCTGCGCCGGTTGCCGGGTGTCAGCACCCCGGGCCGGCCGGGCCGGGGAGGTCCGCCGCGGCTGCGCGGGCTGGGCAACGGCTACACGCAGCTGTTGATCGACGGCCAGGCCATCCCGCGCGGCTTCAGCCTGGAAGACCTGACACCGGAACAAGTCGAACGCATCGAGATCCTGCGCGCGCCCACCGCTGAAACCGGCGCGCGTGCCATTGCCGGCACCATCAACATCATCACGCGCGAGGGTTTCAAGGTCCGGCTGAACAACGTGCGCATCGGCACCGGCTACGAAAACGGCCAGATCCAGCCCGGCATCAACTGGACACACAACAACAGCAGTGGCGCGCTCACCTACAACATCAGCGCGTCGCTGTTTGTGCCGCGGCGCGACGACGACAGCACCAGCCGCACCGTGGTTGAAGACCTGGGCACCGGCACGCTGCTGGAAGACCGCACCACCAGCACCCACACCACGCAGAAGCGGTTTGGCACCAACGTGTCGGGCCGCTTGACCTGGCGGCTGGGCCAGCAGGGCGACCTGCTGACCTTGTCGCCCAGCGTGTTTCACACCGAGGCCCGCAGCGACGGTAGCGCTTCGCAGGTGCAGA
>JAHECB010000066.1 GCA_024641925.1 Betaproteobacteria bacterium
GATTCAGTAGTGCGGCGGGCGCTCGTCGCGCAGACTGACAAATCCGCCCGCATCGGTCGCCTGTTGCTGCCGCCGGATGTCCAGCAGTTCACGCGTCAGGCGTTCGATCTGTTGCTGCTGTTGAATCACCAGGTCATGCAGGCGTTCGAGCAGGTCTTCGGTGAAGCTGGCCTTGATCTCGAGCGCTTCAAGCCGGGCATCAACGGCATGCGGTATGGAGTCGGTCATGGTGCGCGTTGCGCCTTCGTATCGTCAATACCCTGGCCAGCACGGCCGGCATGGCCCGCCCTGTCCGGCCCTCAGAAAGTGCCCGGGAAAGCCCCGCCATCCATCAGCACATTCTGGCCTGTGATGTAGCCGGCATGCTGGCTGCACAAGAAGGCGCAACACGCGCCAAACTCGGTAGCGTTGCCAAAACGGCGTGTGGGGTTGAGTTTGCGGCGTTCGTCCAGCAGCTCTTCCACGCTGCGTCCGGTCTTGGCTGCCGTGCCGGCCGCAGTACCGCGCAGACGGTCGGTGTCGAAGGGCCCGGGCAACAAGGCGTTGATGGTGACGTTGCGCCCCGCCAACTGCGGCTGTCGGGCCACGCCCGCCACAAACCCTGTCAAGCCTGAACGTGCACCGTTGCTCAGGCCCAGGATGTCGATGGGCGCCTTCACCGCCGCCGAGGTGATGTTCACGACACGGCCAAAACCCCGCTCCGCCATGCCGTCCACCACCGCCTTGATCAGCTCGATCGGCGTCAGCATGTTGGCGTCCAGCGCCGCCAGCCAGGTGTCGCGGTCCCATTGCCGGAAATCACCCGGCGGCGGGCCCCCGGCGTTGTTGACCAGGATGTCGACCTGTGGGCAGGCCGCCAGTGCCGCCGCACGGCCTTCGGGCGTAGTGATGTCGCCCACCACCGCCACCACCTGCACCGAACGGTTGGTGGCGCGCAGTTCCTTGGCCGTGGCCTGCAGCGCGTCGGCACCACGCGCCGTGATGACGACGTTGACGCCTTCGGCGACCAGCGCCTGCGCGCAACCCTTGCCCAAACCCTTGCTGGCAGCACACACCAGCGCCCACTTGCCTGCGATTCCCAGATCCATGATTACTCCCTCAACTTGTTGTGATTCATCGCCACCGGGCCAGCATCGTCACGCCCAGCAGCACCAGCGCCGTGCCAGCCAGTACCCAAAGGTTCAATGCCTCGCCCAGAAAAAGCATACCCAAAAACAAGGTGGACAACGGCCCCACCATGCCGGCTTGCGCAGTCAGTGTTGCACCGATGCGTTCCAGCGCCATCATCACCATCAACACGGGCGCAAAAGTGCACAGTGTGGCATTCAGCAGTGACAACGTGATGACCTGCGGCGCCACCACGGCCGCCGACATGGGCCGCAGCAGCAAAAACTGCGCGATGCAGAAGACACAGGCCACCGACGTGGCCCATCCCGTCAGGCGCAACGCGCCCAGGCGCTTGACCTCGGCGCCGCTGTACAACAAATAGATGGCGTAACACAGCGCGCTGCTCAGCACCAGGCCGGCGCCCAGCACGATGTCGCTGCCTTCGGCATGCACTTCCTGGCCAAAAACCAGCAGCACGCCCATGTAGCTGACCGCCAGGGCCAACAACTGTCGCGGTTGGGCACGCTGCTTGAAAAACAGCACACCCAGCAACAGCACCAACGTCGGGTTCAGGTACAGGATCAAACGCTCCAGACCCGCGCTGATGTATTGCAGGCCCAGAAAATCCAGAAAACTGGCCAGGTAGTAGCCGCTGAAACCCAGGCCCACCACCAGACGCAGGTCGCGCCGCGTCAAGGCCGGCTTGCCGCGCCCGGCCCACCAGGCCAGGCCCAGAAACAGCGGCATCGCAAACAGCATGCGGTACATCAGCAAGGTCACCGCGTCCACGCCGTAGCGGTAGGCCAGTTTGATGATGATGGCCTTGCCCGAAAACGCGACGGCACCCAGCAGCGCCAGCGCCAGGCCGGCGCCAACGGGCACCTGCAGGGGAACCGCCGGCTGCGGCGATGTCGTCAAAAGCCCGCCGCCAGACCGTCGCGTCTGGGGTCGCTGGCGGCGGCATATCCGCGCACCGAGACGTCGCCCTGCCCTTCGTCCAGACGCCAGATGAACTGGCCTGCACCGTAGCCGAAGTAGCTGTCGGTAGCCGTTTGCATCCGGTGCCCCAAATCGCGCAGGCCCTGGGCCGCGGCCGGGTTGAAGCCCTGCTCGGCATTCACCAGGCCCTCATTGACGCGCCACCGCGGCGCGTCGCAGGCAGCCTGGGGCTGCTGCCGGTAGTCCAGCATGCGCACCAGCGTCTGCAAATGCCCCTGCGGCTGCATGTCGCCGCCCATCACGCCGAAGCTCATCACCGGCCGGCCGCCTTTGGTCAGGAAGGCTGGGATGATGGTGTGGAACGGCCGCTTGCCAGGACCCACGCAGTTGTCACTGTCGGGGTCAAACGAAAAACCGAAACCCCGGTTCTGCAGGCTGATGCCGTAGCCGGGCACAACCACGCCCGATCCGAAACCCATGTAGTTGCTCTGGATGAAGCTGACCATCATGCCGTTGGCATCTGCCGCGCTGAGGTAGATGGTGCCGCCCTGTGGCGCATGGCCTGGGCCGAAGTCTTGTGCACGTTGCGGGTCGATCAGACGCGCTCGCTGGGCCAGGTAGTTGTCGTCCAGCATCTGCGCCACCGTCATCTTCATGGTGCGTGGCTCCGACACATAACGGTAGGTGTCGGCAAAGGCCAGCTTCATGGCTTCGATCTGCAGGTGCTGGCTTTGCACCCCGTCGACCGGCAGGCCCGAAAGGTCAAAGTGCTCCAGGATGCCCAGCGCAATCAGGGCGGCAATACCCTGGCCGTTGGGGGGAATTTCGTGCAGTTCGTAACCGCGGTAGCCCTTGGAGATGGGTTGCACCCATTCAGGCTGGTAGGCCGCCAGGTCGCTGGCGCGCATGGCGCCGCCGTTGGCCTTGGCGTGGGCTTCGATCGCATCGGCGATTTCGCCGCGGTAGAAGGCTTCACCCTTGCTCTGCGCGATCAAGCGCAGGGTGCGCGCCGCACCGGGCAATGCAAACAACTCACCCACGTGGGGTGCACGACCGTTGGGCATGAAGGCTTGCGCGTACCCGGGCTGCGAGGTGATCTCGGGCAAGCTGACGGCATTGCGCCACATCTGCTGGATCATCACCGGCACGGCATAACCGCGCTCGGCGATGTCGATGGCGGGCGCCAACAGGTCGGCAAAGGGCAGCTTGCCAAATCGCGCGTGCATCGCGGCCCACCCGCCGACAGCACCGGGCACGGTCACGCTGTCCCAACCCCGTTTGGACCGCTGGCGGGCATCGGCGCCGTATTTGGCGGCAAAGTATTCGGGCGTCCAGGCCTGCGGCGCGCCACCACTGGCGTTCAGGCCATGCAGCCGCTGGCCGTCCCACAGGATGCAGAACGCGTCGGACCCCAGCCCGTTGCTGCAGGGCTCCACCAGCGTCATGACCGCCGCCGCGGCGATGGCGGCATCCACCGCATTGCCTCCGGCGGCCAACATGCGAAGGCCGGCCTGCGCACCCAAAGGGTGCGACGTGGACACCACGTTGCGGGCGAACACAGGGCTGCGCTGGCTGGCGTAACCGGCGCTCCAGTCAAAAGGGTGTGGGGTGCTCATGGATGCGGGGGCTCTTGAAAGTAAGGGGCTCTTGACAAGGAAGCGCCAAAGGCGCGCAGACGTCGATTGTGCCGCTACAACGCAACACACAGGGGGCAGAGGCGGTCATACAAAACCGCTGGGTTCGGCACCTTCTTCGGCCACGTAGCGCCGCAGCACCGGCGGCTCGCTGCCGATGTGAAAAGCCAGTCGCCGGTCCCGCAGGCCGGCGTCAAACGCCGTGAACCGTTCCAGCCGGCGCTGGTGTTCAAGCCAGTTCTCGTCGACAAAATACTCCACATAGCGACCGGGCACCGCCACGTCGCGAAACAGCCCCCAGCTCAAGGCACCCTGCCCCAGCCGCGCACGCCGGGTGTGCTGCATCACCGCGGCAAAGGCTTCTGCACGTGTGGGGTCGATCTGGTACTGAATGGTCACCATCACGGGCCCTGCATCGGGCGCAACGGCATTGGCGGGGTTGGCCAGTGGCAGCCTGGGCATGGCGGGTGAAAAGTCGATGTCGGCACCACCTTCCACACTGAGTTTGCGGGTGAACAACAACAAGATCAGTCCACACCCCGCTGCTGCCAGCACGGCACTGCGCACATCCAGCCATGACGCTACCTGGCCCCACAACAAGGAACCTGCAGCGGCGCCGCCCATCAAGGCCATCTGGTAGATGGACATGCCGCGTGCACGCACCCAATCGGGCAAGGCCACCTGTGCGGCCACCGACAGCGAATTGGCCACCGAGATCCAGGACATGCCGATCAGCACCATGCAGGGCAGGGCCACCCACAGCTCGGGCACCAGCGCGATCATGCTGCTCAGCAGCGCGTGCGACACGGTGCCGATCAGCACAAACTGGTCGCGGTTGTAACGCGCACGCAGCCACGGAAAGTACAGCGCAGCGACGATGGCGCCGACGCCCACGCAGCTGAGCATGACGGTGAAGGTGGCGGCACCGCCCCCATGCAGATTGCGCGCCACCAGCGGCAGCAGCGACATCAGCGCGGTGGTCTGCAGGAAAAACAGGAAGATGCGCAACAGCACCACCTTCAGGCGGGGCGACTGCATGGCGTGGCTCAAACCCACCCGCATGGCGCCCACAAAGCGCTCACCGGGCAGCGCGCTGCTACGGGGTTCACTCTTCCAGCGCAGGATCAGCACAAAGGCCATCAGGGCCAGGACGGCGTTCAGCACAAACACCGCGGCTGAGCTGACGGCGGCCAGCAAAGAACCGGCCAGCACCGGGCCCACCACACGCGACAGGTTCATCGAGATGCCGTTCAGTGCCAGCGCCGCCGGCAGCTGATCGCGGCTGACCACCTGCGGCACGATGGCTGAAAAGACCGGCCAGCGCATGGCAAGACCGATGCCGTTGCTGAAAGTCAGCAGCAGCAACAGCGGCGCGGTCAGTGCCCCCGCCAAGGACAACATCGCCAGCAGCAGCGCATTCACGGCCACCCACAACTGGGTCGCCGCAAAGTAGCGCCGCCGGTCCAGGATGTCGGCCATGGCCCCGCTGGGCAGGCCCAGCAAAAACACGGGCAGGGTGCTGGCCGTCTGCACCAGCGCCACCATCACCGGACTGGTGGTCAGGGACGTCATCAGCCAGGCGGCCGCGACGTCGTTCATCCACATCGTCAGATTGGCGGCCAGCCACGCCACCCACAACCCCCGGAAAACTGGAACTTGCAGCGGCGCCAGTGCGGCAGGAAGGGACATGCTTGCGTCAGACAGCGTGAGCGACCGCGTCGAGTATGACGCGGGACGGCGCGTGCTCAGGACCCGCGGGCAAAACCGCCTGCCGCCACGCAGCACCGACGTCGGCGCCGCCTTCAGCGTCCGCCTTCAATCCTCTTCAGCAAACGCCACTTCCCGCTTGGCCTTGACCGACGGCAGTGTCACCACCACCACCATCAGGGCCGCAGCGAGCAGCAAACCGGCGGACAAGGGCCGCGTCACAAACGTGGTCCAGTCTCCTCGACTGAGCAACAGCGCACGCCGCAGGTTTTCTTCCATCATCGGCCCGAGGATGAAGCCCAGCAGCAACGGCGCTGGTTCACAGCCCAGTTTGTGGAAGACATAACCCACCACGGCAAAGCCGGCGCCCATGTAGACGTCGAAGGCGTTGTTGTTCAGGGTGTACAGCCCGATGGCACAGAACACCATGATGGCCGGGAACAGGATGCGATAAGGCACCGTCAGCAGCTTGATCCAGATGCCGATCAGCGGCAGGTTCAGGATCACCAGCATGGCGTTGCCCACCCACATGCTGGCAATCAGGCCCCAGAACAACTGCGGGTCGCTGGTCATCACCTGCGGGCCGGGCTGTATGCCCTTGATGGTCATGGCACCCACCATCAGGGCCATCACCGGGTTGGGCGGGATGCCCAAGGTCAGCATCGGGATGAACGAGGTCTGCGCGCCGGCGTTGTTGGCACTTTCCGGGCCCGCCACGCCGCGGATGTTGCCCTGTCCAAAAACTTCTTCGCCCTTGCGGCCCTTGAGTTTCTTTTCGAGGGTGTATGCGGCGAATGACGACAGCATCGCACCGCCACCTGGCAGCACACCCAGAATCGAGCCCAGCGCCGTGCCACGCAACACGGCGGGCCAGGCGTCGCTGAAGTCCTGCCGCGTAGGCCACATGCCCTTGACGTCCTTGGTGAAGACTTCGCGGTGTTCGGCCGGGCGGCTCAGGTTGGCGATGATCTCGCCAAAACCGAACACACCCATGGCGATGGCGACAAAGCCGATGCCATCGGTCAATTCCGGTATGTCAAAGCTGTAGCGCGGCACGCCCGAAATGACGTCGGTGTTGATCTGGCCCAGCAGCAGCCCCAGCAGGATCATGCCGATGGCCTTGACCAGCGAACCCGAAGCCAGCACCACGGCACCGATCAAGCCCAGCACCATCAGGCTGAAGTACTCCGCAGGCCCGAACTTGAAGGCCAGTTCCGTCAGCGGCGGCGCGAAGGCCGCGATGATGATGGTGCCCACGCAGCCGGCAAAAAACGAGCCCAATCCTGCCGCAGCCAGCGCCGGGCCTGCTCGACCCTTTCTCGCCATGGCGTAGCCGTCCAGCGCGGTGACCACCGAACTGCTTTCCCCCGGCACGTTGATCAGGATGGCCGTGGTGCTGCCGCCGTACTGCGCGCCGTAATAGATACCGGCCAGCATGATCAGCGCAGGGGTTGCATCCAACGCGTAGATGCTGGGCAACAGCATGGCAATGGTGGCCAGCGGGCCCAGTCCGGGCAGCACACCGATCAGCGTGCCCAGTAGCGCACCGCCAAAGGCATACAACAGGTTCTGCAGCGTGAAGGCGACGCCAAAACCGATGGCGAGGTTGTTCAGTAATTCCATCTGGATACCTTCAATTGGCCAGGAACGCAGGCCAGAGCGGGATCACCAGGTTCAACCCCACGATGAACACCAACCAGCTGAAAACGGTAAGCACCACGGCATTGAGCAGCACCTCACCCCAGTGAAATTCGTCGCCCGCCTTGGCAGCAATCACCACCAGGATCGGCAGCGCCAGCACCATGCCCATGTGGGGCAGCATCCAGCCAAACACGGCCACCGTACCGGTGATCATGGACAGTGGCTTCCAGGCCCAGGCGCCGATCTTGCCGCCGCCTTCAGCCTGTACCAACAGCGCCTTGATCAACAGCACCAGACCCAGAATGGCCAGCAGGATGCCCAGACCAAACGGAAAGTAAGCGGGGCCCGGGCGGGCTGAGCTGCCGAAGCTGTAGTTGGTGGCACCCCACGCAAATCCGACACCGATGACGATGAACATCAGCCCCGACCAGAGGTCTTGCTCGTTCTTGACTTTCAAACGCTGCTCCTGCGTAACAAACCCGGCGGCCACTCGGACACCGAGCTACTGCTGACCATCCACCTTCGTAGCGCAGCAAACACCGTCTGCCCCAAAGGTATGACGATTCTAGGCAGGGCATCCGCCCCGGATGGGCCGGGTTTTTACTGAAGCCGCGCAGCAACACGCAGTGGCTTCAAGCACCAATGGCAGGCGTGGTGCGCAGCACCTCTTCCAGCGTGGTCAGTCCTTCGGCCAGCTTCATGGTGCCGGCCAATCGCAACGGGCGCAGTCCCTCGCGGGCTGCCAGCCGGCGCAGTGCCACCACGTCCAGCGTGGGGTGAACGGTCTGCCGCGCGGCGTCGCTCATCAGCAGCAGCTCATACAGGCCGGCGCGGCCGAGATAGCCGGTGTTGCGGCACTCCAGGCAGCCCACGGGCTTGTAGGCGCGCACGCCACCGGTCAAGCGCCAGGGCTTGACCATGTCGCTGAGGCTTTCACGCGTGACGCTTTCATCGCGCACCTTGCAGGCCACACACAGCGTGCGCGCCAGGCGCTGCGCCAGCACGCCGATGACGGTGCTGGCAATCAGGTAGCTGGGCACGCCCAGATCGGCAAGTCGCGTGATGGCACCCACAGCGTCGTTGGTGTGCAGTGTGCTGAACACCAGGTGCCCGGTCAGCGCCGCCTGGATGGCCATCTCGGCGGTGGCCAGGTCGCGGATCTCGCCGACCATGATGATGTCGGGGTCCTGGCGCATCAGCGCCCGCAGGCCCTCGGCAAAGCTCAGGTCCAGCCCGTTTTGCACCTGGGTCTGGTTGAAGGCCGGCTCGATCATCTCGATAGGGTCTTCGATGGTGCAGACATTGACCTCGTCGGTGGCCAGCTGTCGCAAGGTGCTGTACAGCGTGGTGGTCTTGCCGCTGCCCGTGGGCCCGGTGACCAGGATGATGCCGTGCGGGCGCGCCATCAACTGCTGCCAGCGCGACGCCACGGTGGCACCAAAACCCAACGCGGCCAGGCCCTTGACGGTGGTGTCGGGGTCAAAGATGCGCATCACCATCTTTTCGCCAAAGGCGGTGGGCAGCGTGGACAAGCGCATCTCGACCTCGGCACCGGCGCCCGGGCCACCTTCGGGGCGCCGCGTCTTGATGCGGCCGTCCAGCGGCCGGCGTTTTTCAACCACGTCCATGCGACCCAGCAGCTTGATGCGTGCTGTCATCGCGGTCAGCACCGACAGAGGCACCTGGTAAACCGTGTGCAGCACACCGTCGATGCGAAAGCGAATGGCGCCCATGTTGCGGCGCGGCTCCAGGTGAATGTCGGAGGCGCGCTGGTCAAAGGCGTATTGCCACAACCAGTCCACCACCTGCACCACGCCCTGGTCGTTGGCGTCCAGTGTCTTGTTGCTGCGACCCAGCTCCACCAGCTGCTCGAAGCTGGCGCTGCCCGAGACTTCACCATTTTTCTGGGCCGCGCGCACGCTCTTGGCCAGCGCGTAGAACTCGGTGGTGTAGTGGCGCAACTCGTCGGGGTTGGCCACCACCAGGCGCACCGGGCGCCGGGTGTGGGCCTCGATTTCTGCCACCCAATGGGTGTCGAAGGGTTCGGCCGTGGCCACCACCACTTCTTGCGCGTTGAACTGCACCGGCAGGGCCAATCGGGTCTGCGCGTATTGCACACTCATCACGTCGGCCACCCGGCCCACGTCCACCCGCAGCGGGTCGATGCGCAAATACGGCAAGCCGCAGCGCTGCGCCAGCCACTCGGTCAGGGCCTCAATGTCCAGCGGCTGGGTGCCGCCCAGGCGGTGCAGCCCGGCCCCGCCCAGTCGCACCAGCGGATGCAGCTTGGACTGGCCCGCCTTGAAGCGGGCTGCCACACGCTGGGCATCGTCCGGGCTGACCAGGCTGTCGGCCTGCAGCCATTGCAGCAGCAGCGGCCAGTCCAGCCGGCCCGTGTACCGGGTCGGGGCTGGTGCGGTTGTGACGGCCTTGGGCGGTTCGGCCAGGTGGGTGGGCAGGTCGGCTTTCAAGGATGAACCGGTTTGACTTTCAATCGCGCGCCTTGTAGGGCCGCACCATGCGCAGCCATTTGCGGGCCGGCAGGCCCAGGGTGCCAAACCGCGTCTCCAGGTGCGCGGCGCGTTGCATCAGTTCGTCGCGCCCCGGCACCACCACGTCGCGGCCGGCCACGACAACGGTGTTGCCTTCGCGTGTGGGCCGCAGGCTCCACACCTGGTCGGTCCCGAACGCACGGGCGATGCGCTGGATGCTGTCACGGAAGCTGGCATGGCGACCGAACAAATTGACGCTCATCACCCCGCCAGTTTCCAGTACCGCACAGCAGGCGCGGTAGAAGTCCTCATCGTCCAGCACCGGCGCGGCAGCTTCGTGGTCGTACAGGTCCACGTGCAGCAGGCGCACGGTGCCGGGCTGGGCCTGGCGCAACCAGTCGGCAGCGTCACCGCGCACCACCTCGGCCTGGCGCGGCAGTGCAAACCAGGCCCCATTGACCTGGATCACCTGCGGGTTGATCTCCACCACCGTGGTGGCCATCTTCAGCTGCTGGGCGGTGAAGCGCGTCAAGGCGCCGGCACCCAAGCCCAGCTGTACAGCCAGGCCCTGGCCCAGGGTGTCGGTGGGCAGCCACAGCAGGCTGGCCAGCATGCGCTGCACGTAGTCGATCGCCACCACCTGTGGTTTGCTGATGCGCATGCCGCCCTGGATCCAGATGGTGCCCAGGTGCAGGTAACGCACGCCGCCTTCTTCGGACAGGGTGACGGGCGGCAATTCAACGGCTTCTTTGCGGGGCATGGCGTGCTGCAGTTCTGGTTGTGGTCGGGTCTTGAGGTGGCGTTGTTCAGGCAATGCCGGCTTGCACAAAAGCAGCCTGCCAGGCCTGCAGCTTGGCGTCGAACGACCAGCGCGCGTTGGCGGGGCTGCTGGACGGCAATTGCACCACCGGCAGGCCCAAGGCCTGGACATGGCATTTGGCGCGCGCGGATTCGCCACCGTTGTGCGCCACCAGCCGCAACCCCGGCGCGCGGCGCCGCAGGCTGGCCAGATCGTTGAACACAGCATCCCGGATGTCGGCGTCCAGACTGCCTTGCCGCTGGCAACTGCCATAGATGTCCCACAGGCCCAGGCCGCGCTGGCGGGCCTGCTGCAGGCGCTGGGCGTAGGGCAAGGCCATCAGGTCCAGGCCCCAGATGGCGCCCAGCAGCGGCCAGAAGTGGTTGCGGGGGTGACCGTAGTACTGCTGCGCCGTCAGCGAAGCCACGCCCGGAAAGCTGCCCAGCACCACCAGTGAGCTGTGGCGAGCGATGACCGGCGCCAGGCCCTGCAGCGGCGCGTTCACGAGCGGGGTTCTTCTGCTGATGTCAACGGCCTTGGCCCCACAGGCCCACCAGCGGCAGGCGCTGGCATCAGCGCCGCCAGCTGCGGCAGCGCCCGCAGCACGTTCGCCGTGGTGATGCTGGCAGTCTGCGACAGCGTCCAACCCCGCAATGCCGCCAGACTGGCGGCGATGCGTGGCAATTCGGCGGGCTGGTTGCGGCCTTGTTGCGGATTGCCACTGTCCTGCCGTTGCTGTGCCGTCCGGTACAGCCACTGCGGCGGGATGTCCGGCGCGTCGGTTTCCAGCGCCAGGTTGGTTTCCGGGACCGATGCCGCCAGCTGGCGGATCTGCAGCGCCCGATCGAACGTCAGCGTGCCGCCAAAACCCAACAAAAAGCCGCGCTGGACAAACTGCGCAGCCTGTACGGCGCTGCCGTTGAAGGCATGCGCGATGCCCCCCAGCACCGGCACCTGGCGCAGGCCCTTGAGCAAGCCATCGGCCGAACGCCGCACATGCAGCAGCACCGGCAGGCCCGCCTCGCGCGCCAGTTTCAGTTGCGCGGTATAAAAATGCTGCTGGCGCTGATGGTCCAGACCCGGCACAAAGTGGTCCAGGCCGATTTCGCCCACCGCCACCAGCCGGGGGTCACCGGCATGGGCTTTCAATGCGGACTTCAAATGGGCAATATCCCCATCGTTTGCACGGTCGACCCGCAGTGGGTGGATGCCCAGCGCATAGGCCAGACCATGGGCATGCGCCAACTCGCGCACCGCGTCAAAGTTGTTCACCTCCACCGCCGGCAAAACCTGCATGCATACGCCCGCCGACGCTGCACGCTGCACCACCTGGGTGCGGTCTGCGTCGAATTCCGGGGCATCCAGATGGCAGTGACTGTCAATCCACATGGGGTAGATGATGACGCACGCACCGGCAGGTCGCCGACCGCCCCGTGGGTGTGACATTTGTTCACCGGCGTCCGTGATTCCACTGGCCTGCACGAGGGCCGCAGCCGTGATACCGTGGCCTGATATTTGCTGGATCGCACCATGGCCAAAACACCGCTGTACAGCCGCTCTCCACGCCGGCCGGCCGCTGAAGTCGCGGTTCCGCAAAACAAGCCGATCGCGGCGTCGCCCGGTGCCGACGCAGGCCCTGCGTCACCGACGCCAGCAGCTGAATCTGCAGCAGTGAAGGTGCCCATTCCGGCTGCCGTGTGGGCGCTGGCAGCGGCCTTGCTGGCCGCATCGCTGGTACTGCTGGGCATGCGGTTTGTGCCGCAGGCGCGTGTTATCACGCAGGCCGACGTCGATGCCGCTGTGCGGGAAAGCCTGGAAAAAGAACCCTTGCCGTCCGTAGCCGCCAAAGCCTACGACGCGATACTGCCTTCGGTGGTCCGCGTCATCGGCCTGACCCGCGACGACGACGACGGTAAGGAAAACCCCGAAAAGCGCGCCATGGGCCGAAGCCTGGGCACCGGTGTGGTCATCATCGACAACGGCACCATCCTGACCAACCTGCACGTGGTCTGGGGCGCCAAGAAAGTGCGTGTTCGTTTTTTCAACGGCGAAGAAAGCGAGGCCGTGATGGTCAGTGCACAGCCGGAAAACGACCTGGCGGTGCTGAAGGCGCTGACTCTCCCCGACGACCTGCAAGCCGCCACCATGCGGTCCACCGCCGACCTGCGGCCCGGCGACCACGTCATCGCTGTAGGCCATCCCTTTGGCATCGGCCCCAGCGTCAGCTATGGCGTGGTCTCGGGCCTGAAGCGCGAATTCCGTTCGCCTGAGGGCGAAAAGACGCTGACCAACCTGATCCAGTTTGACGCCGCCGCCAACCCCGGCAACAGCGGCGGCCCACTGGTGACCACCGATGGCCAGGTGGTGGGCGTGGTCACCGCCATCCTCAACCCCACCGAGCAGCGCACCTTCATTGGCATCGGATTTGCTGTGCCCATTGAAAACGCCGCCGCGGCAGCCGGCATGCCGCCGTTCTGATGGCCCGCACGCCGCACCCCGCTGCCGACCCGACCAACCCGACCGAGACCGCACCATGAGCGACCAGCCCCACCCATCAACCGCCGCCCTGATGGAGCGCATCCTGTATGAAGTCAAACGCGTGGTCGTCGGCCAGGACCGATTTCTGGAACGGGTGCTGATTGCCCTGCTCTCACAGGGTCACTTGCTGGTTGAAGGCGTGCCCGGCTTGGCCAAGACCCTGACGGTGAAGACGCTGGCCCGCACGACCCGCGGCAGCTTCAAACGCATCCAGTTCACACCCGACCTGGTGCCGGCCGACCTGGTGGGCACGCGCATCTACAACCCGCGCAGCGGGGAGTTCGGCACGTCGCTGGGCCCGGTTTTTGCCAATCTGCTGCTGGCTGACGAAATCAACCGCGCACCGGCCAAGGTGCAAAGCGCGCTGCTGGAAGTGATGCAGGAACGCCAAGTCACCATCGCCGGCGAAACCCACAAGGTGCCCGAGCCCTTTGTGGTCATGGCGACGCAGAACCCCATTGAAACCGAAGGCACCTACCCACTGCCCGAAGCGCAGGTCGATCGCTTCATGATGAAGGTGCTGGTGGACTACCCCAGCGAAGAAGAAGAATTCGTCATCGCACAGCGTGTGACGGGTGAGCCCGCCGCCGTCAGCGCGGTGACCGACATGCACGAACTGGCGGCCTTGCAACGCGAATGCCGTGCCGTTTATTGCGACCCGTCACTGATGCAATACGCCGTGCGCATGGTGGCGGCCACCCGCAACCCGGCCAAGGCCGGCCTGGCCGAGATGGCCCCCTGGATCACCTATGGGGCCAGCCCGCGCGCCACCATCGGCATGATCGAAGGCGCCAAGGCCCTGGCCCTGCTGCGCGGGCGGCGTTACGCGCTGCCCGAAGACGTGACCGACCTGGTGCCCGATGTGCTGCGCCACCGTGTGGTGCTGAGCTACGAGGCATTGGCCAGCGACATCAGCACCGACACCGTCATCCAGCGCCTGCTGGCGGCCGTGCCGGCACCCGACAAACCCCTGGTCACCAGCGCCGCCGAAGCTGCCGGCGCCCTGAAACGTGTCTGAACCCGCCGCCATCCAGCCCGCGGGCGCCAACGCGCCCGACGTGTTGTTGCGCCGCCTGGAGTGGCAGGTCATCCGCCGCCTGGATGGCCTGCTGCAGGGTGACTACCGCACCCTGTGGCGCGGTTCGGGTGTCGACCTGGCCGACCTGCGCGAATACCAGCACCATGACGACGTGCGCCACATCGACTGGAACGTCACCGCGCGCCTGCAAACACCTTATGTGCGCCAGTTCACCGAAGACCGTGACCTGACAGCCTGGTTTGTGCTGGACGTCTCGGGCAGTGTGGACTTTGGCTCTGGCGACGTCACCAAGCTGGCTGTGTCCACGGCACTGGTGTCGACATTGGCCCGGGTTCTGACACGGCACGGCAACCGGGTGGCCGCCCTGCTGTACGGCGATCAGCTCGAAGCCGTGCTGCCGCCGCGCAGCAGCCGTTTGCACGTGCTGGAACTGATGCAGCGCCTGCGCCAACCGCGGCCACGCAGCCACCAGGGCACGGGCACCGCGCTGGCCGGCATGCTGCAGGCAGCATCAGCGCTGATGAAACGCCGCTCGTTGGTATTTGTGGTGTCCGACTTCATCGGACAGCCCGGCTGGCAAGACGCCCTGGCGCGGTTGGCGCAGCGCCACGACGTGGTGGCCGTGCGCCTGTGGGACCCGTTGGAAATGGCATTGCCCGACGGTGCAGGCCTGGGCCTGGTGACCGTGCAGGACGCCGAAACTGGCGAGCAACTGTTCATCGACGCCGGCGACCCCGACTTTCGGGCGCGCTACGCCCAGATCGCCGAGGAACAGGAACAGACTTTGCTGAACGACCTGATGCACAGCGGCGCCGACGTGCTGGAACTGGCCACCGACGACGACCTGCTGCAGACCTTGATGCGCTTTGCCGACCTGCGCCGCCAACGCGCCCGCCTGAAGCTGCCGCTGCGGTTTCCGCAGAGCCCATTGCGCGCCAACGCACCGCCCGGTGCAGCGCCCAACCTCGATGAAAGGGCCTCGGCATGAGCTTCATCTGGCCGCACTTGTTGTGGATGTTGTTGTTGTTGCCGCTGCTGGTGGCCTTGTATTTCTGGTTGCTGGCCCGCAAGCGCAAGAGCACGGTGCGACTGGCCAGCGTCACGGTGGCCAAACTGGCGCTGGGCAAGGGCCCGGGCTGGCGTCGTCATGTACCGCCACTGCTGATGCTGGCAGCGCTGGCGGCCCTGCTGGTGGCCGTGGCGCGCCCCACAGCCATGGTCACCCTGCCCTTGTCCGAGCGCACCATCATCCTGGCCATGGACGTGTCGGGCAGCATGCGGGCCGAAGACGTCAAGCCCAACCGTCTGGTGGCCAGCCAGGAGGCGGCCAAGACCTTTGTCAATGCACTGCCGCGCGAAGTGCGGGTAGGCGTGGTGTCGTTTGCCGGCACGGCCGCGGTGGTGCAGGCGCCCACCACCAGCCGTGACGATGTCATCAAGGCCATCGACCGCTTTCAGTTGCAGCGCGGCACGGCCACAGGCAGCGGCGTCATCCTGAGCCTGGCGACGCTGTTTCCAGAACACGGCATCGAAATCCAACACGTCACTGGACAGCGCAACTTCAACGGCGGCAATGGGCGCAGCATTGCGGGCAAGGACCCCAAGGCGGCGGCACCGGAGAAGGTCTTCACGCCCGTCCCGGCTGGCTCGTTCAATTCGGCCGCCATCATCATGCTCACCGACGGCCAGCGCACCACCGGTCCTGACCCGCTGGACGCCGCCAAGATGGCGGCCGAGCGCGGCATCCGTGTCTACACCGTGGGCATCGGCACGACCACCGGCGAAACCATCGGCTTCGAAGGCTGGAGCATGCGTGTCCGGCTGGACGAAGACACCCTGAAAAGCATCTCGCAGATGACGCTGGGCGAGTACTTCTACGCCGGCACCGCCGAAGACCTGAAGAAGGTTTACGAAGGCCTGTCGTCACGCATGGTGGTTGAGCGCAAGGAAACCGAAGTCAGCGCTTTGCTGGCCGGGCTGGGCGCTTTGCTGGCGGCTTTGGCGGCCGGGCTTTCGGTATGGTGGTTCGGCCGCGTGGCTTGACCGCGGCGGCACCGGCGGGCTTGGGCTTGGGCTTGGGCTTGGGCTTGGTCACAGCCTTTGCCGCGACCTTGACGGCAGCCCTTGCCTTGGTGGGCCTTGCAACCCCTTCCACAGCCTGATCATCGGGCGGTTCTGGCACCGGCAAAGGCAGCAGCCATTCAGCAGCGGGTTCAGGCGCCCCGCGCCGGGACGCGCCGCGGCTGACGACCGCCGCGGCCTCTCGCCGCCAGTCCTGGCCCAGGAACATGGCGCGTTCGGCCTGCCGGCGACGGGTCAAGCCGCGCAAGACAACCAGCACACCGTTGGCACGGGCTTTGTTCCACACCAGAAACTGATCGGCGGCGCCCTGCATGTCGCCTGCGTTCAGCTTGCGCAGCAAGGTTGACGCGGCAAAATTGGCGGCCCCCACATTGAACACAAAAGCCAGCAAGGCGCCAAACGCGCCGTCGCTCAAGGGCTGTCGGCACAAATTCAGTACGGACGCACAGCGTGGCAACAGGTCGGCCACCAGCAGCGTTTCAGCCTGCGCGCGCGTGATGCCGCCGGGGTACAGCGCCTGCACCCGCGCGCGATTTGCCGCGCCGCGCAGGAACGTGCCTCGGTCCACGATGGCGTGACCCCAACCGATCGTCCAGATGCCCACCGGGTCCAGGTAGGGATCGATGTTGACGGTGCGCGGGTCGCCGTCGGGAATGCCTTCAAAGCTCTTGATCAGTTCAACCGCTTCTTGGGGTGGGTTGCGCAATGCCGGCATGCAGGACTCCGATGGTTGTGCCGGAGCCCGGCACCTTGCGCCGCACGGTAAGTTCGCAGGCGCACGGCGTCAACCGCCTAACTTGAAGTGCTGTGAAGAGGCGAGGCGCCCACACGGCAGTGCACAAGAGGCCATCGCGCGGTGTTTTTGAACCGCGCTGGCGGTCTCCGAGCAGCAGCGCTGCGGCACCGCCACAGCAAGGGGCACCACGATGAAAGACCCTGCTTGGAACCCTGCGAACCATGCCAAGACAATCACTGCCTAGGCAGGGTTTGACAGAATGTCGTCGTGAAAAAAACCCCCCAAGGCGATACCGCACCCAGCGATTCGTTCTACAGAGCCGACAACTACTGCGCTGAAGACAGCGTCGGCTACCTGATGAAGCGCACGGTCGCGTCCATGGTGCAGCAGGTGGACCGTCGACTGGTCTGCCATGGCCTGACCAATGCGCAGTGGGGTCCCTTGATGCGGCTGCGCGCTGCAGGGCCGTGTAGCGTGGCCGAACTGGCGCGCTGGCTGTCGGTCGACGCGGGCGCCATGACACGGCTGCTGGATCGCCTGGAAAAGAAGGGCCTGTGCCGCCGTGTGCGATCCAGCGCGGACCGCCGCGTGGTGCAGATCGAGCTTTCACCGGAAGGCGAGGCCGCCATCGCTGGCGTGCCCGCCGTCCTGGCCGAGGTCATGAACGCGCACCTGGCGGGCTGTTCCGCGAGCGAATGGCAGACGCTGAAAAAGTTGCTCAAGCGCATCGTGGCCACGGGCGACGCCCTGCGTGACCCGCCCCCGCAAGCCTCCGATGGCGACACCGACCGCCCCGCCGCTTGAGGCCCTGGCCTTTCCCGACCCAACTCATCCCATGAAGCGATTCACCTTGATGCAACGTCTGCGCACCTACGGCGCGACGCTGAAAACTCACCCGCTGCGGGTGGGCCTGTCGATGGCGGTAAGGGTCGACGTCAGCAACACCGATGGCCTGATGCTGTCTGACGCAGCACGCACACCCACCGCCACCCAGACCGACATCTTCCAGACCGGACGCGACGCTGCCGACGCCCGCGTGCGCCGCATCATCGCCAGCAACGGCGGACGGGTGAGCGCTGCGCCGCGGCGTGCGCTGGTAGCCACGGCGGCGCCGGTGCAGGTGGCTGCCGGCAGCGCCGCTGCGGCCAGCAGCGTTCACGCCAAGTGACCCGCCGCTTTCGCTTGTTCCACCGTGCTCGCTGCTGACCATGCCGTCGCCCACCGCCGCCCTGCCCGCACCCAGCCCATCACCGCCCAAACCGCCGGCCGCTGCCGGAAAGCCCCCAGTCTTTGCGCCGCTGACCGGCGGCCAGCTGGTGCTGGGCACGATCGCGCTGTCGCTGGCCACGTTCATGAACGTGCTCGACACCTCGATCGCCAACGTGTCCATCCCGGCCATCGCAGGCGACATGGGCGTCAGCCCCGCCCAGGGCACCTGGGTCATCACGTCCTTCGCGGTGGCCAACGCCATCTCGGTACCCCTGACCGGCTGGCTGACGCAGCGTTTTGGCCAGGTGCGCTTGTTCACCATGAGCGTGCTGCTGTTTGTGATGGCGTCGTGGCTGTGCGGCCTGGCGCCCAACATCGGCATGCTGATCGCCTTTCGTGTGCTGCAGGGCCTGGTGGCCGGGCCGATGATTCCGCTGTCGCAGACGCTGCTGCTGGCCAGCTACCCGCGCGCCAAGGCCGGCACGGCCATGGCCATGTGGTCCATCACCGTGCTGGTGGCGCCGGTGGCCGGCCCGCTGCTGGGTGGCTGGGTCACCGACAACATCTCATGGCCGTGGATCTTCTACATCAACATCCCGGTGGGCCTGGCGGCGGCGGCCCTGACCTGGTCGATCTACCGCACCCGCGACCCCGGCCCGCGGCGTGTGCCGCTGGACGTGGTGGGCCTGGGCTTGCTGGTGCTGTTTGTCGGCACCATGCAGATCATGATCGACAAAGGCAAGGAACTGGATTGGTTTGCCTCGGGCGAAATCGTCACGCTCACCGTGGTGTCGGTGGTGGCCTTCCTGTTTTTCCTGGCCTGGGAGCTGACCGACAAACACCCGGTGGTTGACCTGCGACTTTTTGTGCAGCGCAATTTCGCCATCGGCACGCTGTCGCTGTCGGTGGCCTACGGCCTGTTTTTTGGCAATGTCGTGCTGCTGCCGCTGTGGCTGCAGCAGCACATGGGCTACACGGCGACCTGGGCCGGGCTGGCCACCGCACCGGTCGGCCTGCTGGCTATTCTGCTGTCGCCCGTGGTGGGCAAAAACGTCGGCCGATTCGACCCCCGCAAACTGGCCAGCGTGGCCTTCATCGGTTTTGGCCTGGTGCTGTGGATGCGTTCGCGT
>JAHECB010000067.1:0-3529 GCA_024641925.1 Betaproteobacteria bacterium
GTGGGGCTGGTGTTGGCGCTGGCGCTGGCGCTGGTGCTGGTGCTGGTGCTGGTGCTGGTGCTGGTGCTGGTGCTGGTGCTGGTGCTGGTGCTGGTGCTGGTGCTGGTGCTGGTGCCGGCGATGCAGCCGGTGCCGGCGCGGGCACAACCGGTGTCAGCGACACGGCCGAAGACGGCGCAGTCACGGCCGGTGTAAGGGGCACGGCTGGCGCCGCGCCCAGAGCCGTTTCAGTCGTCAATTCGGCGGCGGATTCGCCGCCACCGCCCCCGCAGGCCGTGATGAACGTGGTAGCCGAAGCAACGGCGCCTTTCAGGGCAAGCCGGCGGGTCAGGGTGGGCATGTGGCGAGTTCCAAGTCAGCGAAGATCGCGATGCCCATTGCCAGTGCGGCAATGGGACATGGCATCGGGTCTGACTTGTTGTCGGCAGGGAAGCCAACGCGCACGAGAGCAACTGCGTCAGCAATTGGTTAGCAAGTGTTGCCAGGCGCTGTGGTGCGGCAGCGAGGAACCGCCCTTTTCATCCAGGCAAGCGCCGCGGGGAGTGCCGATCGTTGGTCCGCGATGCCGCTGTTGCGTCTGCGGCCCGCGCGCAATCAGCTGCTTGAGCCGGTGTGAAGAGACGGCGCGAAGTGACGCCGCGAAGGCCGTCAGGCCAGGTCAGCGGCCGCGCAGGAACAGGCCGTCCAGGTCCTTCAAGCTCACCTGCCGCCAGGTTGGCCTGCCGTGATTGCAGGTGTCGGCTCGCTCGGTACGCTCCATGTCGCGCAGCAGCGCGTTCATTTCTTCGAGCGTCAACCGCCGGTTGGCACGCACCGCGCCGTGGCAGGCCATGGTGGCCAGCATGTCGTCACGCGCACGCTGCACCACACCACTGGCGCCGCCGCTGTCGGGTGACATCAGGTCGGCCAGTACCGATCGGGTGAGTTCCGCCAGATCGGCGTCGGGCAGCGCCGCCGGGCGGCTGCGCACGGCCAGGGTGGACGCACTCAGCGCACTGACGTCCAGCCCCAGTTGCAGCAAGGTATCGCGCTCGCTTTCGGCGCAGGCCATTTCGGCCGGCGTGGCGGCCATGCTCACGGCGATGAGCAAGGGTTGTGTGGGCACCGACCCGGTGTCCGCAGTCGCGCGCTTCAGCCGTTCGTACACGATGCGCTCGTGTGCAGCATGCATGTCCACCACTACCAAGCCCTGCGCATTTTCCGCCAGTACATACACGCCAGCGAGCTGGGCCAAAGCGCGACCCAGGGGCCAGGCAGGCGATTCGCTCGGCGGGCCCGCCAATGGCTCACCCTGGGCGCCACCTTCACCGGCGGCCTGCGCCGACGGCAACGACCGAAGCGCGACCCAGGTGGCCATGCCACCACTGCCTTGTGGTGTGCGCCAGGGCTGCGGGGCGGGCCAGGCGGGCTGCTGTTCACTGACGCGGAAGGCCGGCTCGGTCAGCGCCAGGCTTGACTGCCAGGGAGGCGCACTGCTGGCTGCCGCAGGTTGAGCCTCACCGTCGAGCGCCGCCGCCCCGGGCGCCAGGCCGGTCATGGCGGGCGCGCCCGCACCAATGCCTGCCGCAGACGACAACAGTGCGCGACTTTCGGCCAGGGCTTGTTCCACGGCGTGGCGCAGTGCCTGGTGAACCGCACGGCCATCCCTGAAACGCACCTCGATCTTGGCCGGGTGGACGTTGACATCAACCGCCTCGGGCGCCAACTCGATAAAAAGCGCATAAGCCGGCTGCCGACTGCCGTGCAACTGGTCTTCAAAGGCCGAGCGCACCGCGTGCGCCAGCAACCGATCGCGTACAAAACGGCCGTTGACAAACAGGTATTGCATGTCCGCCCGCGCACGCGCTGCCTCAGGCTGGCCCACACGGCCATTGATGGTCAGTGGCCCGCGCTGGTCGCGCACCAGGCGGCTGTGGCTGGTGAAGTCAGCGCCCAGCACGTCGGCCCATCGCTGCGCCGCGCCGTCGTGCGACGCCAGCACCGACGTTCGCCACTGGGCCACCTGCCGGCCTTCGTGCCAGACGGCAAACGCCACATCAGGGCGCGCCAGCGCATGCCGACGCACTGCTTCGAGCGCATGGGCCAGTTCGGTGGCGTCGGTTTTCAGGAATTTTCGACGTGCCGGGGTGCTGAAAAACAACTCCTGCACTTCAACGGTGGTGCCCACGGCGCGCGCCGCAGCGCTGAGTTCGCCGCTGCGGGCATGCAGCCGCCAGGCGTGCGGCTGCGCCGTCGTACGAGATGTGAGCACCACATCGGCCACCGACGAAATGGCCGCCAGCGCCTCGCCGCGAAACCCCATGGTGTGAACGGATTCCAGGTCGGCCAGGCTGGCAATCTTGCTGGTGGCGTGGCGCCGCAGCGCCAGCGGCAGGTCGTCCTGGGCTATGCCAGAGCCGTCGTCTTCAACCACAATGCTGCGCACGCCACCGGCGAGCAGCCGCACCACCACCTGACGCGCGCCGGCGTCCAGCGCGTTGTCCACCAGTTCCCGCACGGCGGCGGCGGGACGGTCTATGACCTCGCCCGCGGCGATCTGGCTGATCAGCTCATCGGGCAACTCAATGATGCGACGCACAGTGCCTTTGTGATCAAGGGAATCATTTACGAACATTCATAAGATTGTAGAAGTCAACCCCCAGGTCTGAGAGGACGTATAAATTGCGCCCTAGACTGCAAAATCCGACCGTTACTGTTGGTAACCTACCCTTTGTGGCCGCTGGTGACGGGGGTGCCTGGAGATCTGATGTCGTTGTTTTTTGCCGAGTTGGTGGCCTGTACAGACGAGGATCGCCGCGGCTTCGAAGGTCACCCGACGGTCATGGCCGCGGTGGCCGAGGGCATGTCCAAGGAGCGCTACTGCGCGCTGCTGCTGGAGCTGTACCACGTGGTGTGGTATTTCAACCCCGTGTGCGCCGCTGCAGCCAGTCGAATGGGCTCTCCGTCTGATGAGACGCTTCAGGCTGCGCGCCATTTTCTGTACACCCACATGTTTGAAGAAACCGGACACGAAATCTGGGTGCTCAATGATCTGGCCGCCATCGGGGTGGCGCAGGCAGATGCCCGCCGGCACCAACCGTCGATTTACACGCAGTGCCTGATCGGGTTCAACCACTTTGCAGCTGAACATGTGCACCCCGCTTCGGCACTGGGCATGTTGTATGCGCTGGAGGTCATCGCCTCGGTCTACGGCGGCCCTTTTGCATCAGCGATTCGAGAGTCCTTGTTTCTGGACGGCTCTGCAGGGGTGTCGTTCATCGACTCCCATGCCTCCATGGACGCCGAGCACATGGCGGCTTTGCGTCTGGTATTGAATCCCATCGAGGACCCCGCGGCACAAGCGGCCATCGTGACGTCGGTGCGCGCCAACTTCCACCATTTCACCCGCATCATCGAAGAGATCTGAAACGGCCCGCCATGATGTCCACCGAAGCATCAACCGCTCAGACTCAAGTGCCGTCAACGCCCGGCGTAGGCGTCGCCGGGCTGCTGGGGCGACCTTACAAGCACCTGCGCCTGGACTGGACTT
>JAHECB010000067.1:3539-7297 GCA_024641925.1 Betaproteobacteria bacterium
TGTTACAGCCTGGCTGTCATGGGTGAACTGCAGCGCCTGCTGGGCGACATCTCGGCCAACCCGGGTCTGGTACGACATTTTGTCTTCAGCTCCGACGTGCCCCGGGTCTTCAACTTCGGGGGCGACCTGGCGCTGTTTGTGCTGCTGGTCAAGGCACGCGACATCGAGTCGCTGAAGCTGTACGGCAAGCGCTGCGTTGACCTGGTGTGGTGGCTTGAAAACGCCGCGCAGCTGGGCATCCACACGACCGTGCTGTGCCAGGGCGACACCCTGGGTGGCGGCCTGGAGTCGGTGCTGCCCTTTCACAAAGTCATCTTTGAACGCGGCGCGCAGGCCGGGTTTCCCGAAGTGCTGTTCAATCTGTTCCCGGGCATGGGCGCCTGGGACTTCACGATACGCAAGGCCGGTTTTGCGGTGGCCAGTGAAATGATCCTGTCAGGGCGTTTGTACAGCGCCGAAGAATTGCACTACCGCAAGCTCGCCGATCTGGTGGTGGACGACGGTCAGGGTGAGATGGCATTGGACCGCGTCGTCAACGACGTTGATCCTCGGCTGCGTGGCACGCTGGCGGCCTTGCGTGCGCAGCGGCTGGCAGCGCCGATTCAGTACACGTCCTTGATGGCCATCGTCGAACAGTGGGCTGAAAGTGCGATGAGTCTGACCGACCGGGACCTGCGATTGATGGAGCGACTGGCCCGCGCCCAGGCACGCAAGGTCGGTGGTGCGGAAGAGGGTGCCGTCGAAGAAATCAAACGCATCGAGCTGGAAGCCGCCTGGGGCGAGCGCAGAAACCCCATCGACAGGCGCAGTGTCTTCTCGGGTGACCGCCGCAACGGCGACTGAAGCATCGCGGGGGGGCCGAGAAACGCGGCGGCTGGTCCTTGCGATACTGAGGCATGAACACATTTGATGAACGCGCGCCCGTCGGCGCCACAGCACCGGTCGATGTAGAAAGCCTCGTGGATCCAGCGCCCGCGCCCCAGGTGCAGTGGCTGACCTTGCATGTGGCCACCGGCAACCTGCTGAACCTGGCCGCGCCCGGTCATGTGTATTACCCCAACCAAGACCCTTACAGCGACAGCGAGGCCACACGCAAGGCCGAGTGGCTGGGCGCTCAGATCCAACGCCTGAACGCCGATGTGCTGGGTGTGCAGGAAGTATGGGACGAATCGGCATTGCGGGCTGCCGTGCACGCCAGCGGCATGCGCTACACCACGGTGGCCGCGCCAGGCAGCGAAGACGGCGCCAGTGGCACGCCGCGCGTCGGTCTGGTTACCCGGCTGCCCGTGCTGGACCTGGAGTCGGTGACGGCCTTTGAACCTGCCGACCAGGTACCGATACCGGAACTGGGTTTGCAGACACGGTTCGAGCGCCCTGTGTTGCGCGCCCATCTGCTGAGCAAGCATGGCCAGACGCTGCAGGTGCTGGTGGTGCACCTGAAGAGCAAACGCCCCAAATTCTTGCAGGACGACCAGGGCAACGTGCTGGAAGACCGCGACGACCCCGGCGTGGTGGCCCGCGCCACGCTGCGTTCATTGACCATGCGCGCTGCTGAGGCCTGCGCCCTGCGCCGACTGGTGGTGGACATCACCCACCGCACCAGAGAGCCGCTGGTGTTGCTGGGTGACATGAACGACAGCCCACAGGCGGTGACCACGCAGATGATTGCCGCCAACCAGAGCGTGGACTACGACAAGGGCGCGCGCGATACCGCGCTGTTCCATGCCTGGGATGTGCAGACCGAAGCGCCCATCCGGCGCGACGTGGCGTACTCACACGTCTATCGCGGCTGGCCAGACCTGCTGGACCAAGTCTGGGTCAGCGAAGAGTTTGTGGCCACCAGCCGCCGGGCGCTGGGCGATGTGCGGCGTGTCGACGTGTTCAACGACCATCTGCACGAAAGCCGTGAACGCTGGCGCAGCGATCACGGCTTTGTGCGGGCCCTGCTGCGCTTGCGCAGCGCAGGCTGAAGGCCACCGGGTTGTTGGGTGCTGGCAACAAGGCGCACCTGGACCTGGCCGGCGACGCTGATTCAGGGTCGCGGATTGCGCCGGCCCACCCAGAATACCGCGCCTCCCGGGCCGTAGCGTTCGTCGTGCGGCTCACCCATCGCGAGTTCAAAGCGCTCCCCGGCCACGATGTGCCGGGTCTGGTCGCCGCAGCGCAGCCAGAATTCACCCTGGACCACCAGCGCGCTCACATCGAAGGCGTGGGTATGGGTGCCCACGACCTGATCAGGCGCCCAGACCCGCTCCAGGACTTCATCAAATCCTTGTGACTGGGCTTGGGCCTTGAAGGCATCAAAACTGGGCAGATTCATGCGGACTCCTTTGGGTTCAACCTCGAGCATGGGTGACGCCGCCGTCCACGATGAGCGTACTGCCCACCACATAGTCACCTGCACGCGATGCCAGATAGATGGCCGCACCGGCCATGTCATCGTCAACGCCGATGCGGCGTGAAGGGATGCGCTGCGCGATTTCGTCGCCATGGTCACGCGCCACCTTGTTCATGTCCGACGCAAAGGCGCCGGGCGCGATGGCGCTGACCACAATGTTCTCTGGTGCCAGCCGCAAGGCCATGCGCCGTGTCAGCTGGATCAGGCCAGCCTTGCTGGCGGCATAGCTGTAGGTTTCCTGCGGGTTGACCGAAACACCGTCAATCGACGCGATGTTGATCACCTTGGCGCAGTGGCCTCGCGCCGCGCCCGCCTGCAGCGCCGTGTGCAGTGCCTGGGTCAGGAAAAACGGCGTCTTCAGGTTCAGGTCCACCACCTTGTCCCAGCCCGATTCGGGGAATTCGTCAAACGGCGCGCCCCAGGCCGCGCCCGCGTTGTTGACCAGGATGTCCAGGTGTTTTTCACGTGCGGTGTAGGCTGCGACCAGACCGCGCACGCCCGCTTCGCCGGACACGTCGGCCGGCAGTGCCACACAAGGCCCCAGCGCAGACAACTCCGCCGCCGTGGCCTCGCAGGCGGCCGCCTTGCGCGACGAGATGTAGACCGTGGCACCAGCTTTCAGAAAGCCCGCGGCAATCATGCGGCCAATGCCGCGCGAGCCGCCGGTGACCAGCGCGGTACGGCCGGCCAGGGAAAAAAGATCAGACACGTTTTGCTCCTTTGATGGTTTGATGGTTCGGTGCGCGGCATCGGCGCCCGGACCCCGGCTTTTCGAGGGGCCGAAAGTCGCCGCAACAACAGCGGTTTTTACATGCTGCGCCGGTACTGCCCGCCGACCTCGAACAGCGCATCAGTGATCTGCCCCAGGCTGCAGCAGCGCACGGCATCCATCAGCACGGCAAACACGTTGCCGTTGTTGATGACCGTCTGCTGCAGGCGCTTCAGCATGGCCGGCGCCTGCGCCGCGTGGCGGCTGTGGAAGTCATTCAGGCGCTGCAATTGCGACTGTTTTTCGGCCTCGGTCGACCGGGCCAGCTCGATGGTCTCGGGTGTCAGATCGCCATGCGGATTGCGGAAGGTGTTGACGCCGATGATGGGGTATTCGCCGGTATGTTTGAGCATCTCGTAGTGCATGCTCTCTTCCTGGATCTTGCCACGCTGGTAGCCGGTTTCCATGGCACCCAGCACCCCGCCGCGTTCCGAGATCTTTTCGAATTCCGCCAGCACGGCTTCTTCCACCAGTTCGGTCAGTTCGTCGATGACAAAGGCGCCTTGGTTGGGGTTTTCGTTTTTGGCCAGACCCCATTCACGGTTGATGATCATCTGGATGGCCATGGCGCGGCGCACGCTGTCCTCAGTC
>JAHECB010000067.1:7307-19008 GCA_024641925.1 Betaproteobacteria bacterium
TACACCGCAATCAGCGCTTGCAGCGTGGTGCGGATGTCGTTGAACTGGATCTCCTGCGCGTGCAGGCTGCGGCCGCTGGTCTGGACGTGGTACTTCAGCTTCTGGCTGCGGTCATTGGCGCCATAACGGTCGCGCATCGCCACGGCCCAGATGCGGCGCGCCACGCGCCCCATCACGGTGTACTCCGGGTCCATGCCGTTGCTGAAGAAAAAGCTCAGGTTGGGCGCAAAGTCGTCGATGTGCATGCCACGCGCCAGATAGGCTTCGACAAAGGTGAAGCCGTTGCTCAGCGTGAAGGCCAACTGGCTGATGGGGTTGGCGCCGGCTTCGGCAATGTGGTAACCGCTGATGGACACGCTGTAGAAATTGCGCACGTCGTGGTGCACAAAGTACTCGGCGATATCGCCCATCACCTTCAGTGAAAACTCGGTGCTGAAGATGCAGGTGTTCTGGCCCTGGTCTTCTTTCAGGATGTCGGCCTGCACGGTGCCGCGCACGTTGGCCAGCGTCCAGTCACGGATCTTCTGTGTTTCGTCGGGCGTCGGGTCGCGGTGGTTGTCGGCCTTGAACTTGTCCAGGTTCTGGTCGATGGCGGTGTTCATGAACATGGCCAGAATCGACGGCGCGGGACCGTTGATGGTCATGCTCACGCTGGTGCTGGGCTGCGTCAGGTCGAAGCCGCTGTACAGCACCTTCAGGTCGTCCAGCGTGGCAATGCTGACACCGCTGTTACCCACCTTGCCGTAGATGTCGGGCCGCAGGTCGGGGTTGTTGCCGTACAGCGTGACGCTGTCGAAGGCGGTGCTCAGGCGCTTGGCGGGCAGGCCTTCACTGACCATCTTGAAGCGCCGGTTGGTGCGGAAGGCATCACCTTCACCGGCAAACATCCGGGTGGGATCTTCACCTTCGCGCTTGAAGGCAAAGGTGCCCGCACTGTAGGGAAAGCTGCCGGGCACGTTATCCAGCATCAGCCATTTCAGCAGTTCGCCGTGGCATTCGTAGCCCGGCAGCGACACCTTGCGGATCTTCTGGCCCGACAGCGTGGTGTGGGTCAGCGTGGTGCGGATTTCCTTGTCGCGGATCTTCACCACGTATTCGTCGCCGGCATAGGCCTTTTGCATGTCCGGCCACTGCGCCAGCAGCTGACGCGCGCGCGGGTCTTGCAAGGCCTCGCGTTGTTCGGCCAGGTTCAGCGTGGCCTCGGCGGCGCGCGGCTTGTCGGGCTTGCCGACGGTCAGCATGGCCGCTGCCGCGCGCAACTGCTGAATCTCGCGCGCCAGCGTGGCCTGCTTTTGCACATGCTGTTTGTAGCCGCGCACGGTGTCGGCGATGTCCGCCAGGTAACGTACCCGAGCCCCGGGCACGATGGGCACCTGGTGGGTGCTGTAGCGAGTGTTCACACGCGGCAGCCGGCCTTCGGCTCGGGGCAGACCCAGCGCGGCCAGGCTGTCCATCAGCGCCTGGTACAGCGCGGTCACACCGTCGTCGTTGAAGCGGCTGGCCATGGTGCCAAACACCGGCATCTGGTCGGTAGGCGCTCCAAAGGCTTCCTTGTTGCGCTGCACCTGCTTGGCCACGTCGCGCAGCGCGTCGGCCGCGCCTTTGCGGTCGAACTTGTTGATGGCCACAAAATGTGCAAAGTCCAGCATGTCGATTTTTTCGAGCTGGCTGGCGGCGCCAAATTCCGGCGTCATCACATACAGCGGCACGTCCACCAGCGGCACGATGGCCGCGTCGCCCTGGCCGATGCCTGAAGTCTCGACGATGATCAGGTCAAAACCTGCGGCCTTGCAGGCAGTCAGCACGTCGGGCAAGGCCTGGCTGATCTCGCTGCCGAAGTCGCGTGTGGCCAGGCTGCGCATGAAAACACGCTGACGATGGTTGCCCTCACCTTGCACGGAAGGCCCATCAGCACCGCCGCTCCAGGGCCCGATGGCATTCATGCGGATGCGGTCGCCCAGCAAGGCGCCCCCACTCTTGCGCCGGCTGGGGTCGATGCTGATGACGGCGATCCGCAACGCATCGCCCTGGTCCAGACGGATACGACGGATCAACTCGTCGGTCAGGCTGCTTTTGCCTGCACCGCCGGTGCCGGTGATGCCCAGTACCGGCGCTGTGGTTTGCGCAGCGGCAGCCGCCAGACCGGACTTCAGCGCCGCCGAGGCCGTGCCGTTTTCCAGCACCGTGATGGCCTGCGACAGGGCGCGCCAGGCCGCGTCACTGTGGCCCTGCACCGCAGCAGCATCTGCCGGCGCGTGCACCGACAGGTCATGGTCGCAGCGCATGACCATCTCGCCGATCATGCCCTGCAGGCCCATGCGCTGACCGTCTTCAGGGCTGTAGATGCGGGTGACGCCGTAACTTTGCAGCTCGCGGATTTCGGCTGGCACGATGACACCCCCGCCGCCGCCAAAGACCTGGATGTGCTCACCGCCCCGCTGCCTCAGCAAGTCGACCATGTACTTGAAGTACTCGACATGGCCGCCCTGGTAGCTGCTGATGGCGATGCCCTGCACGTCTTCCTGCAGGGCCGCGGTAACCACTTCGTCCACGCTGCGGTTGTGCCCCAGGTGAATGACTTCTGCACCCATGCCTTGCAGGATGCGCCGCATGATGTTGATGGCCGCATCGTGTCCGTCAAACAGGCTGGCCGCCGTCACGAAACGCACCTTGTGCTGGGGTCGGTAGCTGGCCAGGGCCTTGAATTCTGCAGAAAGGTCGGTCATGTCAATGTGTTCAAGGTTGGGGTTGGGCAGCCATTTGGACGCCATGCCGCAGGACCGGGCGGTCGCGACACACACAAGCCGTTCGGCAAGCCAGGAAACCACGACGCCAGGGTCAGTTGACGCTCGCGTCAGCCCGGCTTCGGATCATGCCACTGCGTCCGTCTTGAGGCCAGCATCGTCGCCTGGATGGCCGATTTGATGGCTTTGTTTGATCCCGGCGCCCCCAGGTTTTCCCCTGGACTGCGGGGGCTGTGCATCAAGCTGCTGGCTGTTAGCCTTCGCGCTCGGACGCACCCACCGGTGCTGCTGCCAGCCTGCAAGTGCAGGCCCATTCCTTTCACGCCGCCGCAATGGCAGCCCAGCCCATGACTTTTCTGGCCATCGATATCGGCAACACGCGCCTGAAGTGGGCCTTGTACAGCCAGCCCCAGCCCGGTTCGCGCCTGCTGCACCAGGGCGTGTGTTTTCTGGAAACCATCGACGACCTGGGCGAGAGCCAATGGACCGACCTGCCGGCCCCCACGTCCATGCTGGGCTGTGTGGTCGCCGGCGACGCCGTGCGACGCCGCATCGAAGAACAGATGGAGTTGTGGGACATCGACCCCTGCTGGGTGGTTCCCAAGGCTGAAGAGGCCGGCATGGTCAATGGCTACGACTATCCCAGTCGTCTGGGTGCAGACCGTTGGGTGGCGCTGGCCGGTGCACGCTGGCATGTGCTGAAAAGCGGGCCGCCTCGGCCGGCCCTGGTGGTGATGGTGGGCACGGCCGTCACGGTGGATGCACTCGACGCCAGCGGGCGTTTCCTGGGCGGCCTGATCCTGCCGGGCTTCGGCCTGATGCAGCGTGCGCTCGAACAAGGCACCGATGGACTGAAAGTACCCACGGGCGATGTGGTCGACTTCCCCACCAACACCAGCGACGCCTTGATGAGCGGCGGTGCCAATGCCATGGCCGGCGCCATTGAACGCCAGGCACGTCGACTGCGCCAAGCTACCGGCGAAGAGCCCAAGTTGCTGATGTCGGGCGGCGCCGCGGTCAAGCTGGGGCCCATCACCGACCTGCCATTCGAGACCATGGATTCACTGATCTTCGACGGCCTGCTGTACCTGCAGGTGCATAAAACAACGGGCTGATGCCGCCAGGCGCACTGTCGACTACAACCAGCGCCGCAACACCTCACCCAGCTGCGCACGCGAATACGGCTTGGCCAGATGGCCGTCCATGCCCGCCGCCATGGCTTGCGCAGCATCTTCGTCGAAGGCGTTGGCCGTCAGTGCAACGATGGGAATGCGTGGCAGACGCAACCGCAATTCTCGGGCGCGCGCCTGGCGGGCCGCTGAATAACCATCGAGCACAGGCATCTGGATGTCCATCAGCACCAGGTCCACCTTCTGATGCTCCAGCGCCGTCAGGGCCATCGCGCCGTCTTCCGCCTCCAGCACCTCCAGGCCAAAGGACTTCAGCATCTCCGCGCAGATCATGCGGTTGACGATGTTGTCTTCAGCAACCAGCACCACACCGCTGAGCGGATCTTCAACCACGCCGAAGCGGCCAAAGTCGGAATCGCCAACGGGCAGCGGCGCGTTATGCGCCAGCGGCAGGTCCAGGCTGAAGCTGAACACCGAGCCCTTGCCGACCTGACTGCAGACTTCAAGTTGCCCGCCCATGGCCTGCACGATGCGCTGGCTGATCGCCAAGCCCAGGCCGGTGCCGCCGCGCAGGCGGGCGCGTGTGGCATCGACCTGGTGGAAGGGCAGGAACACAGCCTCTTGCGACGCATCGGGGATGCCAATACCGGTGTCTTCGACCTCAAAACGCACCACCGCACGTTCTTCGTCGACCGTGTCGGCGCTGATGTGCAAGATCACGCCCCCTTTTTCAGTGAATTTGACGCCGTTACCCAGCAGGTTCAACAGCACCTGTTTCAATCGGGGTGCATCACCGACCACACCATCGGGAACACCGGGCGCCACGTCCATCTTGATGCTCAGGCCCCGCGTCTCGGCATTGGCACGGAACAGCGCGGTGGACGAGGCAGCCACCGCGTGAAGGGACATCGGTGCATGTGCCAGCACGAGTTTGCCGGCCTCGATCTTGGAGTGGTCCAGCACGTCGTTCAGGATGTCCATCAAGGACTCACCCGATGCCGCCGCCGTACGCACCAGGCGCCGTTGGCGACTGTCCAGCGGCGTGTGCCGCATCAGGTCAAGCGCACCCAGCACGCCGTTCATGGGCGTGCGTATTTCGTGGCTCATGGTAGCCAGGAATTGCGACTTGGCGACGTTGGCGGCTTCGGCAGCTTCCATGGCCTGCATCAACCGGTCGCGGTCTGCACCGGCTTGAAGGCTGTGGCGCAGTGAGCGCAGCGCGATTTCGCGAAACTCCCTGGCCGCCCGCATCATGGTGATGCCAAACAGCACGGCCAACACGGCGATGGGTATGGAGTGTGCGGCGCCGGGCAACAGCGACACCACGGTCAGCGACCCCAGCTGCAACAGGACCAGCAGCAGAAAACTGCGGCCGGCCATGGACAGGAAAAATGCCGCCGTGGCAATGGACCCGCAGACAATGACTACGTAGGCCGTGGAGTCCATGCCCCGCAGTTCGGGGTAGATCAGAAAAGTGGAGATCAGCCACATCAGGCCCACCAGACCGGCATTGGCTTCCATCTGCCGCGACGCTGACTTCAGCGCTGGCATGTCCATGTCCTGGATGTCGTCGAACTTTCGCGCCAGGACCAGCCGCCACAGCGACACGCCCACGGCCAGAAAGGTCACCACCACCGCCGCACGTTTGTCGCCGGTACCCCATGCCAGAGAGGCGATGTAGACCACCGCCACCATCAGCAGCAGCACCGAGCGCGCGGAGTTGTGCAGCGCCCCCTGCAGCATCTCGCGGTGGATGGCGGTCTCGATTCGGGCGGCTTCGCTCATGCGAGCAGGAGCATATCTCGCCGGAGCACTTCAGCGCAGGCCCGAGCGGGCCTGTTCGGCAGCACCAGCCAGACCGCAGGCCCTGAGCCGGGCCGTTGCGAACTCAGGTCTGGATGTAGGTTTCAAGTTGCGCAATGGTCGATTCGTGGTCGGCAATGATGTCGTTCATGATGTCGCGAATGGAGATCATGCCCAGCACGGTGCTGCCATCAACAACCGGCAGGTGGCGGAACTTGTGTTCGCTCATCAACGCCATGCAGTGCCGGGTCCCCGCATCCGGGCCAACGGTGCGTACTTGCCGCGTCATGATGTCCGACACGGGTGTGGTCTTGGAATTGCGCCCAGCCAAGGCCACCTTGCGGGTGTAATCGCGCTCGGAGAACACACCCACCAGCTTGCCATGGTCCATCACCATGAGCGCACCGACCTCATATTGGGACAGCAGTTCAAGGGCCGCGAAGACGGTTTCCTCGGGCCGCACATGCCAAAGGGTGCCACCACGCTTGTCCAGAAGAATGGAGACGGGTTTCATGGTCACGGCCTTTCCACTGTCGCAATGCTGCGAAGGCTAACGCATCGCCGGGGCCCTGCATAGCGCCCGGGATCTGTGCGGCGGCTCGATGGCGCTTTGGCCCTGCGGCGGTCGGCCATGCGGCCCGTGGCCTGGCGCCGATATGATGGCTCATGCCTGCACTGTACAAACCACCAACAGCGGCGACGCCCAGACGCCAGTACAAGAACCCGCACGTCCTGCCGTGCCAACAGATGCCGACCGCACAACGGTGGGACATGACTGGGGCAGCGCCATGATCACGTCGCGGCTGCAAGCCCAGGCGCTGGACGCGGCAGACCCTTTGAGGACACTGCGCGACCAGTTTCATCTGCCCGAAGGTGTGCTGTACCTGGACGGGAATTCACTGGGTGTGCTGCCCAAGGCCACCGCGGCACGTGTCCAGCAGGTGGTGCAGCAGGAGTGGGGCCAGGGTCTGATTCGCAGCTGGAACAGCGCAGGGTGGATCGACCTGCCACAACGTGTGGGCAACAAGATTGCCCTGTTGGTGGGCGCCGGCCCCGGCGAATTGGTGGTCGCGGACTCGACCAGCGTCAATTTGTTCAAGGCTCTGAGTGCGGCGCTGTCGATCAGCCGTGCCGACGCACAGCCCGACCGGCGCGTCATCCTGAGTGAACGCAGCAACTTCCCGACCGACCTCTACATCGCCCAGGCCCTGGCTGCCGAACGCGGCTATGCCTTGCAGCTCGCCGACACCGACGAATTGCCTGGCCTGTTGATGGGGCCATTGAAACAGCGCTGCGCGCTGCTGATGCTCACCCATGTGAACTACCGCACCGGCCGCATGCACGACATGGCTGCCCTGTCGCGTGCGGCCCATGATGCCGGAGCGCTGGCAGTATGGGACCTGGCGCACAGCGCCGGCGCCGTGCCGGTGGACCTGCACCGCGACGGCGCCGACTTTGCCGTGGGCTGCGGCTACAAGTACCTCAATGGCGGACCGGGCGCGCCCGCGTTTGTCTGGGCCCATCCGCGACATGCCAGCCGTTTCTGGCAGCCGCTGGCGGGCTGGATGGGGCATGACGCGCCCTTCGAGTTCACACCCGAGTACCGACCAGCGCCCGGCATCAACCGCTTCTTGTGCGGCACGCCCGCCCTGCTTTCGATGGCGGCACTGGAGTGCGGCGTGGACACGGTTCTGGCCGCGCTGCCCATGGGCGGCATGGGCGCGCTGCGCCAGAAGTCCCTGGCGCTGACACGCCTGTTCGCGGGCCTGGTGCAGGCCCAGGGCCATGGTCTGCGCCTGGTGTCACCTGAAGACGATGCCCAACGCGGCAGCCAGGTCTGCTTTGCACATGACGGCATCGCCTACCCGGTGATGCAGGCGCTGATCGCGCGCGGCGTGATCGGTGATTTCCGCGCACCGGATGTGATGCGTTTTGGATTCACGCCGCTGACACTGGGCTACACCGATGTCTGGGACGCTGCAGAACACCTGCGCCAGGTGCTGGTCGGCGAAGAATGGCGACAAGACCGCTTCATGCAGCGCCAGGCCGTGACCTGAGACAAGGGGGCAAAGGGGCCAAGGGCGGCCATGGTGCGGGCACTTCAGGCCGATTGCGCCACCCGCATCAGGCGGTCGATATTGCCCAGCATGCGGGCCGCGTCGAAAGGTTTGTGCCAGACATCGTGAATGCCGTGGGCCTGGGCCAACGCCGTGGTCTGGTGGGTGGCATCTGCCGTCAACAGCACCAGCGGCACGTCATCCAGCGCCGGTTGGCCCCGCAGGGCCTGGGCCAGCTCCAGGCCCGTCTGGTCCGGCAGGTGCAGGTCCAACACCACCAGTTGCGGATGGACCTGCCGCGCCATCAGCAGCGCTTCAGCACCGTCGCGCGCAACATGGACCTTCACACCAGGGCGCCGGGCCAGGCAGGCCTCGAACACGATGATGTTGACTTCGTTGTCTTCCACGTACAGCAGCGAGCCCTGCAGGCCTTCGTTCTGATCCAGGCAAGCGAAGTCCGTGGTGGGCGCCTCGGGCGCTTCAACCCTGTCAGCGGCACACAACGGCAGCCAGACTGAAAACTCACTGCCGACGCCCGGGCTGCTGCGCACGTCCAGACGGCCCTGCATCAGGGTCACCAGACCGCGCGCGATGCTCAAGCCCAAGCCGGTACCCTGCACCGGCCCGCGCTCGGCGCCCAATCGGTTGTACGGCTGGAACAACTGCTGCAATTGGACTTCGGCCATGCCCGGCCCGGTATCTTGCACCACCAGCTGGGCCATGTCCCCACGGCGCGTTATGCGCACCGCGACAGCACCCCCGCTGCGGTTGTATTTGATGGCATTGCTCAAGAGGTTCATCAGCACCTGGCGCAAACGCACCGGGTCGGCCAAGACCACCAGGTCACGGTGGGCCGGCGCCGGCGCGAGCGTAACCCCTTGTGCATTCGCCATGGCCGACACGCTGTGCAGCGCAGAGGCCACCAGCCGCGCCAGGTTCACCGGCTGGCAGGTCACGCACATGTCGCCAGCGTCCATGCGCGACAGGTCCATGGTCTTGTCCACCAGCGCCAACAGGTTGCGGCCTGCTTCGGCGATGGTGTCCAGGTGCATTTGCTGTTGCGGCGGCAACTGGGGGGCCTGCACACGCAGCATCTGGGCCAGGCCCAGCACTGCATTCAATGGCGTGCGCAGCTCATGGCTCATGCTGGACATGAAACGGCTCTTGGCACGGTCGGCCTGCTCGGCTTCGGCCTTGGCGCGCGCCAGCGCGGTTTCGTGGCGTTTGCGTTCGCTGATGTCCACGCCGATCTGGTACGAGGCCAGGCGATGATCCGCACCCGCCGCCACCACAAACTGTGTCACCAGCAATTCGCGGAAACGGCCATCACCGGCATCAAAGTTGGCTTCAAAACTGGCGGGCTTGCCGCTGGCGCGGATCTGCAGGTTGCGGGCCTGAAAGCTGGCATACGAATCGGCGCCCAGCAGGCTGGCCGCGTGCCGACCCTCCATTTCGTCAACCGCCAGCCCCAGCAGTTCAGCCCCCTGGTCGTTGCAGTAGCTCAAACTGCCGTCGGGTTCGATGCGCAGCACCACGCCCGGAAAAGCATTCAGCATCATGCGCAGTTCAGATTCCTTCCGCGCAGCCGCCTGCAAGGCCTGCTCAGACTGACGCAATAACTTGCGCAGGGCCGCCTCGCGACTGTGGACCAAGTCATTGACCGTGGCGGCCTGGTCTCCAACTTCAGCCAGACCGGCGTTGGCGCCGATCCGGGCCAGCTGACGGATCTTGGTGCCCACACCAAACAGGATCGCGCACAACACGGCCTGAGCCAGGAAAGCGTTCATCGCCAGCGCGTGCAAGGCCGGGCTGGCTGCGGCGGGCGACAACTGCTCAAGGCACAGGGTTGTCATCGCCACCAATGCCGCCCACAGGGCAGCAGACCGTTGGGGCAGGCATGTGAAAAGCAGCACATCCAGGCACAACAGCCAGATCGAACTGCTGCCCAGGGCATAGGCATCGACCGGCCCGCCCCCCAGCCACACGCTGGCCAGACTGCCCATGAGGTAGATCGCCGTGCTCAGTACCGCGATGCGTTGGGCATCAATGCTCGACAGATGCCGTCTGCCCACACCCCAGGCCAAGACGACAAACAGCGAAGCCAGAAAGCTCAGGCCCACGGTATCGAAGAAGCGCGTCAAGCCGGTAGACAAATCAAGCACGACAACGGCGCCGGCGGCGCCCGCCAACAACACAAGCAGCTTCTGGGTGGCCCGGTTACTGATCAGCGACAAGCTCACTTCAGGGTTGCGCGACGCCCTCACCGATGGGCTCCAGGCGGCACGGCGGACCATGGATGAAGCGGCCCAACGGGCACACAACCGACCGCTTTGGAACAGGATGCTGCAGACATGCCAAATCATGACAGCCGGGGTCCTGGACGATGGCGCCATTAGCCGGGCACAAGCGCCCCAAATGTGCTGACAACAGGACCAGGATCTGGGCTTCTACCTAGAATGCAGGCCTCGCCCCGTTGCATCAGAAAGCCCTCATCATGGACACCCGCACATCCCCGTACCGGTTGCGTCTGAACCAGATGCGCGATGTCCTTGCCCGCGAAGGCTGGCACGCGTTGCTGGTGCCTTCAGCAGACCCGCACCTGAGCGAATACCTGCCTGAGCACTGGCAGGCACGCCAGTGGCTGTCGGGTTTCACCGGCTCCATGGGCACCTTGGTCGTGACCATCGACCGGGCCGTGCTGTTTGCCGACAGCCGCTACTGGGAACAGGCCGACAAGGAACTGTCCGGTTCGGGCATACAACTGGAAAAGATCAACACCGGCGCATCGCTGGCCCATGTGGACTGGCTGGCGCGCCAGGTGCCGGCCGGGGCCACCGTGGTGGTGGACGGCGACGTGCTCAGCCTGGCCCAGGCCCAGGCACTGCTCCGTACGCTGGGCAGCGCCAGCATCACCCTGCGCACCAACACCGACCCGGTGGCGCAGATCTGGCCTGATCGTCCGGCTTTGCCCCAGCAACCGGTGTACGAACACCGCGCACCGTTCGCAGGCCAAAGCCGCGCCGACCGCTTGGCTGCCGTGCGACAAGCCATGGCCAGCCATGGCGCCACCCACCACCTGGTCAGCAGCGTGGACGACATTGCCTGGATCACCAACCTGCGGGGCAGTGACGTCACCTACAACCCGGTGTTCCTGGCCCATCTGCTGCTGGACTTGAGTGGCGCAACCTTGTTTGTCGGCGCCGGCAAGGTGCCCGCAGACCTTGCACAGCGGCTGTCGGAAGACGGCGTGAAGCTGGCCGCCTATGACGGTGTTGCCAGCGCCCTGGCCGCGCTGGGTGCGGGCCAGGTGCTGCTGGTCGACCCTCGGCGGGTGACTTTTGGCATCCGCCACAACGCCGGTGCCGACTGCAAGGTGGTGGAAGCCATCAACCCCAGCACCATGCTGAAAAGCCGCAAGAGCGACGCCGATGCAGCCCATGTGCGTGAGGCCATGGCCGAAGACGGCGCGGCCATGTGCGAGTTCTATGCCTGGTTTGAAGCGGCCTTGGTCGCCTTGCCCGGCAGCGCACAAGTCATCACCGAATTGACGGTGGACGAGCAACTCAGCGCAGCACGCGCCCGCCGCAAGGGTTTTGTGGGCTTGAGCTTTTCCACCATCGCCGGCTTCAATGCCAACGGCGCCCTGCCCCATTACCGGGCCACCGCCGAATCCCACGCCATCATCGCCGGCCCGGGCGCGGTTGACACCGGCGGCCTGCTGCTCATCGACAGCGGCGGTCAGTACCTGGGCGGCACCACCGACATCACGCGGGTCTGGCCCATCGGTTCGGTCAGCCCGGCCATGAAACGCGACTACACCCTGGTGCTGAAGGGCACGATGAACCTGTCACGCGCGCGTTTCCCGCGTGGCACGGCCAGCCCCATGCTGGACGCCCTGGCCCGCGCCCCGCTGTGGGAACAAGGCATCGACTTCGGCCACGGCACGGGACATGGCGTGGGCTAGTTT